>DAORUN010000049.1:0-22929 GCA_035433205.1 Thermoflexales bacterium | reverse complement strand
CGTTGACCACCTCAATGCCAGCGGCGGCGGCGCAATGGCCGCAAGGTTCGGAGCCGCCCAAGTCGTCTGAATCACCCATCGCCCCATCTGCACCCAAAGTGGCCTGCCCGCGCGGATTGGGCACAGACGCAAGCTGCCCCATTCGCATTCGTTTTGCGGCGGGGGCGTTTGGCGCGCTGGTTAACGGGCGGCTCACCCGCACCCCAGACCAGCGGTTTTACGTGGTCAAAGCCCGCGCCGGGCAAAAAATGTATCTCTCGTTTTTGGGCGATGGCTATATGCGCGGCGGCATCACCTACCCAAATGGCGGCGGCGATGGCCCGTTTGTGAGCGGCCAAACCACGATTGAGCTGCCCAAGACCGGCGATTACATCATTTATCTGGGTCAGCACACCATGGCCAGCGAGCCGTGGACGGGCCGTTTTACGCTGAGTGTGATGGTGCAGTAAAAGCGCAAACTGGTTTGTCACTTTTCTTGTTGAAGCCGTGCGCCCAGAAGCGGGCATGGCCGTTGTGAGGGTATGGAAAACAGGGCTGGCAGGTGCAGTTTGACTCCGCGCAAACATGTTGCGGCCAGCCCTCATTTGGGCGGCGCAGGGCGCGAACCTCATTTTTATCATCGTGCCATCGCGCACGGCAGATATTGAGTTGCCCCCACCTTTGGCGCGCATGGGCCCAAGCAGTTGTATGTGATTTTGTTTTGGCTTGCGCTTCGCCTAGCGCTTGCGAAATATCACTTCCGGGAAATCAATCTTGCCATCCAGCAATGGAGCCGGTTTGTTTGAAAGATAACGGTCAAAAAACTCAAGCGTGTATTTGCTTGTGATGGCATGTGCGCGAGCGGGGTCAATTGGGCCGGTGAGGCCAATGGCGCGGGTGAGCGGAGAAAGCAAAGGCGCATCAGAAAAGTCTGTGTGGAACATGCCCGGCACTTGAACAAAATAGCCATCGCCCGGCAACTTTTCGTAAACCGCCTGCATGGTATTTAAAGTTTCATCAATATCTGCTTGAGTCCAACCTTCTTGCTTCATAGATGCCGCATCGCGGGTCAAAAACAGCGTGGGTTGTTTTACGCCATCGCGCAAGACATCTCCAACCATCCACACATCCATCACAACACACGCCTTAAACCTGAGGTCATCGTGGCAGGCTTGAGAAGATGTGCTTCCGCCTAATGAAAGTCCAAATATGCCAACTCGTTCTGTATCCAAGCGCCCAGCCAAAATGCCGTTTGGGTCAACCCGATTGATGGCAATTAACTGATTTAGAACAAAGCTGGCATCTTGAGCCAAATACGGAATGACGCTGTTTATAAAGCCGCGCTCTGTCATCCGCGCATCCATTGGAACCAAGCGGCCATCTGGAAAAAGAACGCCACTGGCGGCATAGGTGTGATCTATGGCGGCGACGATGTACCCATGCGAAACCAATTCCTCAATTTCCCATGTGTTGTGCTGGCGGTAACCGCCTCGCCCGTGCGAGAAAATCAGCACAGGGTATTTGGGTTGCGCATCGGCCACACTGGCGCTGGGGATGGCGTTGCCCCGCGCATAGGTTAAGTGATTCAACGTAAACGTCGGAAGATGCAGCAGCTGCGCCAATGGCTGAAGCGCTCGCGCATCGGGGATGTATGCGGCGGGTATCGCGCCTGGGGTTGGTTTTGCCGGGTACCAAATTTGCACCATCAACGCCCGGCGATCATTGGGGTCATCGGTATAAATCTCCGGGCGCGATGCATCCATCCACTCATACGTGAGCGTGCCAACTTGATATGGCCCGGTGGGGTGTGGCAAATGCGGGATGGAAAAAACAGCGGGCAAAGAAGCAGAAATGAGTGTCAATATCCCCAAAGGCAATGCAAACAAAGATCGCACGGGTAATCCAAACAGAAAAATAAAGCCGAATAAACACGCCAGTCCATAAGCGGGATATATTTGCCAGCGCGGCCCTTCAAAAACAATTTGAGCAGCCGCCATAAGCAAGAGAATCAAGCCCAGCCACCGCGCCCAGTTTGCTCTGTTCGGTAAAAAAGCCCACATAAGGCACGCGCTCACAATTGCCAATAACAAGGTTATCTCAAGTGTTCGCATTTCTGTATTTGGAGGATGATACAAGATGAGGCGGATGTCCAAAACAACGCTTGGGATATCATTTTGACGTAATCTTCTGTGTGTTTTTACATCCAACACTATGCAATGAAAGCAATACGCATACTGATCGCGCTGGCCGCCGTGCTGGGGCTGGCTTGGGTATTTATCTCGCGCCCGCAACCGGCCACGGTTCAGCAAGGTGCGCCCGCCGCGCAAGCGATTGGCCCGCAAAATGTGCCCGTGCTTGGGCCATCGCGCCCAACCGCCCCCCGCGCTGGGGCTTTTGCGCCAAATTTTGCGCTCAAAACATTGGATGACAAAACCCTCTCGCTGAGCGACTTGAAAGGCAAGGTTGTGATTGTTAATTTTTGGGCCACGTGGTGCCCACCCTGCCGCGCAGAGATGCCCGCCCTGCAAGCCGCCCAAGCCGAGCACGAGGCGCAGGGGCTGGTGGTGGTTGGGGTGAATCAACTGGAAGATGTCTCGCTGGTAAAGGCATTTCAACAAGCCAGCAATTACAGCCTGAATTTTGTGTTGGACAGCGATGGCAAAACCGCCCGCGCCTACAACGTGGCCGGGTTGCCCACCTCGTTTTTTATCAACCGCGAAGGCGTGATTGAACACGCCGAATATGGCGGCGCCATGACCCGCGCGTTGATTGAGAGTAAACTCGCGCCGATGCTCAGCCAATAATGCAGCCGTTTATCAGCATTGGCCCGTTCACCGTTCAAGCGCAGCCCTTTGTTATTCTGGCTGGGTTTGTGCTGGCTTCGATCATCGCCAACAAACGCGCTGGTCGTTTTGGCTTAAATGCAGATTTTGTTGGCAACATGGTGTTTTATGCCGCGCTGGTTGGGCTGGCCGCCGCGCGGCTGGGGTATGTTTTGCTCAACCTTTCGGCCTACGCCCGCGAGCCGCTCTCGGCGTTTGCGCCCAGCGTCTCGGCGTTATCATCGTTTACGGGCATACCTGCGGCGCTGGCGTTTGGGGTTTGGTATGCGCGGCGCAAACGCATTTTTGGCTGGGCGTTGGCCGACGCATTAGCCATCCCCGCGCTGGTTTTTGCCGCCGCGCTTGCGCTGGGCACGTGGTTTGATGGCAGCGTGTTTGGCACGGCCACACCCTTGCCCTGGGCGGCAAACGTTTGGGGCGAGATGCGCCATCCGATGCAGGTATACGAAATTGTTTTAACGTTTGCGCTGGCGCTGGCGCTTTGGCGCGCCAAAAAGCCATCTGGCCAAGCCGCGCTTTTGGCGCTGGCAGGCTACGCTTTTATTCGTGTTTTTGTGGATGGCTTCCGGGCGGATGATGTTTCGCTCGTTTTGGGGTTGCGCGCAACTCAGTTGCTTTTTCTTGCGCTTGGCATTGGCGCGTTGTGGGTTTGGGCAGAACGCCGCGCCAAAACCCAGGGCGGCGCAAGTTTGTAAACGCTGCTTTCCATCAACCCTGCATTTGCCCACGCATTTTCTGTTAAACCCTGCCGCAAAATTTTGCGTCTCTGCTTAAAATTCCTTTTTGATTCCGAACGTTTGTGCTAGACTGGATGGTGGAAATTAAAACATGGATAAACAGAGTTGACAGGTCTGACCATGTTGGAAAAATAACATGATCCAAGACAACATCACCGTGCGCGGGGCGCGAGCACACAACCTCAAAAATATCAACGTAGACATCCCGCGAGACAAGCTGGTGGTCATCACCGGGTTGAGCGGGAGCGGCAAATCCTCGCTGGCGTTTGACACCATTTTTGCCGAGGGCCAGCGCCGCTACGTGGAAAGCCTGAGCGCCTACGCGCGGCAGTTTTTGGGGCAAATGGAAAAGCCGGATGTGGATCATATCGAAGGACTTTCGCCAGCCATCAGCATTGACCAAAAGGGCAGCAGCCACAACCCGCGCTCTACCGTTGGCACGGTCACGGAAATTTACGATTACCTGCGCTTGATGTTTGCCCGTATTGGCATTCAGTATTCGCCGGTCACGGGGTTGCCGCTGACCAGCCAAACCGCGCAAGATATTGTGGATCAGATTGCGGTGTTGCCACCCGGCACGCGAACTCAAATTCTCGCGCCGGTCATCAAAGACAAGAAGGGCCATCACCAAAATGTGTTTGAAGATGTGCGCAAAGAGGGCTTTGTGCGCGTGCGCGTGAACGGCCAGGTGCGCGATGTGAACGAGGAAATTGAACTCGACCGCTACAAATTACACAACATTGAGGTGGTGGTGGATCGCCTGGTGATTCCAGAGACGGAGGACGCAACCGAGCGGGCGCAATTTTTAACGCGCTTGAACGATTCGGTTGAGACCGCCCTTAAGCTGGGTGATGGCTTTTGCGTGGCGATGGTGCAAGAAAGGGACGATAGACCACAGACGATGGACGATGGTCAGCCCTCATCGTCCATCGTCCATCGTCCATCGTCTGGGTTTCGCGATATTCTCTTCAGCGAGAAAAAAGTTGACCCCGCCACGGGCATCAGCTACCCAGACCTTGAGCCAAAGCTGTTCTCTTTCAACGCGCCAGCGGGGGCGTGCCCGGAATGCCAGGGGCTGGGCAGCAAGCGCGAATTTGACCCCGCGCTCATCATTCCCAACCCGGATTTGACGATTGACGAGGGCGCGATTGTGCCCATGACGGCGACCGACGAGGAATCGTATTTGGCGCAGTTGATGGGAAACGTGTGCCGCCACTACGCCATCCCCACCGATGTGCCCTGGCGCGATTTGAGCGACAAGCAGCGCAAAAATTTGCTGCATGGCGAAGGCCAGGTGCGCATTCGCATGACATACCAGAACCGCGCGGGGATCATGCACCAATACGAAACGACGTGGGAGGGCGTGATTCCCAACTTGAACCGGCGCTACCGAGACAGCACCAGCGATTACGTGCGCGGCAAGCTGGAAGAATTTATGAGCCACCGCGAATGCCCAACCTGCCACGGCAAGCGCCTGCGGCCAGAGGTGCTGGCTGTGCGGGTGAAAGACAAAAATATTGACGAAGTGACCGGCATGAGCATTGGGCACGCGCTGGGGTGGGTGAGTTCGTTGGATGAGAGTGAGACGGAAGACGGAGGACGGAAGACGGCTAAGTCCGTCGCCCGTCCTCCGTCTTCCGTCTTGAGTGAGCGCGAGCAAAAAATTGCGAAACAAATCATCAAGGAAATTCGGGCGCGGCTCACCTTTTTGGTGGATGTGGGTCTGGATTACCTCACACTTAACCGCAGCGCCACAACGCTGAGCGGCGGCGAGAGCCAGCGCATTCGTTTGGCAACACAGGTTGGGTCGCAGCTCATGGGCGTTTTGTATGTGCTGGATGAGCCTTCGATTGGCTTGCACCAGCGCGATCAGGCGCGGCTGATTACCACGCTGCAACGCATGCGCAACCTGGGCAACACCGTGCTGGTGGTGGAGCACGATGACGACACGATGCGCGCCGCCGACTGGATCATTGACATGGGGCCGGGCGCGGGCGAGCATGGCGGGAACGTGGTCGCCATCGGCACGCCAGCGCAGATTAGCAAAGACAAAAACTCGCTCACGGGGGCATATTTGAGCGGGCGCAAGCAAATTGCGCTGCCCGCCAAACGCCGCGCGGGCAATGGCAAATCCATCACCATTAAAGGGGCCAAAGAAAATAACCTCAAAAATTTGGATGTTGAGATTCCGCTGGGCAAGCTGGTGGTGGTCACCGGCGTGAGCGGGAGCGGCAAATCATCGCTCATCGTGGAATGCCTGTACAAAAAATGCGCCGCTGTGCTGAACGGGGCGATGGAAAAAGCGGGCGAGATGGATGGCATCATCGGCGTGGATATGGACGGGCAGGGGCGCAGGCTTGCCCCGCGAGACAGCGCGCTGGACAAGATTATTAACATTGACCAGCAACCCATCGGCCGGACGCCGCGCAGCAACCCCGCCACCTACACCGGTTTGTGGACACCCCTGCGTGATTTGTTTGCCGAACTGCCAGAGAGCAAAATACGCGGCTATAAGAGCGGGCGGTTCAGCTTCAACGTCAAGGGCGGGCGATGCGAGGCGTGCGAGGGGCAGGGGCAGATTCAAATTCAAATGCAGTTTATGCCCGATATTTACGTGACCTGCGACACGTGCAAAGGCACGCGCTTTAACCGCGAGACCTTGCAGGTGAAATACAAGGGCAAGAACATTGCCGAGGTTCTGGATATGACCGTGACCGAGGGGATGGAGTTTTTTAAGGATATTCCATCGCTGGCGCGCAAGCTGGACACGCTGACCGAGGTGGGCCTTGGCTATGTGCGGCTGGGCCAGCCGGCCACCACGCTCTCTGGCGGTGAGGCGCAGCGTGTGAAGCTGAGCCGCGAGCTGAGCAAACGCGCCACCGGGCGCACCATCTACGTGCTGGATGAGCCATCGGTGGGGCTGCATCAAGATGACGTGAACAAACTGATTCAGGTGATTCAGCAACTGGTGAACGATGGCAACACGGTGGTGGTGATTGAGCACCATCTGGACATCATCAAGGTGGCCGATTGGATTATTGACCTGGGGCCGGAAGGCGGCGATGGCGGCGGCACGCTGGTGGCGCAAGGCACGCCGGAGGAGATCGCTAAAGCGAAGGACAGCTACACCGGCAAGTATCTGCGTGAGGCGCTGGAGCGTCAGGCGGGGGTTAATGCAAATGAGGTTGGCGTGAAGGGCAAGAAGAAGAAATAATTGCATGTTTTAAGCAAATGGGCATATCATGCGATGAAACAGCCATGACCGAAAAGAAACCATTTGATTTGGCGGATCTTGACCCGGTTGACACCCAACAATAGGAAATTTTGGCGCGCATTCCCATTGAGCGCCGTCATTGGGCCATGATGGAGGCCAGCGAGTGGATGATGGCTGGCCTGCGCGGGGCGTTTCGAGAGAAGTATCCCAACGCCACTCAGCGCGAGATAAATCTGCGCGCTATGGCTTGGGCGACGCCATTGCGCGGTATTACCTTGGAGGAACTGCTTGATGAACGGTCTGATTGGCTTTTACGTAGAAGTAGTAAAAGCGCTGAATGAAATAAACGCACCATGCATGATTGTTGGCGCGTTTGGCGCTTCCTCCGCAAAGTAACACGCTTCACGCCATTACATTGCCAATCTCGCAAAACAGGCAGATAATGCCGCCATACAACCAATGGAGGTGTATTCATGTCAAACATTCTTGCTCACGAACTGATTGGACACGGCCCCGAAAAAGTGATGCTGATGGGCGGCTGGCTGGGCGATCATACCGTGTTTGAGCCGGTGTATCGCTGGTTGGATGGCGAGGCCTTCACCTGGTGTTTTGCCGACCCGCGCGGTTATGGCGGCAGCAAACACATCGCAGGCAAGCACACCAACGCCGAGGTTGCCGCGGATGCGGTTGCCCTGGCCGATTCATTGGGCTGGGGAAAGTTTCACTACGTTGGGCATTCCATGATGGGTAAAGCAGCGCAGTTTATCGCCGCGCATAATGCTGGCCGCGTAAAAAGTTGCGTGGGCGTCACGCCTGTGCCCGCCATCGCCATCCCCATGGATGAGGGAACGTTTAAGTTGTTTAGCACGGCGTGGGAAGTTCCGGCCAACCGGGGCGCCATCTGCCAAATTACAACCGGCAACCGCAACACAAAAGTGTGGGAACAGCGCATGATTGCCGACAGTTTACGCACGACCACGCCAGACGCCTTCCGCGAATACTTTTACATGTGGCAAGCCGAAGATTTTTCTGCCGATGTGCAGGGCTGCCAAACACCATTTTTGGCGATAACCGGCGAGCATGACGCGGGCGTGCCCACCGATGCGGTGAAAGGAACGATCATGCAGTGGTTCCCCAACGCCGAACTGCACGTGATGAGCAACGCAGGGCATTACCCCATGCAAGAAACGCCCATTCAATTTGCAACCGTGATTGACAATTTTTTGCGCAAGCGCGGATAAATGCGGATAGATGCGAATAGATGCTGCAAAGCAAAACGGTCTCCATTTCGCAAATGGAAGCCGTTTGTTTTTCTTGCGCATTATGCGCCCGTGGACGCGCCCAACCCCTGAAGCCGCGCCATTGAGCCATACCGCGCAACAAGATTGGCGTATTCGGCCTCGTCGTAAAAACGGCACTGGCGGCGGGTGTAGCCCTTGGCAACTTCAATGCAAAAGCGGGTGGCTTGCTCAATATCAAACAATTGTGATGCGCCGGTGGCCGACCCCGGCACAGCCACCTCCGCCGTGAGCGCCACGCCCACCACCGGCGCAGAGGTGGCCGTGGCGGGCTGCAAAATGCTGTTCAGGTGATACGCCCCGTTGCCGTATGGCGTGATGTCTTGCATGGTCAGCGCAAACACCGCCGGCAACTGGCCGGTCACGTGGCCCATCAAACTCAGCAAGTCCTCGCTCGTCCGCAAAATCCAGCCTTCTTTCACCGTTGGGCTGATGGCAAACCCGCGCTTGTTAATAATGCGGTTGCCCCGCGTGGTGTCCACCGTCAAAATGGCGCTCATATCTGGATGGATTTCGTGGCGGTTCATGGTCTCCATGTCCACGTGTGAATCCATAAACGGCACGGGCTGGTGCGGGATGACCGGCGAGTTTGGGCAGACATGCGTGGCAAAGCGCACACGCCCCGGCAAAACATCGCCATTTGCGGCCATATCCGCCAGTTTGAGGGCCGCCGCCAGCGCAACCGCTGCCCCGTCGCCATCCGAGACCATGCCAATTTGGGCGGGCCGCGCGCCCACGGCGCCCAGCCGCCCAATGATGCCCAGCGTTGGGCCAGAGCCATCTCCGGGCAGGCTGCCAGACACAAAATCTGTGCCGCCGGTCTTGCCTTCAATGTGGATGGAAACTGCATCGGCCACGCCGCGCTCGCGCAGCAAGGCCGCCACTTGCTCGCCGTTTGCTTTTGCGCTGTCCAGCATCTCGTAAATTTCCAAAACTTGTTTTAAGGCCATGATGCGAGCGTTTCCTTTTTAAGGCGAGTTTTGGATAAAAGCATGCCTGTCATTCTGAGGAGCGCAGCGGCGCGAAGCAAAGCTGTGCGACCCTTCGGCAAGCTCAGGGCAGGCTGAATCTCTGCAAAACCCCGGCTAAGAAAGAATTAGCCAGAGATTCTTCGCTCCCTTCGGTCGCTCAGAATGACATTTCTTGCCTTATTTTGCTTATCCAAAACTCGCGGTTTTATTAAGAATCCAAAATTCGCGTTAAATTTAATTCTCGCCCCGCGTAAAAGCTTTGCTAAGGGCGGCGGGCTGGCGGGCGCGGCGGCCAAACACCAGCGCCAAAATCGTCAAAATGTAGGGCAGCATCACCGCAATATCTGCCGGGATGGGGATGGCCTTGACTTGAACCCAAAGTTGCAGCGCGTTCACCATGCTGAACAGCAGTGCGCCCAGCATCACTCCCAACGGCGTCCACCCGCCAAAATACACCAATGCCACCGCAATAAAGCCCAGCCCGCTGGTCATGTTTTCCTGGAACAAATTGATGAGGCCGATGGACAGCGAAGCGCCCGCGATGCCCGCCATGACCCCGCCAAAGCAAATGCAGGCGTAGCGCGTGGCGGCCACGTTCACCCCCAGCGAGTCGGCGGCTTCGGGCTTCATCCCCACCGCCCGGATTTTGAGGCCGAGCGTGGTTTTGTTCAGCACAAACGCGGCGATGGGCACCAGCAAAAACGCGGCATACACCAAAATGTTGTGGTTAAAGAAAACCTCGCCAATCACGGGCAAATCGCCCAACACCGGAATTTTGACCGCCGGGAAGCCATCAATGGCTTTTGGCGCTCCCATCAATTTTTTGAACAAGAGCGATGAGAGACCGAGGCCAAACAAATACAGGCCAATGCCGCTGATGCCCTGCTCGGCCTGAAGGTTGACGCTGACAAATGACATGAGCAGACCCATCAACAAACCAACGACCATTGCCCCAAGCAGGGCCAGCGCCAGGTTGCCGGTGTTTGTGGCGATGAAGAACGCGGTGAACGCGCCCATCAGCATGATGCCATCCACGCCCAGGTTATACACGCCCGACCGCTGGGCAAACATCTCGCCAATGGCGGCGTAGAGATACGGCGTTGCCAGCCGCACGCCGGAATACAAAATGCCGAGCAAAACAGGGAGGGTAAAAAGTTCGTTCATGGGTGTCTTTGGCGCCTGGAGCGCTATTTCACGGGCATGGCGGGCAAAACAGGTGTGTCCACTTTCTCAACAATTTTTGCGGCGGTTTGTTGTTTCTTCTGGCGGCGGCGCATGTAAATATCGCTGCTCACCACAAACAGCACAATCAGGCCGTTCAGGGTGTCAATCAGGGCAGATGGAACCTGCACCGCGCGTTGCATTTTGTCTGCGCCAACCAGCAGCGCGCCAAAAATGGCCGATGCCGGGATTGCGCCCAGCGGGTGCAATTTGCCAAACAGCGCGGCCACAATGCCGCTAAAGCCATACCCAGCCGATACGCCATCCATCATGCGGTGCGAGACGCCCATCACTTCTACCGAACCGGCCAGCCCGGCCAGCGCCCCGCTGAGCAGAAGCGCCAGCGCCTGATACATGGGCACGCGGATGCCCGCATACCGCGAGGCATCGGGGTTAAGCCCCACCGCGCGGATGCGGTAGCCCGCCACCGTGCGCCAGAGCAAAATGTAAACCACAACCGCCATCACCAAAGCCACAATGACCCCCGCGTGAAGCAGGGTTTGCGGCACCAGACGCGGCAGCCACGCATTTTCTGGCAGCGGCGGCGATTGCGCCAGCATTGTCCCGGCTTGCAATTCTTTGGGGTCAATGAGCGGGCCGCGCAGCAAAAAGTTAGACAACTGCTGGGCGATGGCGTTCATCATGATCGTGGTCAAAATTTCGTTCACGCCAAAACGCGCCTTTAGCACACCTGCAATGCCGCCCCATATCCCGCCCGCCACAAGACCCGTCAACATGCCCAGCGGGATGAGCAGGATGGCGGGCAACCCCGCGAATGCCAGCGTGACGGCGGTGGTGGCAAGCCCGCCCACGATGATCTGCCCCTCGCCGCCAATGTTGATGACCCCGCCGCGAAACGCGATGCAAATGCCCAGCCCCACCAGCAGCAGCGGGGTGGCCTTTACCAGCGTTTGGGTGATGGCGTACGGGCTGCCCACCGCGCCTTCAATCAATGCAGAATAGGCGGTGATTGGGTTGACCTTTAGCGCAAGCAGCATCACGGCGCCAATGGCAAGCGCCAGCAAAACGGCAATGACGGGCATGAGCGCCCCCAAACTATTATTTAGCAGCGTTTTTGATCGGGTCATGGTGTGGTTTGCGTCTTGTTGCACTGTTCTTCAAGGAACTGCGCCATTATAGACAGGTCAAAGGGCGCAGCCTACCGCCTGATGACCAGTTTTTGAGGAGCTTGGCGGCATCAGGGTCATCCCGCCCGCAAATATTGCCCGTTGGTTTTGTAGTTGGCGCACAGGGCGGTCACATAACTGGTTAATTCAATAAGCTTTTTGTCATATCCAGCTCGTTCAACCCATAAATCTAATACTTTGGCGCGATGGGATACCTTGTCCAGCAAGTCTTCCACCACCGGCACATCCACGCCCACCCAGTAGGCAATCCGGTTGACCAGCACTTGTTTGTTCAGGCGCACAAAATCATAGCCGTGCTCAAAATCGCGGTGCAGGGCGCGGGTGTTGGCAATGCGCGGGTGCGGGCGGAACAGCGCGGTCACATCGGGGTCAATAAACCCGGTGGCCTGTTCGCGGTAGTCGCTGTCATCGGCTTTTAGAAATTCGCCCAGCGTCATCTTCAGGTCTTCGTATTTCTCATACATCCAATTCAAGTTAGATTCGACCTGCGGCGGTTCGTGGCCCATTTCGTCAATAATCTCGGCCACATAGTCAATTTTGTCCAGCGCAACGGGTTTGTTGCGATACTTTTTGCGCCAGCCAGAGCGCGGGTCCAGCCAGGTGCAAAACGTCTCGGCAAAATCTTCATCCGGGTGTTTTTGGGCGTAATGATCGCCCGCCGGGTTTACATACTCGCGGCTCCACGGGTTAAAGTCGTAAGTGTCGTTATCTGGGTAGGTGTTGTAAAAATTGCCTTCCACCTCAAACATCTCGCGGAAGTCTGGCCGCCGATACAGCTTGTAGGTGTAACAAAACGCGTGCCCCGCCTCGTGGCGCACCAGGTTCACCATGTCGGCCTCGCTGTATCTAAAGTGGCGAAACTCCTCGTTTAGATCGCGGATGAGCGGGTCAAAATCGTAAAACCCCAGCGAGATGATGCCCGACCCGGCGATGCAGCCATAGCCGGTGGAGATGTAAAAGTGTAAGTCCAGCTTGCTCAGCCCCACCTCGTCCAACTCCTGGCGCACCTGCGCAATGGCGCCCTCAAAAAACGAGCCGGGGATCTTTAGCCCAAGCCGGTTCACCGGCGTGTGCAGCAATTCCAGCTTTTGCGTTTCCAGTTGAGTGAGCAATGCGCGAGACCGCCGCATGAAAATGACTACCTCGGAAGTTTCAATAACCAGACAGAACCAGACAGGTTTAGCGTTTGCGAGCAAGCCGCATTGTAACAAAGTGCGCGAAGAGAACAAGGCCAAAAGCGGCCCCATCCAACCACTGCGACCCGCGCAAGCCGAAGGCAACCCCGCCCGCTGGGTCGGCGCGCAAAAATTGCATAAAAAAATCGCCGGCCAGAAATAGGGCGCAAAAAAGCGTCACTCTTAAGAAACCAGACTTCTCGAACGCCGCATTTCGCGCCATGCCAAAACTCAGAAGTCCGGCTTCCAGGCTCAGCCACACAACCATCATGGCTTGTGTGGGCCAGCGCGGGTTGGGGATGGAATATGCGTCGGGCAAGTCTGCGCGCAGCAGCCAGCCGATGCCGCCCGCGCCGACATCCTGCCAGAACACCTCGCGGCCATACGCGCACCCGGCCTGCATGCAGCCCACGCTCGCGCCAATGCCCATCAGCGCCGCCAGAAGGATGAAGGATGCCTCAGACAACCTCGCAGGTTGGCGCATAAAATTTTTGCCTTCCAAGATTTTGTTCGCCAACCTGCGAGGTTGCGCCGCAAAAACCCGCCACGCCACACACGCGCCCAGCAGCGCGGTTTGCTCTGCCAGGCCCGGGTAGCTTGCAGACAAAATCGCGTTGGGTTTTTGGGCAAAAAAATCAAGGTTAAGCAGCGCATACCCGATGCGCCCGCACACCAGCGCAACCAGCCCGATGAGGAAAACCTGCGCCAGCGCATCGGCCACATCGGCCAAAGAGCGGCAATTGCGCCACAAAACCCCTCCCAGCCCAGCCAGGCCAAACAGCGCGATCCAGGCGGTGTAACTCAAATTCATATACTCCAACAACTTTTAGCTGGCATTATCGTATGAGAAGAGCAAAGTAAAAATTGAGTTAAAAGACCGAAGACCGAAGACGAAAATAAAGCCGTCTTCCGTCCTCCGTCTTTCGTCTGAAAAAAGGAGTGAAATGCCCGATAACGCATTGCTAAAAGTGGAATTTGCGGATAACCCAGAGCCGCGCTGCCCGGTTGTGCTGCTGCTGGATACATCCGGCTCGATGGCCGGCGAGAAGATTGGCGAGTTGAACGAAGGCCTGGCCGTGTTTGAGCAGGAACTCAAGGCCGACCCGCTGGCCGCCCTGCGCGTGGAGGTCGCCATTGTGACCTTTGGCCCCGTGCGTGTGCGCGAGGTCAAATCGGGCGTGGGCGATGCCATTCGCTCCGACGCGGGCGAGGCGTTTGTGGCCGCCACCGACTTCATGGCCCCCAATTTGTCATCGGAAGGCAACACGCCGATGGGCGAAGCCATTCGCACCGGGCTAAAACTGCTGCGCGAACGCAAACAAATTTACAAACAAAACGCCATCCAATATTACCGCCCGTGGATGTTCCTCATTACCGATGGCGAGCCAAACGATGACTGGAAGAACGCCGCCCGCGAATTGCGCGCCGAGGAAGACGGAAAAGGCGTGCTGTTCTTCGCCATTGGGGTAGACAAGGCCGATATGGATGTGCTGGGGCAGCTCTCTGGCAAGCGCGGCCCAATGAAGCTGCGCGGGATGGCTTTCCGCGAAATGTTCCAGTGGCTTTCGCACAGCCTGGCGCAGGTCTCGCGCTCACGCGTCAACGATGCGGTCAACCTCCCGCCACCCGGCTGGGGGCAGATTGATACCAGCAATTAACGCAGCGCCCGAAGCGGTTCGCCGAACTTGTTCGGACGCGCTCCGGGCGCTAGAAAAACCATGATCCTCTCCGCCTCCGTCATCGGCACATCACACATTCGCGCCGGGTTGCCCTGCCAGGACGCGCACGCGCTGGCCGCGCTGCCAAATGGCGCGCAGCTTTTTGCGCTGGCCGATGGCGCAGGCAGCGCTCCGCGATCCGATGAAGGGGCGAAACTCATCACGGGCGCGGCCATCGAAGCCCTGAAAGCGGTTCTGGCGTGGCAAAGCGCCGCTCAAACCGATTGGCCTTCGACCTTTAAGACCATTTTTGAGGCCGCGTTGGGCGGGGTGCGCCAATACGCGGGCGATATGCAAGCCGATGCCAACGCCTTCGCGGGAACATTGCTGTGCGGCGTTTGGTGGGATGGCGGTTTGGCCGCCGCGCAGGTGGGCGATGGCGCTCTGGTTATTCGGGCGGCGGATGGCGGCCTTGCCACCGCGCTGGCCCCGGCTAACGGCGAATACGCCAACGAGACGGTTTTCCTCACCACCCGCAACGCGCTGGAAACGATGCAGGTGTTCACCGCGTCAAAACCCATCACCGGTTTGTGCGCCATGAGCGATGGCCTGACCCGCCTTGCGCTGCAATGGCCCGCGCGCGCACCGCACGCCAATTTTTTTGAGCCGCTGCTGGCCTTTGCCGCCAGCGCGGAATCGCGCAACGCAGAAATTGAGGCCTTCTTGTCATCGCCGCGCGTGTGCGCCCGCTCGGATGACGACAAAACGATGATTTTGTTTGCAAAATAAAAGCAGAGGAAGCGCGCGGCGCAGGCTTTTTGACCCTCATCCGGTAATCTCAAATCCCTCAAACTCGCCGGTGGCGGCGCCCCAGCTTGCGTTCACGCTGGTCACCCGCGCGCCGATGGGGCCGCGATGCAGCCACGCCAGATAAGCCTCCAGGTTTTCTTGCGTTCCTTCGGCCAGCGTTTGCACATCGCGGTTCCATTCGTTGCGCACCCAGCCGGTCAGCCCCAGGCTGGCCGCTTTCTCCATGGCCGAAACGCGAAACCCCACGCCCTGCACGCGGCCTTTGATGGTGGCGGTTAAACGGATTTTCATGTTAGTTGCTGGTTGCTGGTTGCTGGTTGCTGGTTGTTAGTTGCTAGTTTAACGTGAGTTTTGGATAAGAGTAAGCATGTCATTTCGACGACCGAAGGGAGGAGAAATCTGCGAAAAGACACACGTTAAGACTGATTTATGCGCAGATTCCTCCGCCTTTGGCGTTCGGAATGACAGAGTTAAGCTGCGTTTTTTAGTCTCATGCCTCGTTGCAAATTGATAACGCTTAACCGAAATCCGTGTTGGTTACTAGCCACTAACAACCAGCAACCAGCAACCAACTACCGTCCAGAAATCGCTTTTCTCTCCACCAAAAATGTGAGCGCCTCGCTGAAATGAATTTCCATGGCGCGGGCGGCGGCCTCGGCGTTTTGGGCGGCAATCTCGCTCACAATGATCTCGTGCAGTTGATGCACGCGCTCCAGTTGTTGGCGGTTGCGCCGCCGATACAGCAAGTGCAGCGTTTGCTCGTTTAGCGAGCCGCGCAAGGAGTGGACAAAATGGGTGATGATGATGTTGCCAGAAGCGAGCGCGATTTGGTTGTGCAGCTCGCGGTCAAGGCTCACATATTCCTCGGCGTTGGAAATACTGCGCTGCATCCGCCGGATGATGCCGCGCAGTTCGACCAAATGCTCATCGGTGCGGCGTTGCGCGGCCAGCCGAGCGCTTTGCACCTCCACCGGTTTGCGCGCCTCCATGAGCGCGTGAAACGGCACGCCCTGAAGCGCCAGCGCGTGGGTGAAATACGCCGTCAGTTGCGCGTCATCCAGCGGGCGCACCAGCGTGCCGCGCCCGTTCACCACCTCAACATAACCCTGCCCGGCCAGTTGTTTGAGGGCCTCGCGGACGGCGGAGCGGCTGACCACAAACTTTGCGGCCAGGCGGGCCTCGGCGGGCAAAAGCTGGCCCGGTTTTGCGCCGGTCTGAATCAGGTCGGCCAAAATCAGGTCGGCAATTTGGGCGGGGATGGATGAGGTTGACATATGCGCCGTGCGGCTGGCACCATTTTATCTTTTGTCGCAACCGGCATTTTTGTTGTGCGGTTGAAATGGCCCTTCTTGCCCGTGTATAATCTTCGCCACAATGTTTAACGGCGCGAATAATAACGATAACGCAAACGATGCCTGACGGGGCGTCGCTCGTTATCGCGCGCAAAACACACGCAATAAGAGCCGCTCCGCAAGGGCGGCTTTTTTGTTGGACAAATTCTTAATTTGCAATTTCTAATTCGTCATTAAAAAGAGGAGCAAGATGTTCAAGACACATACAGCGGGCGAACTGCGAGCCAGCGATGTTGGCAAACAGGTTACTTTGGCGGGATGGGTTCACCGCCGGCGCGATCATGGCGGGGTGATTTTTATTGACCTGCGCGATCGCTACGGGCTGACTCAGGTCACAATCAACCCGCAAAATGTGGACGCGGACAACTTCAAGCGCTCCGAGACCTTGCGCAGCGAGTTTGTGGCGCAAATCACCGGCGTGGTGGCGCACCGGCCAGATGGGATGACCAACCCGAAGATGGCGACGGGCGAAGTGGAAGTCATGGCGAGCGAGATCGCCATCCTGAACCCGGCCAAGACCCCGCCCTTTGAAATTGACAGCGATGGGATGGACACCAAAGAGGAATTGCGCTTGCAATACCGCTACCTGGATCTGCGGCGCGAGCGCATGACGAAAAATCTCAACATTCGGCATCGGTTTGTGAAGTTCATCCGCGACTATTTGGACGCGCGGGGCTTTTTGGAGGTCGAGACACCCATCCTGTTTAAGAGCACACCCGAAGGTGCGCGAGAATATTTGGTGCCCAGCCGTGTGCATCCGGGCGAGTTTTACGCCCTGCCGCAAAGCCCTCAGCAGCTAAAGCAGTTGCTCATGGTGGCGGGCGTGGAACGCTACTTCCAAATTGCGCGGTGTTTCCGCGATGAAGATCAACGCGCCGACCGCCAGCCAGAGTTTACGCAGTTGGACATGGAGATGAGCTTTGTGGATCGCGATGACGTGCTGGCGATTGTGGAAGGCTTGCTCACCGAGTTCACCGAGACATTTGCCGACCTGCATGGCAAAAAGCTCATGTATAAGCCGTTCTTGCGCCTGCCGTTTGATGAGGTGCTGGAGCGCTTTGGCCGCGACAAACCCGATGTTCGGTACGGGATGGAGCTGTTCGATGCCACATCCTGCACCCGAAACAGCGAGTTCCCGCCGTTCCAGGCCGCGCATGTGAAAGGCATTTGCGTGAAAGGCCAGGCTGGCATGACCCGCAAGCAAACCGATGAGCTGACCGAGTTTGCCAAGAAGAACGGGGCTAAGGGGTTGGTGGTGCTTTGGCACGACCCGGATGGAATCAGAAAAAGCGGCGCGGGCGCAAAGCTGAGCGACGCCGAGCGCGAGGGCATCATGGCCGCGGCTGGCAGCCAGCCGGGTGACCTCGTTTTGCTGGTGGGCGATGACAGCCGCACCGCCGTCAACGAGGCGCTGGGCGAGCTGCGGCACGAGCTTGGGGCGCGGCTAAAGCTGGGGGCCGATGGCGTTCTGGCGTTTTTGTGGGTTGTGGACTTCCCATCGTTTGTGATGGACAAAGAAAGCGGCAACTGGGCGGCGAATCATCACCTGTTCACCGCGCCAAAAGATGAATATTTGGCCAACCTTGAGGCTGACCCGGCGGGCGCGCGCAGCAAGCAATATGACCTGGTGTGCAACGGATTTGAGGTCGCGGGCGGCAGCATCAGAATTCACCGCCGCGATGTGCAAGAGCGCATCATGCGCATCATCGGCCTTTCGGACGAGGAAGCGCAAAAGAAGTTTGGGCACATGCTCAACGCGTTTGAGTTTGGCGCTCCGC
This sequence comes from Thermoflexales bacterium, assembly GCA_035433205.1. Lineage (GTDB taxonomy): Bacteria > Chloroflexota > Anaerolineae > J036 > Brachytrichaceae > DAORUN01. The sequence continues at coordinate 4,745 of DAORUN010000049.1, read as the reverse complement.
CGCACGGCGGCATCGCCCCGGGCGTAGACCGTCTGGCCATGCTCTTCGCGGGTGCGCCCAACATCCGCGAGGTCATCGCTTTCCCCAAGAATCAGCAGGCGGCGGATGTGATGCTGGACGTGCCTTCTCCCGCCACCGAGAAGCAGATCCGCGAGCTGCATATTAAGTTGGCGTAAGCAGAGTGTTTTCATCCGATTGAAGGAATCCCGACTGGCCGAAAGGCTAGCCGGGATTTTTGTTTTGAGGCTTAGAATGAAAGGAAGCCGTAGCAAAATATCTCAAAAATCAATCTATGAATACACGCCACAACTTCCGCCTGGCTCTAATTGTTGCATTTTGCGCGTTGATTAGCCTGGGCTTGGTGTCGCGCACCCAATCTCAGGGAGCAAGCCCCGAAGATAGCCACCGCGTAATGTGGTTGAGTCGACAAACGATTGACTCTGCGCCGCCTCCCCAACAAATATCAAAGATTGAGAACAAGGATGGCGTTCAAATGCCAAACTTGAACCCAGATGAGCGGATGAGTTTTCAGACGTTTCGGAATGGGAATTGGGATATTTATACAATGCCTGGCGTATCGGAAACAATTGGCCCAATACAATCAATGTATTCGGCTGATATTACGCCCGATATTCGCCCTGGGGGATATCGAAGCGCTTATGCTTCCGCTGGCAGCACATTCAACAACCAATATATTCCCAGTTATCAAATTCTTACATCGTTCAGCGATGGATTTGGCGCAGAAAGGTTGACCGCCGGAGCAGATAATTTCTCGCCTGCCTGGTCTCCAGACGCGTTAAAAATAGCTTTTGTGTCTAATAGAACCGGCGCGCAACAGGTTTATGTAATGAGTTCGACCGGCACGAATCAAACTTGTTTAAGTTGTGACAGCACATTGCCAAGCTGGTCTCCCACCTGGTCGCCCGCGGGAGACCAAATTGCTTTTGCCAGACCAGTTGAAAATACAAATACCGGAAAAATACATCTCGTATCAGCCAATGGCGGTCAAACCCAATTGCTTCGGGCTGATGCATGGAAATATCTTGGTAATGTGCGCTGGTCTCCAAATGGCGAATGGATTGCTTTCGATGCGGCTATAAGCGATGGCATCTGGAATAACTTATGGGAAGCAAATGTGCGCACGGGTGAAGTGCGCCGCGTGTACGACCCAGGTGAGGATCTGGTTGATGCGTGGATGGGAGATTGGTCGCCAGATGGCACGAAGCTGCTGTTTACGCGGGTGGAGTATCAAGTTTCTGGAAATCAGTTGCAGATTAAAAATACTTTTATTGAAGAAGTGTCTTGGATAGGGGGACAATCCACTAGAATTGCGACAGGGAGCAACACGGATCGAAACCCATCAGTGCAGAAGCGCACTGATTTGACGCCGCCAACTGCGCAAATTAAAAATTTGCCGGAATATACGCATGGCACCCAAGCCCCAATGCCTATAGCAGTTGATGTATTGGATGAAGGAGCATCGGGTGCATCCGCGGATCTAGCTGAACTTCAAGCGCGAAAAGCTGATTCCGCAAATTGGGTTGCATTCGAAAACACATCGAATCAATTAATGAGTTGGATAGGCAGCAAAGTATTCTTTCGCATTCGCGCGCGTGACCATGAGGGCAATTGGAGCGCATGGACAACAAACCCTGATGGCGATATTGGCACAACTTTTTATTCTTGGGCTGTGAACATCAATCCAGTTGATTATCGCGATCATAGCGTGAGCCAATCTGCATTTGACTTCATTCCTAAGCCAGTTGATTTTTCAACAAATCTGTACCGCACTTCAGCAAGTATCAAAGCCGTGGTTGGAAGATCTGGCACACAAACGGTTACTATTTCAGCACCGGGGTTTAATACTTTTACAAAGGCAGTCAGCATAACAGCAGATACAACGTTTCAAGCCTATCTTTCTCCACGGTCAAATAAAGTCATAAATGGGGATTTTGAAAATTCACTCGAAAATGGCTGGCAAATTGCAGGCACAAGACCCCCTGAAAGAGTAATGTCGGATAACTATGAAGGGCAGGCAAGTGTTAATTTGCCGCCAGGAGCATTTATCCCAGAAATATTGCCGGACTATTTTCAACCTGATTACTACTCTCCGTTTGCGTCAATCAATGATGATGGTTCCACTACACTTATATGGACAGAGGGTTTGTCTACGTTTTATGCTAGCAAGCCCGCGGGTGGAAGATGGCCTTCGTCTCCTGTGCAGATTTCACTTGCAAATAAAAATGGAAACATCATGAAGGTATTTATAGATCGCAGTGGCGGCGTCCACTTTCTTTATGCGGCCTACATAGATGGATCTGTGGCGTTAGCCTATTGTTATAAACCATCTGGCTTATCTATATGTCAAGAAAATCGCATTATGGGCATAACCTCTTATTTGGATAATGACAGTTTTTTAGCTGATCTTGATTCAACTGATACATTGCAAGTTTTAATTAGGTTCGCAAACTCTGGAAATGTCCGGTATCAATATAGAACAAAAGGCGGTGTTTGGTCCTCGATGGAACAAATTGTGGATTCCGCGGTCTGGCTCAAAGCTTTAGTGATTGACATTCAAAAAAACGTGCATGTGTTTTACTATGACGAATCTACGTTTCCTGGAAAACTGTTGGAGCGAATTCGCTCTGTTGCGGGACAGTGGTCTACTCCCGAACTTATGCCCCAGTCTTCTTATCAATCAAGCGTTGCATTTGTTATGAGTCTTGATTTAACACAACATCTTTTTATCTCATCTGGTCTTGCTTCCTCTCATTACACAAGGCGTGGAAATACAGAATGGGTTAAGCAAGGTGACCCTCCAGGCCCCGTTATCAGTGCAGTGGTAGATATCAATGGGAATTTACATATTCTAGCCACAAATATAAATAATAGGCCAGACTCCGATTACTATACGCAATCACAGACAAATGGAGAATGGAAAAAATTGCCTCTTCGGAGGCCGTGGAACTCGGTCTTTTTTGGGAAAATTTATTCTTCTGGGCAATTTATCACTGTAATATCTCCAGGATATCCAGAATACTCAAATGAACCTTCAATTTTCCTTAATTTTAATTATGTGGATTTTTTAAAAGCCTTGTCCCCATCGGTACAACAAGTAATAGCCATTCCCAGTGATTTGCATAAGGCAATTTTGGCCTTTCAAAACAAACAAACGAATCACCTTGGGTACGATATAAAGACTCAAGTGATTGTTGAATCACCATCAAAAATTATCAGCGCATCTGTTTCTTCCCCTCAATGGCAGCTCTTCACAAAGGATGTCTCGGAATTCTCTGGTCAAACAATTACGTTAAGTGTCAGCTTAGATCATCCTGTGGTCTATTCTTTTGATCAAGTTCTTATAGATCAAGTTTCGATTGGCGGTTGGGAAACACCTACAGTGCTGGATGTAACCCCCACCCGCGTGCCAAATCCAGAGCAAATAACAACACTTACGATTACCGGCGAAAACTTCTTTGGCTCACCTATAGTTCGCGCCCGAAATATCCCTGCAAACTCCGTGACCGTTGTCAATGAGAACACCATCCAAGCCACATGGAACGGCACGTTGCCAGTTGGCATTCTGAACATTGAAGTAGAAAATCCTGGTGGTGCACTGGCGGTCTTGAACTGGAAGGTGATATCCGGCAACCCGACATTTGTGTATTTGCCCGTTGCGTCTCGTTAGCGCGGACCCAAACTCGCCCTATAATCCCATCAACCATGAAGAAATCCACACAAGACCTTTTGCTCAAGGGAGCCAAGTTAGCATTTGACTTGGGGAGCAATTATCTTGCCAAACGCCAAAACAAAGAGATAAAACCCAGCAAGGCCGCGCCAAACACCGCTGCCCTCTCTGCGTTTGGCCTGGCCGCGCTCAATTGGGCGGGCGAATTTTTGAGCAAACAACGCGGCAACGCGTCTGCGCGTGTGGCGCGGGCAAGCCAAAATGCGCGAGACACGGTTCAGCAAAAAATTAGCGAATTGCCGCGCCGGGTGGCGCCAGAAAAAATTGAGCCGAAGAAAACAAGCCACGGCGATCCGTTTGGCAGTTTTTTAGTTGGCAGCCTGATTGGCGCGGCCATCGGCGCGTGCGTGGCTTTGTTGTATGCGCCGCAAAATGGCAGGGTCACCCGCCGCTATGCCCGCAAAACCGCGCGCAACTGGCAGAATCAAGTCTCGGCTTTTGCCAAAGATACTTTGAAGACCGGCGACCGCGAAGAATATCTTTAGGGCGCGTTACCGTATTCGCCTGCCAAGCGTAAATGTCACAAAACTTACCGCCGCGCTCAACACCGTGCCCCAAATCAGGTCAATCACGGTGATGGCAATCGGCCAGTCTTTGACCGTCGCCAGATTCGTCAGATCGTAGGTGGCATAGCTCACCAGACCAAACAAAGCGCCGCGCAAAAGCGTGTTGCCCAAAGAGCCTTCCTTTAGCCCCGGAAGAATGACGAACACCAGCAGCCCAACGATGAACAGCAGATAAAAAATTCCGGCGGCCAAAAGGTTTGGCGTGGGAGACATGAGATAGCCCAGATACTGTTTGTATACGCCCTGCGCCACAAACGTGAGCCAAACCCCATCTATTGCCAGAAACGCCACAAATGCGATCAAATAAAGTTTGATAGTTCGTGTCATGTGTGAAATTATACAATCGTTAGACAAAATAGATAAATTAACGTGACGCTACCCAGACAAAAAACTGAAGATTTTCACGGTTTATCTCTCGCAAAGACGTTAAG
>DAORUN010000048.1:7935-22997 GCA_035433205.1 Thermoflexales bacterium | reverse complement strand
ACGGTGGGCGCGGGTTCCATCACAAAAGTTATTGAATAGAGTCGCAGGTTCAAAGTGCAAGGCGCAAAGGAAAAATTGCGCCGAGCACTTTGAACTAAATTTAGGGCACTAGCTCAATTGGTAGAGCAATCGTCTCCAAAACGATAGGTTGTGGGTTCAATTCCTGCGTGCCCTGTGAGATGAAAGGGAGCGAAGGGGCGACCGGAGAGAAACGGTCGCCCCTTTCAGCCCCAAGAGGTCGTTAAAAAAGATATGGCAAACGAAGTTGCAGAGAAGAAAGAACCCTCCAGCGTTCAGTCCTTTATCAGACCGATTCGCGAGTATCTGGTAGATACGATGGCCGAGTTGCGCAAGGTGCACTGGCCCTCGCGCGAGAATGTGCGCAACCTGACCATCATTGTGCTGGCGGTAACGCTGGGCATGGCCGCCATTCTGGGGTTGTTTGATTCTCTATTTGAGGGGCTGTTCTTTGGCCTGCTCAAAGCCACGCCAGACCCAATCGCCATTGCAATTGCGGTGGTCATTGTGCTGGCGATTCTCGTGCTGGTTGTATTCTCCAGCCGCGAGCGCAACAACTAAACGACGGTTAATAACGGGACTGGCAGAAATTTTTATTCTGCATGTCCCTGTCAGGTAAAACATGAGCGAGGAAACTCCAAACACGCCAGAAACGCCGGAAATCGGCGCGGGGCAGTCAGACTCGTTTGAGTCTTTTGCCGATTCTTTGTTAAAAGAAGCGGCCAACCTGACCGCGCAAAAGCAAGAACCGGCCGATCTGAGCTTTTTCACCGGCAGACCCGCCGCAGACGCGGAAGAAAGCGCGGAGGATGAGGAGATCGAGGAGATTGAGGGCGACGACGAAGGCGATGTCGAAGCCGAAGAGGGCGAGGATATTCTGGCCGACCTCATGCCCGGCAAAAAAGAGAAAGCCAAAGCCAAAGCCGCGCCCAGAAAGTCATCGCGCAAGAAGCCCAATGTTGAAGATTTGGGCGATGGCACCGGATACATTGCCCCAGTGCAAGTTGGCGGCGAAGTTGAAGAAGAGGCCGAGGACGGCAGCGAGTGGTATGCCGTGCACTGCTATTCCGCGCAGGAAAACAAGGTCAAGCACAACCTGGAGCAGCGCATTGAGACCATGGGCATGGTTGGCAAAATTCTGAAAGTGGTTGTGCCCACCGAGGAAGAGCTTGAAGTAAAAGACGGCAAACGCCGGGCGGTGGAGCGCCGCGTCATGCCGGGCTACATCCTTGTGAAAATGATTATGAGCGAGGAAGCCTGGTTTGTGGTGCGCAACACGCCGGGTGTGACGCGCTTTGTGGGCATGGGCAACCGCCCGGCCCCGCTCACCAAGGCCGATGTAAACCAAATTTTGCATCGCATGGAGGCCGAGGCGCCCAAGCTGAAGGTGAATTACCGGCCCGGCCAGAAAGTGCGCATTACCGATGGCCCCTTCGCCGACTTTATGGGTTTGGTGGACAAAATTGACACCGAACGCGCCAAAGTCAGCGTGCTGGTCTCGTTCTTTGGTCGCGATACGCCGGTGGAATTGGACTTTTTGCAAGTCGAAAGAATGTAGTTAATTATTGGTTGTTGGTTGCTGGTTGATGGGTTGCGCGCCGGGCTTCATTAACCAATACCCAATAACCAACAATAAGGTGGGAGGGCATTTGCCCGTTTGACCACAGGAGATTGAAATGGCAAAGAAAGTAAAGTCAGTTGTAAAAATTAATATCGAGGCCGGAAAGGCCACCCCCGCGCCGCCAATCGGCCCATCCCTTGCCCCGCACGGCATCAACCTGATGATGTTCTGCAAGGAATACAACGCGCGAACGAACAACCCGCAAATGCTGGGCAACATCATCCCGGCCACCATCACCGTGTTCAGCGACAACTCGTTTACGTTTGCGCTGGGCACCCCGCCCACCGCTCAGCTTATTCGCAAGGCGGCAGGCGTGCAGAAAGGCAGCGGCGTTCCCAACCGCAACAAAGTGGGCAAGATCACCAAGAAGCAGCTTCAGGACATCGCAGACATCAAGATGAAAGACCTGAACGCGATCAACACAGAAGGCGCGCTCAAGCAAATTGCGGGAACAGCGCGCAGCATGGGCATTGAGGTGCAGGAATAAATCAGCGGCTGGGTGTTAATGGCGTGTGGCTGGCGAAACACCAGCGACCAGCCACGAACAACCAGCAACCAAACGTGGGAGGGCATTTGCCCGTTTGACCACAGGAGATTGAAATGGCAAAAGTTGGAAAGAAATACAAGGCGGCGGCGGCGAAAGTAGACCGCAACAAGCTCTACAACGTCCCAGAAGCAGTTGCGCTGGTCAAAGACACCAGCATTACCAAGTTTGATGGCACGGTCGAGTGCCACATCCGCCTGAACGTGGACCCGCGCCAGGCCGACCAGCAGGTGCGCGGCGTGGTTGTGTTGCCAAACGGCCTCGGCAAAACCGTGCGCATCTTGGTGTTCTCGCAGGGTGATGGCGCAGTGGCCGCCCGCGAAGCCGGCGCGGACATTGTGGCTGATACCGATGATTGGGTGAAGAAAGTGCAGGATGGCTTCACCGATTTTGACGTGGCCATTGCCACCCCAGACATGATGGGCAAAGTCGGTCGCCTTGGCAAAGTCCTTGGCCCGCGCGGTTTGATGCCCAGCCCCAAGGCAGGCACGGTTGTGCCGGTTGCAGATATTCCTCGCGTGATCAAAGAATCCCGCGCAGGCCGCGTGGAGTTCCGCCTGGACAAGACAGCCAACATTCACGTGCCGGTGGGCAAGGTCAGCTTTGAGCAAAAATTGCTGGAAGAGAACCTGAACACCTTCCTGGATGCGGTGAAGAAGGCCAAACCCGCCTCTGCGAAGGGCCAGTACATGAAGCGCGCCGTCGTCACCTCGACGATGGGGCCGGGCGTGCGCCTCGCCACCGAAGCGTAGCTTTTACGAATTTAGCGCAAAAAAACGGACTTCAGAATTTCTGGAGTCCGTTTTTTATTTGTCTTTGCGCAAATCCAGTTTTAATTTGGCAACGGCTTATTTCCCGCGCAGCACATCGCTGATGGGGTTCATGGCCCAGTCAATCGTCTCGCGCTCCATCACCAAAGGCGGGGCAAAACGAATGACATGCGAGTGGGTTTCTTTGCACAAAATGCCCTTGCCCATGAGCGATTCGCAAAACCGCCGCGCCCCGCCCGCGCTTTCGTGCAGCTCTACGCCAATGAGCAAGCCCTTGCCGCGCACTTCTTTCACATGCGGGCTGTTGATTTCAACCAGTCGCTCCTGAAAATACTCGCCCAGTTCGGCGCTGCGCTGAACGAGCTTTTCTTCTTGAATGACGCGGATAGCCGCCCGCGCTACCGCCGCGCCCAACGGGTTGCCGCCAAAAGTGCTGCCGTGCTCTCCGGGTTGGAATAACCCCATCAGGGCGCCATCGGCCAAAACAGCGCTGACCGGGATGACCCCGCCACCCAGCGCTTTGCCCAAAATCATCATGTCTGGACGCGCATTTTCGTGGTCGCAGGCAAAGCGCGCGCCGGTGCGGCCCATGCCGGTCTGAATCTCATCGGCCAAAAAGAGCACGTTGTTGCGCGTGCAAGCGTCGCGCACTTTTTGCAAGTAACCCGGCGGCGGCACAATCACCCCGGCCTCGCCTTGTATTGGCTCAATCATCACCGCGCAAGTATTTGGGGTGATGGCTTTCTCGATGGCCGCGGCATCGCCAAACGGCACGGTCACAAATCCCGGCGTAAACGGCCCAAAATCATCGCGGTACGATGGCTCGGTGCTAAACGAGATGATGGTGACCGTGCGCCCGTGAAAGTTGTTGCCTGCCACGATGATCTCGGCGTTGTGGCGCGGAATTCCCTTTACGGTGTAGCCCCACTTTCGCGCCAGCTTGATGGCGGTCTCAACCGCCTCGGCCCCGCTGTTCATGGCGATGGCTTGCGCGTAGCCGCCAAACGCGCACAACTCCTCAAAAAACGGGCCAAGCTGATCGTTGCGAAACGCCCGCGAGGTGAGCGTGAGTTTGCCCGCTTGTTCTACCAGCGCCTTGATGATGGCCGGGTGGCGGTGGCCCTGGTTCAGCGCAGAGTAGGCGGATAGACAATCCAGATATTTGTTGCCGTCCACATCCCACACCCACACGCCCTCGCCGCGTTCAATGACAACATTAAGGGGTTTGTAGTTGTGCGCGCCGTAGCGGTCTTCGGTCTTGATGAGTTCGTTTGATGACGTCATGGTCTCGCTCCTTGTTGCAAGTATACGGGAGCAGCAAAGAGCAAAGGATGAAGATAAGCGGGGCCAAATCTGTAATTTTTAAGGAGTGATCGGCCAACAAATGGTGGTCGTCGTTTCCGCTTTCGCGAGGATGACAGGGAATGACGGGCTTGGTTCGTTCTGTACAAGCCAGACAAGTTTATTTCATTCTCCAATTAACCACTCCCATTTTTAATGCAAATTTTGGCAGCGGATAAAATTTGCGCTCGCGCCGCCTTATACTGCGCTTTGGCGCGTGCGCATGGTTTGGCGCAAATGTATGCGCTGAAAATTCAGGTTAAACACATGAAAAAAGGTCGTCTGGAAGCCTTCAGCGATGGCGTGTTCGCCATCATCATCACCATCATGGTGCTGGAGCTTAAACCCCCGCAGGGTGAAACGATGGGTGATTTGCTGGAGATGGCCCCCACATTTCTGGGGTATGTCATCAGTTTTGCCTATGTGGGCATTTACTGGAACAATCATCACCACATGTTTCAGGTGGTGGAAAAAGTGGATGGCCGCGTGTTGTGGGCCAATTTATTTTTGCTGTTTTGGCTTTCGCTCATGCCCTTTGTCACCGCGTGGGCGGGCCAAAGCAATTTCGCCGCGCAACCCGTCACCTTGTATGGCATCGTTTTGCTGATGTGCGCCATCTCGTACACCATCTTGCAGCTTCATCTTATTCAAATCAACGGCAAAGATTCCGCCTTTGCCCGCGCGTTGGGCAGCGACTTTAAAGCCAAAATATCTTTGGTTCTTTATATCGCCGCCATTGCGCTGTCTTTTGTCAATCCGTGGATTTCTTGCGCGTTATTTGTGGTTGTTGCGCTAATTTGGTTCGTGCCAGACCGCCGCATGGAGAAAGCGGTGGAAAGCACCAGAAACGCAGAATGAAGAAGTCAGAAAGTTTTTCTGCTTTCTGACCTCTGACTTCAAGCATATTTCAATTCGTGCGCGGCCTTCGCCAGTTCCTCACGAAAATTTGGGTGGGCGATGTCTATGAGCAGTTTGGCGCGTTGGCGCAGCGTTTTGCCATACAGGTCGGCAATTCCAAACTCGGTGACAACGTAATGAATGTCGTAGCGCGGCACGGTTACGCCCGCGCCTTGTTTGAGCATGGGCACAATTCGGCTGACCGTGCGGCCATCTCGCAACGCGGCAAAACTGGGCAGGGCAATGATGGGCCGCCCGCCCTTGCTGTGCGCCGCGCCGCGAATAAAATCCAACTGGCCGCCAATGCCGCTGTATAGCCGCGGCCCAATGCTATCTGCGCACACCTGCCCGGTCAGGTCCACCTCGATGGCGCTGTTAATTGCCACCATGTTGTTGTTCTGGCTCACGTGCAGCGAATCGTTCACATACTCGGTGGGATGCAGCTCAATCATCGGGTTGTCGTTCACCCAGCTATACAACTTGTTGGTGCCCAGGCAAAACCCCGCGATGATTTTGCCCGGATGCACATTCTTGCGCTCGCCGTTAATAATTCCCCGCTCCACCAGGTCAATCACGCCATCGCTAAACAGCTCGGAGTGGATGCCCAGATCGCGTTTGCCGGTGAGGAACGGCAGCACACCGTTGGGGATGGCCCCAATGCCCAGTTGCAAACAATCGCCATCATGAATCATGCCCGCAATGATGGAGCCGATCTTGTCATACAGCGGGCCGCTCTCGCTGTTCTCGTATTCGGGCAGTGGGTAATCCACCTCCACGCAATAATCTATTTTGCTCATGTGGATGAAGCTGTCGCCGAGCGTGCGCGGCATGTTGGGGTTCACCTCTGCGATGACGATGCGAGCCGTCTCCGCCGCCGCCTTGCTCACGCCCACTTCCACCCCAAACGAGCAAAACCCATGATCATCCGGCGGCGAAACATGAATCAGCGCCACATCCAACGGGATGGCGCCCCGGCGGAACAACATGGGAATTTCTGCCAAACGGCAAGGCGTAAAGTCGGCCCGCCCGGCGTTCACCGCCTCGCGCACATTCTCGGAAATGAACAGTGTGTTCACCCGCAAATGCCCCTGCATGTCCGGGCTGGCGTAATCGCTCGCGCCAATGGTCAGCACCTGCAACACCTCAACATCGCGCAATTGCGGGGCGCGCTTTACCAGCGCGGTCATCAACGTTGTTGGAAAACTGCAGTTTCCGGTTACAAATACGCGCATCCCGCTTTGCACGGCGGCAATCGCGTCTTCTGCTCTATACGATGGATTACAGTACGTCATAATTTTTCAAACTTGCTCATTATCTCTGATGTGACAAACAAAGAAACCGCCGCCGGGTTTTGTCTGGTTGGCTGTCTGGCTAGTGTGAAATCTCTTCTTCCGGGCAGGTTTACAGCCTGTTCAAGATGCTAGAATCTCTTTTTCACAATCGCCCAAACATCCGGGCGCATCTAAAAAGAGGAGAAATAAAAAATGAAGACAGGTTTGCTTACAAAATTGATGGCCTTCGCGGCAGGCGCGATGGTGCTTGCGGCTTGTGGTGGCGCATCTGCCCCGGCCGCCGCCCCAGCCCAGCCCGCCGCAGCCGGCGGCGCAGTCACGCTGGAGATTGGCTCCAAGGGTGATGAACTGCTGTTTGACAAGACGACATTTGAAGTCCCAGCCGGTTCCAAAGTGACGCTGAAGTTGAAGAACAACGCCACCACCGCCGCTACTCTGCACAACTGGGTGCTGACCAAGGCTGGTCAGGCCGATGCAGTTGCGACTGATGGCATTAGCGCTGGCGAGAGCAAGGGTTACCTCAAGGACGGCGATGTCCGCGTGATCGCTCACACCAAGATGATCAAGGGCGGCGAAAGCGATTCAGTCACGTTCGACGCACCCGCGCCCGGAACATATCCGTTTATCTGCACCTTCCCCGGCCACAGCGCCTTGATGAAGGGCACGCTGGTCGTCAAATAATTTGACGCGCCATGCAAAGACGGGTTTCGCAAGAGACCCGTCTTTTTTTATTTTTGGACTTACGCAAAAATCTTTTGAGTAATTTGCTCTGACGAAGATGTGCGCTGGTGGCCACCACCGGATAAATCCGGCGGCTACTCGTTGGAAAACCCGCGGGCGGGTTATCGCAGAATTCTTTAACCCGCGCCAGCGGGTTTCTTAATGGTTAGGCGGCGGATTTTATCCGCTGCCGGTCGAACGCCAGAATACGCAGATGGAGTGGCGCGAAGAAACGCCGCATGGCCGAAAAACCGTGAGAGCCAGTGACGCCGATCACTGGCTCTCAAAGCAAAAGGAGGAGAAGAGGAGGTCCCACCCAGACTCTCGTTTCTGTTGCATGTTATCCTACGGCAAAAGAGTGAACTCAACACAACGCCTGCCCTACGATTACCCTACGACTATGTAAACTCATGAGAGTGCCCACATTTTTTTTACGCGCATGCGCCGCGGCGTTTTTGTTGATGGCATCCGGCTGCTCGCGAGCCGAGACCCCCAAGCTCACGCCGGTGGCCTATTCGCTTTATTTGGCCGCAGATGCGAACGCGGCGCAATTGCTGCAAACACTAACCACCACATACACGCGGCTCAACCCAAACGTCAACTTCCGCGTTTCGGTAGATACGCCCGCGTCCATTGGGCAGCGTTTGGGCGGCGGAGAAATTTCGCTGGGGGTGGTGTCGCTTTTGCCCCAGACCACGTTGCCATCCCCCTGGATTGGCGAGCTGGCGCAAGATGCCGTGCTGCCAATTGTGAACGCGGCCAACCCCGCCACAACCATTGGCGCGCCGCAATTGCGCGATGTGTTTGCGGGCTCGCGCAACCAGTGGGACGAATTTGGCGCCCCCGGTTTGGGCGAGATTCAGGTGGCGCTGCGCGATGTGGGCGAAAGTTCGCGGGCTTCATTTGATTCGTCCATCATGGGCAATGTGCGCCTCACCTCAAGCGCCATCGTGCTGCCCACCAACGAGGTGATGATCAATTTTGTCTCGCTCACGCCCAACGCCATTGGCTATGTGACCCTCTCGCATCTCAAAAATAAGCCAGAGTCAAAGGTCAAAATTTTGGCGGTTGACGGCGCACAGGCCGCGCCAGCCAGCATTGCCGATGGCAGTTACAAAATTCCGCAAACCATTTATTTTATGGCCGCCATTGAGCCGCAGGGCGAGCTGCGCAAATTTGTGGCGTGGTGTTTGGGCGAGCAGGGCCAAAAAATTGTTGAGGCCGCCAATTACGTGAGCATTACGCGGGCAAAATAAAATGCCGTGCGATTGAAATCGCGCCTGATGAGCCTGCGGCTGAGCGTCCGCCTGCGCGGACGCAGGTGTGTCGGCGCAGGCCGACACTCGGCAAAATGCCCGCAAGGCGCGATTTCAATCGCACGGCATGATGTTTGAGCAAATGCCCAATTACATCTTCCACTTGCCGCGCACCCAGTCCAGGGCCTGCGCAAGTTTGTCTGGTTCGGCGGGTTTGGGGGCGCTGGCGCGGCAGGCGTCAAACTTGCGGCGCAGGTCTGCGGCGTCAATGGCGTTGCCCGCGCCGATGAACACCAAACGGGTTTGCGGCGGCTCATCGCCCCACGGCTCACCCATCAACAACTGCACCCGTTTGCCCACCATTTGCAATACCATGCGTTTGCCGGGCTGGGTTTGGGTGAACAACACGCCCTTGGCGCGATAAATCTCGGCGGGGAGCGCGTCAATCACCTTGCGGGCGGCGGCGTAATTTAGTGGCTCATCGCAGGTGTAGCTGGCCGTGCTAAACACCAGCGAGTGGTCGTGTGTGTGCGTGTGCTCATGCTCGTCCCCGGCCTCGTGCGTATGCACATCATGCGCGGCGCGCGAGGCCAGCTTGTCTGCAGAAAACTCGCCCACGCTCAGCAGCAACTCCAGCGGCGCGTCGGCGTTGGTCACTTCCAAAATGCGGGCGTTGGGCACAATCTCGCGGATCCACGCGCGAATTTCCTCCAGCGCGGCGGGGCTGACCAGATCAATTTTGTTGAGCAAAATCATATCGCCCGCCGCGATTTGATCCATCGCCAGCACGGCCTGCTCGCCGCGCAGGTCGCGGGCTTGCTCGGCGTCCACCACGGTCAGGATGCCATCCACAAAAACATGCTGGCGCAGCTGGGGCAGCAAAAAAGTGGAGGCCACGGCGAACGGGTCGGACACGCCGCTGGTTTCAATCACCACATATTCTGGTTTTTCCGGGCGGTTGATGGCGCTTAGAACGGCGTTGAGCAAGTCGTCTCGAATGGTGCAGCAAATGCAGCCGTTGGCCAGGCTCACCGTTTCGCCCTCCACGCCCACGATTAACTCGGCGTCAATGTTGATGGCGCCAAAATCGTTGACCAGCACGGCCACGTGCAACCCGTGATTGCCGCGCAAAATACGATTGAGCAGCGTGGTTTTGCCCGCGCCCAAAAATCCGGTGATGATGGTGATGGGAATTGACATGAAATGCAGAATTAGACTTGCGCGCGCACCGGTCTGACCGCTACGCCGAACTTGTTCGGACGCGGTCAGACCGGTAACTTAAAGAATGCTTTTGCCAAACACCGAGGCGACCAGCTCCACCGCCAGCTTTGCGGTGCGGTTGCGGTCATCCAGGATTGGGTTGATCTCCACGATGTCCATTGAGGTGACTTTGCGCGAATCGTGCAAAATTTCCATCAGCAAATGCGCCTCGCGGTAGCTGAGGCCGCCCGGCACGGGTGTGCCCACGCCGGGGGCTTCGGCGGGGTCAAGGCTGTCCATATCCAGGCTGATGTGAATCCGGCGGAGCGAGGCAAATTGCTCCAGCGCCATCCGCGCCACTTGCGCCATGCCCAGCGTGTCAATGTCTCGCATGGTGAAGACGCGCACGTTCATCTCGCGCAGCAGGTCGCGCTCTTTCGGGTCAATATCTCGCGCCCCAATGATGATGGCCTGCGATGGCTGAATTTTTGCGCCGGCGCGGCCAATGCCGGTCAACTCGGCAGGCCCGCGCCCCATCAAACACGCCAAAGACATGCCGTGCACGTTGCCGCTGGGGCTGATCTCTGGCGTGTTGAAATCGCCGTGCGCGTCTACCCAAAGCACGCCCACGCTGGCCTCGCTGGCGGTGATGGCGCTGACCGTGCCAATGCTGAGCGAATGGTCGCCGCCCAGAAAGAGGGCCATCTCGCCGCGCGTGTTCACATCCATTGCCTGCGAATAAATCTCGCGGCACACCCCCGCGATGCTGGGCAGGTGGCGGGCGCGGCTGGAATCGGGCGGCTCGTTTTCTGGCAGTGGCACGGGCAGGTTGCCAAAGTCAATCACGGTGTGTCCCAGCGCGGCCAGTTGCATGTTCAGCCCGGCATAGCGGATGGCGCTCGGGCCCATGTCCACGCCGCGCCGCCGCTGGCCCAGATCCATCGGCACGCCAAAAATGCGAATTATTTGCGAGTTTGTATATTGCGTCATGGCAGCCCAATACTACATGAAGGGTGAAGAGGGAAAGGTGAAAGCGCCGGGTGAAAGAATCTCATCATTCTCTCTTTTTATGCGGTGCGAAACATAAAATGAAATCCCTGAATGAGCTTATTGCTTTCTTGACAGACATTTTGCAGCATCTATAATCTCCTGCCATTATCCGCGGCACATTGCCGTTTTATACAAGGAGGTCATCACACCTAATAAATATATAGATTTTTTCCCAACAGGCGTAACAAGAGAAACCTGTGCCAACCCATAACCCGTAAAAAAATTTTTCAGGAGATGAGTTAAGGAGATACCCGATGGCGAAGAAATTTCTGACGACAGCCACACTGTTTGTGGCCGCATCTATGGCTTTGGCCGCCTGCGGAGGCGCCCCAGCCGCGCCGACGGCTGCCCCTGCCGCCGCGACAAAAGCCCCGGCCGCCGCCGCAACTGCCGCCCCCGCCGCAGGTGGGCGCGGACGCAGTGGCACACTGCGCATTTTGTATTGGCAGGCCCCCACCATTTTGAACTTTCACCTTGGCAGCGGCACAAAAGATTCCGACGCTGGCCGCCTTATTTTGGAGCCGCTGGCCGCGCTTGGCCCAGATGGCAAACCAGTGGCCCGCCTGGCCGCCGAAATCCCAACCATGGATAACGGTGGAATTGCCAAAGACTTCAGCAGCGTGACATGGAAGCTGAAGAAAGATGTGAAGTGGAGTGATGGCACGCCATTTAACGCCGATGACGTGGTGTTCACATATCAGTATTGCGCCGACAAGGCCACCGCCTGCACCACCGCCAACTCGTTCGCGGGCATCAAGAGCGTGGATAAGGTGGATGACTACACGGTCAAGATCACCTGGGAGAAGCCCAACACCAACTCTTATCAGACGTTTGTGAGCACCCAGGGTTATATTTTGCAGAAGAAGCAGTTCGGTGGTTGCATTGGCGCCAAAGCCAACACCGATGACGCCTGCAAAGCCGCCAACAATGCCCCAATCGGCACAGGCCCCTTCAAGCTGAAGGAATTTAAGGCCGGCGACACCGTGACCTACGATGCGAACCCGAACTACCGCGAGGCCGACAAGCCCGCCTTCAGCTCGGTGATCTTCAAGGGCGGCGGCGACGCCACCAGCGCCGCGCGCGCCGTGTTCCAAACCGGCGACACAGATTATGGGTGGAACTTGCAAGTTGAAGCGGCTGTGCTCAAGCAATTGATTGACAGCGGCGGCAAGGGCAACCTGCTCACGATTTACGCCTCCAGCGCCGAGCGTCTGATCATGAACTTCAGCGACCCTGCTCAAAACAGCGAACCGGGCACCAAGAACCCATATCTGACCGATTTGAAGGTTCGCAAAGCCCTGGCAATGGTGATTGACAAGAAGGTTATGGCCGAGCAGTTGTATGGCCCGGCGGGCGTGCCCACTTGCGAAATCATCACCACCCTGCCATACATTGACCCCAAGGATATTTTTGGCGGGCGCAACAAGTGCGCCACCCCAGATATTGCGGGCGCGAACAAGCTGTTGGATGAAGCTGGCTGGAAGGCCGCCTGCGGCGACCCGGCCAAGTGCGTGCGCGAGAAGGATGGCAAGAAACTGCACCTGACCTACAAGACCACCACCAACGCGCTGCGCCAGAAGGAACAGGCTTTGGTGAAGGATGCGTGGGCGCAAATTGGCGTGGAAACGGAATTGAAAGATGTGAGCTCCACCATCTTCTTCAGCACCGATGCCTCCAACCCGGATACAACTGGCCGCTTCACCAGCGACATTCAGATGTATACCAACAACTACACCACGCCAGATCCAACGTCTTATCTGTGCGACTTTGGCGGCACCCCCTCTGGCAAAGACAACGGCTACCGCGCCGCGAATAACGGGCGCTATGTGAACCCGGATTACGACAAGTTGTGCGCCGACCTGCGCGCCACGACCGACCCAGCCGTAGCCAAGGATTTGGTGATGAAGATGAACGACGTGCTGGTTAACAGCGATGTCGTCATCGTCCCGTTGATCGCCCGCGCTTCGGTGACCTCTGGCGCAGCCAAGGACCTGAAGGGCGTTGTGCTCAGCCCATGGGACAGCGAAATGTGGGATATTGCCAACTGGTACAAATAGTTGATTTGTCTAATTTGTCTAAGCGGTCAGAGCGCTCAAAACGCTCTGACCGCTGGACGAACAGGGAACTTCCTAATGGTTTATTACATTATTCGCCGGATTCTGGTGGGCATTCCAACCATCCTTGTGATGAGTTTTGTTATTTTTGCCACCATCTCAATGGCTCCCGGCGACCCCATGGCTGAATTTGGCGCGAACCCCGAAGTCCCTGCCGAAGTAAGAGAAAATATTAAAAAATCATTGGGCCTGGACCAGCCCTGGCCTGTGCGCTACGTCAAATGGTTCGTAGCCATGACCCAGGGTGAGTGGGGATATTCATATTCGGCCCGCACGTCTGTCATCAAATTGATTGGGCAGCGCCTGCCGCAAACGCTGATGGTGGTTGGGTTGTCTTACCTTATCGCCGTCATCGTCGCTGTCCCGCTGGGGGTGATGGCCGCTGCAAGGCCAAAGTCTATTTTTTCACGGCTTACAAACGCAGTGGCCTTGTCTGGCATCTCTCTGCCCACGTTCTTCACCGGTTTGGTGATGATCCTGATTTTTAGTGTGGGGCTGAGGATGCTGCCGATGATTTACGACACCACGCTCAGCCCGGCCGACCCGGACTTTTTGAGCAAACAAATCAAGCAGAGCATCATGCCAGTCACTGTGCTGGCCCTGTTTAGCATTGGGGCGCTCACGCGCTATGTGCGCAGCGCCATGCTAGACAACCTGCCGATGGATTACGTGCGCACTGCCCGCGCCAAAGGCATGACCGAGTGGCCGGTAATCATCAAGCATGTCTTGCGCAACAGCCTCATCCCGGTGGTGACGTTGGTGGCGCTGGGCGTGCCCGCCGTCTTTACCGGGGCCATCATCACCGAGCAGATTTTTAGAGTGCAGGGCATTGGCGAATTGCTCATCACCTCCATCCAAAAAAATGACACGCCCGTGGTGATGGCGATTACGTTCTTGTATGGCATTCTCGTTGTCATATTTCAGTTGCTGGCCGATCTGACGTATGGCGCATTGGATCCGCGCATTAAGTTGAGTTAAATCTATGGCAACAGTTGCAAATCCTCTCGCTCGCGCCGCTATTCCAGCCAGCCAGCAACCGCGCACGTTTGCGCAAGAATTGTGGCGGCGGTATCGCAAGAATTTCTCGGCCATGTTTGGCCTGTTTGTGCTGGGCTTTATGGTGCTGGCTGTGATTTTTGGCCCGATGATCTACACGGTTGACCCCATAAAACCAAACATTCCGCAAAGTTCGCAGCAGCCATCGGCCCAGCACCTGCTTGGCACAGATGATGTGGGCCGCGACATGCTGGCGCGCATTTTGTATGGCGGGCGCATCTCGCTGGCAAACGGCATCAGCGCCATGATGGTGGCGCTGATTGTGGGCACGCTGGTGGGCGCGTTCAGCGGTTTCTTTGGCGGAAAAATAGACATGATTCTGATGCGCATCACCGAAATTTGTTTGGCGCTGCCCGCTGTGCCTGTGTTGATGTTGATCATTTACCTGTTCCGCGACACGCTCAAAGCCGCGCTGGGGCCAAATTTGGGTATCTTTGTGCTCATTGTGGTGGTGCTGGGTTCGCTCAACTGGATGACGATTGCCCGCGTGGTGCGCAGCCAGTTTTTGCAAATCAAACAGCGCGAGTTTGTGGAAGCCTGCCACGCGCTGGGCGCGACCGACTGGCGCATCATGTTCACCCATATTTTGCCAAACTGCTTTGGCCCGCTGGCGGTGGCGGCAACCCTGGCGGTGGGGCAGGCCATCATCACAGAGAGCGTGCTCTCGTTCCTTGGGGTGGGCTTCCCATCCGATACGCCCACCTGGGGGCGCATGGTGGCCGATTACAAAGACTGGCTGGGTATTTTGAACAACGCCGTGCTTTCGCCGGGCGTATGCATTTTCCTCACCGTGCTATCTGTGAACTTTATTGGTGATGGCCTGCGCGACGCGCTTGACCCGCGCCGGAGAGGATAGAATTGGCGGCAGCTGCAAGACCATAGGCGAGAAGACATCGTCCATCGTCTGTGGTCTTTTATTATTTTTCAGGAGGTGATGCCCAAGAGCAAACCAATCCAAATACCCATTCACACCAGAATGAGCATTTTACAAACACAACGTTTTTTTGAGGAGAAGAAGATAACATGAATCGTTCCAAACTGTTTAGCGCAGTAAGTCTGGCCGCAGCCAGCGCCATGCTTTTGGCCGCTTGCGGCGCCGCCACCCCCGCGCCAACCGCTGTGCCGCCCACCGTCGCCCCCGCAGCAACGGCTGTTCCGGCAACCGCCGCGCCGAAGCCAACCG
>DAORUN010000048.1:0-7835 GCA_035433205.1 Thermoflexales bacterium | reverse complement strand
AAGCCAACCGTTGCCCCAACCGCTGCGCCAGCCGCTTTTGTTGGCGACAAACTGGCCGCCCCAGATTGCAATTACGGCGGCAGCATGAAAGCCATTGAGGCCGTGGATGCCACAACGGTGAAGTTCACCCTGTGCGCCCCAGACCCGGCGTTCCCGCAAAAAATCACCGGTTCATCCTTCAACATTTTGAGCAAGGATGACATTGCCAAAACCGGCGGCGATGCCAAGAAGATTGGCGAGAATCCCGTTGGCACCGGCCCGTATATTCTGAAGGAATGGAAGCACGGCGACTCATTGACCTTTACCGCCAACCCGAACTGGTGGGGCGGCGCGGTTGCCAACAAACAGTTGGTCATCCGCTGGTCGAAGGAAGCCGCGCAGGCTTTGCTTGAGCTGCAATCTGGCAACGCCGACAACATCACCAAGGTTGCCACCGAAGATTTTGACACGGTTGCCAAAGACAAGAACCTCAAGCTGATACCGGTGGAAGGGTTGAACATCTTCTATGTTGGTTTCAACGTGAACACCCCCCCGTTTGACAACGAGATGGTGCGCCAGGCGTTTGCCATGGCCATTGACCGCGCCAAGATTGTGAAGGATTACTATCCAGAAGGCTCGACCGTTGCCAACGGCTTCATCCCGCCCAGCTTCAAGCCCGGCCCGTCGCCAGACATCAAGTGGTACGACTACAACGCGGACAAAGCCAAGCAGATGCTGGTTGATGCCAAGTTTGACTTTAACCAGGAAATCCCGCTCAGCTACCGCCAGGTTGTGCGCGTGTACCTGCCCTCGGTAGATAAGGTTGCGCAGGAAATTCAGGCGCAGTTCAAGAAAATTGGCGTAAAGATCAAGCTGACGCCAAAAGAGAGCGGCACCTTCATCAAGAGTTCAACCGAAGGCAAAGAGCCGTTCCATCTTTTGGGATGGGGCGCCGACTACCCGGACGCGACCAACTTCATTGATTACCACTTCGGCGCGGAGCACAAGCAGTTCGGCAAGGCCTTCCCAGATATTCTGGAGCAGATCAAAGTGGGCGCGACCAACAGCGATGTGGCCGTGCGCCAGGCCGCCTACGATAAGATCAACACCATGCTCAAGCAGCACGTCCCGGTTATCCCCGTGGCGAACGGCTATTCTGCGCAGGCATTCCGCGCGGATGTGACGAACCCCATCGCCAACCCGGTTTCCTCGACGGATTTCTGGATGATCAAGGGTGCCAAGGACACCTTCGTCTCGGTGCAGAGCGGCGAACCCATCAGCTTGGATTGCGCCGACGAGACCGATGGCGAGACCTTCCAGGCTTGCGACCAGATTTTCGAGAAGTTGCTCGGCTTCAAGCCCGGCACAGTTGAGTTGAAGCCCCTGCTCGCCACGGCTTACAAAGCCAATGCCGATGCCTCGGAGTGGACATTCACCCTGCGCCCGAACGTCAAGTTCAGCAATGGCGCGGCTTTCACCGCCAACGATGTGGTGGCCTCGTTTGCTCGCCAGTGGGATGCCAGCAACCCGGCTCACAAGGGCGACACCGCCACATTTGATTACTGGGCCAGCTACTTTGGCGGCTTCCTAAACGCCAAGAAGTAGCAAATTAGTTGCGAAGTGCGAATTACAAAATTGCGAACTGCTGCCCCGCGCGCAGTTCGCAATTTCGTGATTTGCACTTCGCGCTGTGCAATTAAAAAATGGTTCAATTTATCCTGCGCCGGTTGTTTTTGTTGATCTTTGTCGCCGTTGGCATTCTCATCCTGACCTTTGCCATGACGAGAGCCATCCCCGGCGACCCCTGCACCGCCATGCTTGGCGAAAAAGCCACGCCCCAAACCTGCAAACTTTTTCTGGAAAGATTTGGGCTGAATGACAACATTGTGGTGCAATTTGTAAAATATGCAGGCAATTTATTGCAGGGTAATTTGGGAACATCCATAAAAGACTCGCGCGATGTGACCGATATTTTGGCCGAGCGCCTGCCCATGACCTTTGAATTAACGGTCTTTTCGATGGCTTTCGCCTCGGTGTTTGGCGTTGCGCTGGGCGTAATTTCTGCGGTAAAAAGAAACAGCGCGGCAGATGTGGGCGCGATGATTTTTGCAAACCTCGGCGTTTCCATGCCCATCTTTTGGCTTGGCCTTTTGCTGGCGTATATTTTTGCCCTCACGCTCCGCGGCACACCCTTCCAGTTGCCGCCCTCGGCGCGCATCACCGCAGGCACAGACCTGCCTTCTTTGTTAAAAGTGTGGGGGATGGAAGATGCGGCGGGGTTAAAGCGCTTCATCGTCCTTATGCTTTCAAATTCTGTTTTGTTCAGCAGCCTTGTTCAGGGCAAGCTTGATGTTTTTGTGGACGCCTTGCGCCATCTTATTTTGCCCGCCATCACGGTGGGCACCATCCCCATGGCGATCATCGCCCGCATGACCCGCGGCGCGATGCTGGACGCGCTCACACAGGATTACATCCGCGTGGCCCGCGCCAAGGGGCTGGCAGAATTCACCGTGATTATGAAACACGCCTTTCGCAACGCGCTGGTGCCCATCATCACCGTCATCGGCTTGCAATTTGGCGGCTTGCTTTCTGGCGCCGTGCTCACCGAGACCACCTTTAGCCTGCCCGGCATTGGCACAAAACTGGTAGACGCCATTTTCTCGCGCGATTACCCGGTGGTGCAGGCCTTTGTCGTGGTCATCGCCTTTGTCTTTGTGCTGGTCAATCTTTTTGTAGACCTGTCATACGCTTATCTAAACCCGCGCATTCGGGCGCAATAAAAAAACAACATGGATCAACCCAACGCCATCGCGCTCGCAAAACCGGCCAGGCTGCCATCGGCGCAATCACCCACGCGCCGCATGTTGCGCCGTCTCCTGCATCACCGATCCGCGCAGATTGGTCTGGTTATTTTGGTATTCATGGCGCTGGTCGCCATTTTTGCGGATGTGCTTGCGCCGTATGCTTATGATGAGCAAGTGGAAGACGCAAACGCCAAACGCCGCGACCCGCCGTGCGTGCATATCCTCGGCTGCGACCCATCCAAACCACAATTTGTGTTTGGCCTGGACAGCAACAAACGCGATTTGTTCTCGCGCGTCATTTACGGCTCGCGCCTTTCTCTGGAGATTGGTTTTATCACCTCTGGCTTTGCCATTGTGATTGGCGCTTTGCTGGGCGCGGTTGCCGGGTATGCCGGCGGCTGGACAGACAACATCATCATGCGCACGATGGATGTGCTTTTGGCCTTTCCCAGCTTGTTGCTCGCCATCGCCATCGTGAGCGTGCTGGGGCCGGGTTTGGTAAACACGTTGCTGGCGGTGGGCATCGTGTCCATCCCGGTGTATGCCCGCATTGTTCGCGCCAGCGTGCTCAGCGTCAAAGAAATGGAGTACGTGGATGCCTCGCGGGCGCTGGGGGCATCTAGCGCGCGAATTTTGTTCACACGGCTTTTGCCAAACTCGCTCACCCCGCTGATTGTGCAGGGCACGCTGGGCATTGGCACCACCATTTTGGAGGCCGCCGGGCTTTCGTTCCTCGGTCTTGGCGCTCAGCCGCCTTTGCCAGAGTGGGGCCTGATGCTGGGCGACGAGCGGAACAGCGTGTTCAACGCGCCGCATTTGCTCATATTCCCCGGTCTGGCGATCATGATCACCGTGCTGGGCTTTAACCTGATTGGCGACGGCTTGCGCGATGCGCTGGATCCAAGAAGGGCCGCATAAAACATGACGGGAGACGGAGGACCGATGACGGCTCATATTTCCGTCTTCCGTCCCCCGTCTCCCGTCCTTTAAATAAAACCATGACGTTTACATCCCTCATCAAACCCGAAGCCTTTGCCATGCGCCAGCAGCTGGTTGCCATGCGCCGAGATTTGCACATGCACCCCGAACTTGCGTTTAACGAATATCGCACAGCGGGCGTGGTGGCGCAAAAATTGGGCGAGCTTGGCTACGAGGTGCAAACGGGCATCGCCAAAACCGGCGTGGTGGGGCTGATGGAAGGCGCGGCGCAAGCGCCATCCAGCGAGGTGCTTTTGTTGCGGTTTGACATGGACGCGCTGCCGGTGAAGGAACTCAACGACGCGCCGTATGCCTCGCAGAACGAGGGCGTGATGCACGCTTGCGGGCACGATGCGCATGTGGCGATTGGGTTGGGCGTGGCCGAGTTGCTGGCCCATCATCGCGACCAATGGCGCGGCACGGTGAAATTTGTTTTTCAACCCGCCGAAGAAATTGCCAGCGGCGCCCGCGCCATGCTGGAGGAAGGCGTGAACGCCACGCTCCCGCCCACGCGCGGCCTCTCGGTGCATGTGCTCAGCCTTGCGCCGGTGGGCACGGTAGATATTGCCGATGGCCCGGTGATGGGCGGCGGCGACAAATTTGAAGTGACGGTGCGGGGGCGCGGCACCCACACCGCCGAGCCTCAAAACGGCGCCAGCCCCATCCTTGCGGCGGCGGCCATGATTCAAGCCATCAGCGGGATCGCGGGCGCGAACATTGCGCCGCAAGACCCGTGCGCGCTGGCGGTGGGTTACATTCGCGGCGGCAACGCGGCCAATGTTGTGCCAGATGAGGTGGTGTTTGGCGGCACGATGCGCGCCTATGACAAGCGCGTGGTCGAGGACATGCGCCGCCGCATCACCGAGATTGTGGACGCCTTTGCCAAAGGCATGAACGTGGAGGCCGCGCTTGCGCCGGGGCTGGGGCCAAACTCGCCGGTGGTGAATGACCCCGCCCAGGCCGAGCTTGTGCGCCAAAATGCGGCGGACATCATTGGCGCAGAGAACGTGCGCAAAAATTATCGCTGGATGGCGGGCGAGGATGTGTGGCGGTTGTATGAGGGCGTTCCGGGCGTGTTTGCGTTTGTGGGCGCGGGCAATGTCTCGCGCGGGTTTGACAAACCCCATCACAACCCGCGCTTTGATATTGATGAGGACTGCCTGCCCATTGCGGTGGCGACGCTGGCTGCCAGCGCGATGGAAATTCTTAAGTAGCGCGGGGTTTGGATAAGCAAAACGAGGTAAAAATGTCATCCTGAGCGACCGGAGGGAGCGAAGAATCGCTGGCTAATTCTTTCTTAGCCAGAATTTCGCAGAGATTCAGCCTGCCCTGAGCTTGCCGAAGGGTCGCCAGGCTTGCCCTTATCTAAAACTCACGCTAAATAGCGCGGGTTTGCACAAAAAACTTGCGACGCTAAAGGAGCAACCATGTATATCCCCAAGCATTTTGAGGAACATGACCTGAACACGCTTCACGCGCTTGTGCGGGCGCGCCCGCTGGGAACGTGGGTGACTCTGGCCGAGGATGGATTGCTGGTCAACCACATCCCGTTTGATCTTGACCCAACGCGCGGGGAGTTTGGCGCGCTAATTTGCCACGTGGCTCGCGCCAACGCGGTGTGGAAAAATTTCTCGCGCGCAACGCCTTCGGTGTTTGTCTTTCAAGGGCCGCAGGCGTACATTACGCCATCGTGGTACGCCACAAAACACGAGACGGGTAAAGCGGTGCCCACCTGGAATTACGCCGTGGTTCACGCGTATGGGCTGCCCCGCGTGATGGATGACCGCGAGTGGCTGCTGGCGCATGTTTCGCGCCTGAGCGATTTGCATGAGGCGACCCAGCCTGTGCCTTGGCGTGTGAGCGATGCCCCGCCCGATTACATTGATGGGATGCTCAAGGCCATCGTTGGCATTGAAATACCAATTGCCAAAATTGAAGGCAAGTGGAAAGCCAGCCAAAACCGGCCCACGCCAGACAAGCACGGCGTGATCGCTGGTTTGAGCGCGAACGAGGATGACGACTCTCTGGCTATGGCCGCGCTGGTGCGGCTGCACATTTCTTAATGCGCGGCAACGAATTTACACCGGCGCATACACGTCAATCCGCGTGCCGCGATCCGGCTCGGTTTGCACAATCGCCACCCCATCCACAAACGAGGCGCGTTCGCGCATGCTGATGAGGCCCAGCCCGGTTTGCGCGGAATCCGGGTCAAAACCCATGCCATTGTCTTCCACCACCAAATGCGCCTCGTTGTCCTCGTCGGAAATGGAGAGGTGGATGTCTGACGCGCCGGAGTAGCGCATGGCGTTGGTGATGGCCTCTTGCGCGATGCGATAAAACGCCATCTCCACGTTTTTGTTCATGTGTTTGCGTTTTACATTCC
This sequence comes from Thermoflexales bacterium, assembly GCA_035433205.1. Taxonomy (GTDB): domain Bacteria; phylum Chloroflexota; class Anaerolineae; order J036; family Brachytrichaceae; genus DAORUN01. Next base: position 1,691 of record DAORUN010000048.1, on the reverse strand, counting down.
CGGTAAAAATGATCCGGCAGGGTTTGGATTGCTGCTTGCACACTTCATTCATCTCGCCAGCCATGCGTTCTAGCGCGGGCGCAAGCCCCAGCTCATCCAAATGCACCGGCTTTAGGGCGTGGCTCACGCGGCGCACATCGTCAATCAGGTGACGGGTTTCGTCGCGCAAATCTTCAATTCGCCCCAGCATTTGCGGCGCGCCCGCCGCGGCATCCATCCGCAGCAACTGCGTTTTTTGATGCAGCGCCACCAGGTCTTGCACCGTGCCATCGTGCAGGTCGCGGGCAAGGCGGGCGCGCTCGGTCTCTTGGGCGTTGGTGAGGGCGCGGGCATACCGGCGCAGGTCCTGGTGCTGCGTTTGCGCCCGCGTCACCAGCGCAAACACCAACCCAGAAATAGCCATCACCGCGACGGCCACAAATGGGATGAGCAGAGAGAAACGGGTGAATAAATCCTGCGCTTCGTCCCAGGGTTCATCCATCACCAGTCCCATCACCCCGGTTTTGCCGCGCACAAGGATGGGCGCGTAGGCCACCACGCGGTCTTGATTGTCTGGCCCAAATAATGTGGAGGTGGAGCCGGAAATGCCGTTCAGGGCTTCCTTCACGCCGGGGTAAGAGGAAACATCGGCGCCCAATCCCGCGGGGTTGGTGTGCGCAATGGCCGCGCCGCTTGCGTCAAACACAAACCCGGTAATTTGCCTGTGGCCTTCCATCGGCAAGACCAGCTCGCTTAAATTTACCTTGCGCAGGCAAGCCAGCATTTCTGCGCGGTTGATGGCGCCGCTGTTTTGCGCGGGCAGGCAGTCATCCACTTTTTGGCTGAGCAGATTGGAGATGGCCCGCACGGTCATGGCATCTCGCTCGGCGACCATGGTGTGCATGGAGGCGTTGTGATACACCAGCGAAACGATGACCACCCCGCCCAGCGCGGCCACCAGCGGGAACCCCAGCACGATCAGCCAGCGCAGCGGCTCTATTCGCGCTTGCATAAGCTGCCGCAAAATTTTGTCTCTTAAATGCGGCTTTCTGTTCATTGCAAAATTAATCCCTGCTCGCGGGCAATCTTGGCGGCCTCGGTGCGGCTTTGGGCGCCCAGTTTTTCGTAAATGGCCGCAATGTGAGAGTCCACCGTGCGCGGGCTAATATCCAGCTTGATGGCGATGGCGCGGTTGGTCAGCCCGTTCGCCATCAGCTCCAGCGTTTCCTGCTCGCGGGGGGTCAGCATGGGGATGGCGTTTCGGTGGGCGACGTCTTTCACCGCCGCCGAAAGCACCACCCGTTTGCCTTCCTCCACCTCGCGCACAGCCTGAATAATTTCATCGGGGTCTGCGGTTTTGAGCACATACCCATTTGCGCCCGCCGCCAGCGCGGCCAGCACAAAGGCGCGGTCATCGTATGCCGAGAGCGCCATCAGCCCGCACGAGCGGCCTTCTGCCCGCACTTTGCGCATCACCTCAATCCCGGTCATGATGGGCATCTGGATGTCCAGCACCAGCACATCCGGCCTTAGCTCGCGGGCCATCTCCACCGCTTGCGCGCCATTTTCGGCCTCGCCCAGCACGTGAATGTTCGGGTCGCGCTCCAGAAATTGCCGTATGCCGCGCCGCACAACGGCGTGGTCATCGGCAAGCAGAACGGTAATGACGCGGTTCATGTTATCTGGCTTAGATTGTAATGTGAGTTGCGCGC
>DAORUN010000047.1:9426-23018 GCA_035433205.1 Thermoflexales bacterium | reverse complement strand
GCTCGTCCTCGCCAGCGACTTGAGCAGCTACATGCACGGGGCCGCCGTCCCGGTGGATGGCGGCTTTTTGTCGGCGTAACTTCAACCGCTTGGATTCAACTCCGCGGGCAACCCGCGCGAACGCTGAATTTGGCGTTCAGTATTGGGGCTTCGCAATTTCATCCCGCTATAATGACAAACGATTTATTTACACGGAGGCAGCTCCGCGGTTGATTTTTGGAATAGAGTTGTGAGGGACGCGAAAGATTTTTTTGACGCGCGGGGGATTGTAATTCTCACCTCAACGTTCCATTCAGCGCGTGTTTGCCTCTCATTGAAAAACGCCGAATGATTTTTCGGCATTGCGAATTTACATGCCAGAGAGCAAAACAAAAAAGAAAACCGGGGATGGGTCTGCCCGCACAAAGAAGACGACCACAAAGGCAAAGGCTGTTGAGGCCCCCGCCGAAAAACCAAAAACAACTCGCCGAACCACCCGCACATCTGCCAAAAAAGAGCAGGGCGCGGCCGTAGCTGCGCCAGCGGTAAACGCGCAAATCGCAGAACAGCAAGCGGCGCAACCTGCGCCCCAGCAGTTCTGGCGGCGGATGGACATCCACATGCACACGCTTGGCTCGCACGATTACGAGCAGCCAACCAAAACGTATCTGGACATCCTTCAACAGGCCGAGCGGCGCGGGCTGGACATCATCGCCTTTACCGACCACAACACGGTGAACGGCTACCGCGCCATGCGCCGCCAAATTGAAGACCTGGAGCTTTTGGAGCGTCTGGGCCGCATCAACCCGGATGAGCAGGGCAAGCTGGACGAATACCGCCGCCTGCTGAGCAAAATTCTGGTGCTGCCCGGCTTCGAGTTCACCGCCACATTTGGATTTCACATTTTGGGCGTGTTCTCGCCAGACAAATCTGCGCGAGAAATTGAGCAGTGCCTGGTGCAGTTGCGCGTGCCCAGCAAAGTGATTGACGAAGGCTTGACCGAGGCTGGCGCCACCAGCGATGTGCTGGCCGCATATCAGGTCATCAATCAGGCGGGCGGCATCGCCATCGCCGCGCACGCCAACTCGTCCAACGGCGTATCTATGCGCAACATGAACCTGGGCGGGCAAACACGCATCGCGTTTACGCAAGACCCGTTTTTGCACGCGCTGGAATTTACCGACCTTGACAAAGGGCGGTATAGCAGCGGGCGTTTGTTCACCGCTGTTCGCGCAGAGTACCCGCGCCGCATGCACCTTGTGCAGGGCAGCGACGCCCACCGCGTGGTCGCAGACCCATCCAACCCCAAGCGGCTGGGCGTTGGCGACCGCGTGACCGAAGTGTGGCTGGAAAAGGTCTCGTTCGAGGAGCTTCGCAAGCTGCTCAGCTCGCAAGATTTTGACAAGGTGCGCCCCACCTTTGCCGCCTGGCAACCCAAAGCCGACCCCGTGCGCGATGCGCGCGAGGCAGGCGCGGGGCCAATGCGGGCGTTTTACCCGGCCTTGCCCAAGCGGGGCGATGTGTATGCCGATGTGCTGAAAGATGTGTGCGCCATGTCCAACGCGGATGGCGGCGTGATCTTCATCGGCTGCGGCGACATCAAACAAAAGAAAACCCCGGGCGTGACAGACCCGGAGGCGACGCGGCGCGAGTTGAGCGCTGTGCTGGTCAAGCGCATCAGCCCAGCGGTGAAAGCGGGGCTGGAAACGCATTACACCGATGGCGCGCCCGTGCTGTGTGTGATTGTTCATCCAGACAACAAAAACAAACCGTTTGCGCTGGATGAGGCTTACTTTGTGCGAGATGGCGCAGAGAGCCGCGCGGCCAACCGCGCAGACCTCATCGCCATTGTGCGCGGCATGGTTTTGGCCGAGGTGGCCGAGCAGGAGCGCCACGCCAAACCGCAACCGCCGCCGCCCCAGCCGCAAGCGCAGCCGCAGCACAACCAGCGCCAGCATCAGGAGCGCAACGAGCGCAGGCCCCAAGAGCCGCGCAAGCAACAACCGCAAGCCCAGGTGAACAATCAGGGCGGGCAGCCGCGCCAACAGCAACAAGCTCAGGCCGATGGCCGCCCAACGCGCCAGCCGCTGCGGTCATCGCGCCATCAGCAACAGCCGCAGCCGCCTGTGCCAACGGCGCAACCTGCGCCGCAGCCTGCGCCGCAAGAACAAGCTGCGCCGCCCGCAGAACCCATCCCGCAAAATGGGCAGAACAACGGCCCCATGCCGCACACCGGCGTGGAAGTTGTGAGCGCCGATGAGCGCGACGGCGTGCGCTACTTCACCGTGCGCGATCTGCGCAAAGGCAATGTGGTGCCAAACGTCACGCTTGCCAGCGCCCGCGATTTGTGGCACTATGCCGTGCGCCAGACGATTGACGGGACATACGCGCCCGACAAGATTGAGTGGACGGGCGACCGCGCCGTGCTGAGCAAGGGCGAACGCGCGGGAAAGCTGCGCTACGACCTCGCCATGCGCAACGAAGCCGGTGATACGCGGGTGTTCTTCGGTGTGACCGAGGATGGCCTGGACGAAAGCTGGAAATCCCTGCTCGAACATGCGCATCAGAATGAGCCAGTTGCGGGCGAAGACGGAGAGTAAAAAGATTTGAAAGTGGTTGTTGGTTGATGAACAACGCAAGAAAATAGGGGTTCATCAACCAACAATTATTAAAACGCCTCCAGGGATGAAAAACAAAATCCTGACCCCGGAGGAACTGACCGCGCACCCCTGGCGCGGCTCGGCGAATGCACCCTCAAGCAACGCCCAATAACCAACAACTTATAATACGCGGCACATGATGTTGTCATTGATCACGTTTATTCCGCTGATCGGCGTTGCGCTGATGTTTCTCGTCTCGGCCCGTTTGGCAAAAGTGGTGGCGTTGCTGGCCTCGCTTGCGGCGTTCGTGGCTTCGCTGGTGATGCTGGCCGGGTTTAACCCATCGGCCACCGGCTACCAATTTGTTGAAGCTGCGCAATGGATCCCGCAATATGGCATTGGCTACAAGCTGGGTGTGGATGGCATTTCGGTGTGGATGGTCATGCTCACCACCTTTATCATGCCCATCGCCATTGGTTATTCGTGGCTGACGATCAAGGATGAGCCGGGCAAAAACGAGCGGGCGTATTACGCGCTGATGCTGGCGCTGGAAACCGCCACGCTGGGCGTGTTCCTCTCGCTAGACATGTTCTTGTTTTACGTGTTTTGGGAGTTTGCGCTTGTGCCGATGTATTTCATCATTGGCGTGTGGGGCGGCGCGCGGCGGGTGTATGCCTCGCTCAAGTTCTTCATCTACACCATGTCCGGCAGCGTGCTCATGCTGATCGCCATCCTGGTGCTGGGCGGAAACGCAAAATCGTTTGATCTTGAAGTGGTGGCAAAAAACAGTGGCGCGTTCGCGGCCAACATCCCGCTGTTCCTCGCGTTTTTTATCGCGTTTGCCATCAAAGTTCCGCTGTGGCCGTTCCACTCGTGGCTGCCCGATGCCCACGTGGAAGCGCCCACCGCCGGCTCAATTGTGCTGGCGGCGATTCTGCTCAAAATGGGCGGCTACGGGCTGATTCGGTTTAACCTGGGGTTGTTCCCGCAAGCCTCGGCGCAGCTTGCGCCTTTCATCGCCGTGCTCGCCATCATTGGCATTTTGTATGGCGCGGTGGTGGCCTTTGCCCAAAGCGATGCGAAGAAACTGGTGGCGTATTCATCCGTGAGCCACATGGGTTACGTGGTGCTGGGCATCTTCTCGCTCAACCAGCTTGGGTTGCAGGGCGCGATGCTGCAAATGGTCAATCACGGCCTCAGCACCGGCGGGTTGTTTCTGGCCATTGGCTTCATCTACGAACGGCTGCACACCCGCGAAATGGTGCGGATGGGCGGCTTGTGGGGCAAGATGCCGGTGTATGGCGTGGTGACCTTGCTGTTTGTGCTTAGCTCGGTGGGTTTGCCCGCCCTGAACGGATTTGTGGGCGAGTATGTGATTTTGCAAGGCGCATTTTTGCGCGACCCGATTTGGGCCGCCTTTGCCGCCCTCGGCATGATTTTTAGCGCGGCTTATCTGCTCACTTTCTTCCAAAAAATATTTCTTGGCCCCGCGCAGGGCGAGAGCGAGGACGCGCATGGTCATGCCGCGCACGCCGAGGCGCATGACGAACACGGCCTGAGCGACCTCAACTGGCGCGAGGTTCTCACCGCGCTCCCGCTCATTGTATTTTGTTTTGTGATTGGGCTGTTCTCCACGCCGTTTTTTGCGGCCATGACCGCCAGCGTCTCGCAATTGCTGAGCGCGCCGGGCATTGCTATGAAATAAAAAAAACAAGAATTGAGAAATAAGAAAACACGCTCGTTTAGACTCAATTCGTAGTTCGTAATTTTTAATTAGCAATTGAATAAATATGTCAGAAACTCGCACCAAAGTCGGAATTTATATTGACACCTCTAACATCAGCCAAAACGGCGGCTTTGGAATGCAGTTTGATGTATTGCGCCAATACGCCTGCCACGATGACGCAGAAGCCGTGCGCATGAACGTGTATGTGGCCTACGATGAAGAACGCGCCGTTGAGGACGCCGTCTACCGCAACCGCACACTTGGGTTCTATTCCACCATCCGCGATTTTGGCTACAAGGTCATTGAAAAGCGGGTCAAGCGTTACGTAGACGAACAGGGCAACATCATGACCAAATCCAACTCGGATTTGGATATGGCCGTTGACGCGCTTTTGCAAAGCGACAAACTGGATCGCGTGGTGCTGTGCACAGGCGATGGCGATTTCATCCAGGTGGTGCGCGCGCTGCAAAACAAAGGCTGCCGGGTGGAGGTGATCGCGTTCGACAACGTCTCGCAAGACCTGCGGCGCGAGGCCGATGTGTTCATGTCTGGCTATCTTGTGCCAAACTTGCTGCCGGTGCAAAACGCAGAGCGCAGCCTGCCCTGGGGCGAAATTGGCTCGCGGGTGCGCGGCTCGTGCTATTTCCACAAAGAAGCCGAGCAATACAGCTATGGCTTTATGCGCTTTTTGCGCCACATCAATGACAATTTGTGGATCACCGACACCCGCGCCAAAGAATCGCCCTTTGGCACGGCATATTTCAACGACACCAGTTTTGTGGATCGCGTGAACGGCAACGACTTGCCCAATCGCAATATCATTTTCGAGTTCGAGCTGATGAAATCCACCAAAAACGATGGGCTTGAGGCCCGCAACATTCGCATGGCGGCGCGGTTGTAAAAATGCAAAATTTGGGATTCAGAGTTCAGAATGATTTTTCTGCATTCTGAATTCTGAATTCTGAATTCAAATGTCTCTCCTCACCTCCACCCAAGCCATGACCCGGCTGAACGCCGCGCTGGATGAGGCGTGGCAAGCAAAACCATTGCTGGGTGATGAGGCCATGCGCGCCGCAAGCGCCATCAACCGCGTGCTGGCGAAAGACGTATTTACCCCCACCGACATCCCGGCCTTCCGACGTTCCAGCGTGGATGGATACGCCGTTCGGATCGCAGACTTGCCCGGTCAATTGCGCGTGATTGGCGAGGTGTTGATGGGTCAGCTCTCTGGCCTGCGCGCGGAGCAGGGGCAAGCCGTGCGCGTGCCCACCGGCGGTTTTGTGGTGGATGGCGCCGATGCCGTGCTGATGATTGAGGACGCGCAAACGCACGAAAACGGCGCGGCCATCTCAACAACCAAGACCCTCGCGCCCGGCGAGAACATCATCCACCAGGGCGAAGATTTGCGCGCGGGCGACGCCGCTATTCGGGCAGGAACACGCCTGCGCGAGCAAGACATCGCCGGGTTGCTTTCGCTGGGCATCACCCAAGTGCACGTAAAAAAACAGCCGCGCGTGGCGCTCATCTCCAGCGGGGATGAACTTGTGTCGCCAGAAGCCGCGCCCGGACCGGGACAAATTCGAGAAACCAACGCCGCCATGCTGGCCGCGCTGGTTCGCAAAAACGGCGGCCTTCCAATTGTGTTTGACACCCTGCCAGACCAGCGCCCTGCGTTTGAGGCCGCCGCCCAACGCGCCATGCGCGAGGCCGATGTGGTTGTGTTTATCGCGGCCAGTTCGGTGGGCGAGCGCGATTTTGTGCCGCAAATTGTGGCGGGCATGGGCCAGCCCGGCATCGTGGCGCATCGCATCGCCTTCCGCCCAGGCAAGCCCGCGCTGTTTGCCGCCTGTGATGGCAAACCGGTATTTGGGTTGCCCGGCAACCCCATCAGCGCGTTGATGACGGGGATGCTGTTTCTCGCGCCCACGCTCTGGCGCGCGCTGGGGGCGCATAACCCGCCCGCGCCCGCGTTTGCCCGCGCCCGGCTGACGCAAGATTTTCGCTCACCAGCAGATTTGGAACAATGGTTCCCGGTGTTGCTTTCGCCATCCTTGTGCGGCGATGAGGCCGTGCCCGCCGCGACACCCATCCCCATGAAAAGCAACTTGATTTTTAGCCTTGTCCGCGCAGATGGCGTGGCCTGCGCCCGCATTGGGGTGGATCAGTTGCCCGCGGGCCAAATGGTGGATGTGCGGCTGTTTTGACGTTGTTTCACCGCCTCGTACACGCACAAGGCAGCAGAGATGGACACGTTCAGCGAATTGATTTTGCCAGTCATGGGAATTTTGATGGGCGCATCGGCTTGCTTAAGCCACAAATCGCTCAGCCCGTTTTTTTCCTCGCCCACCACAATTGCCACCGGCTGAGTCAGGTCTACCTGGGTGTAATACGCAGGCTCTTTGCCGTTGATGGGGTTTGGGGTGGTCGCCAAAATGCGAACCCCTCGCGCCCGCAACCAGCGGATGACCTCTTGCGATGACCCCTCGGCGATGGGCACGCTGAACAACGCCCCTTGCGAGGCGCGCACCACGTTTGGGTTGCTCAGGTCGGCCAGCGGGTCGCAAGAGATGAAGGCCGTCACGCCCGCCGCGTCGCAGGTGCGCAGCATCGCGCCCAAATTGCCGGGTTTTTCCACGTGCTCGGCCACAAGAATGAGCGGCGCCGCCTTCCCATCCTCGTGAGAGAGCAGCAACGCATCCAGCTCATATTTGGGTTTGACAAAAACGCCCAGCCATCCATCCGGCCCATCCCGATACGCCATTTTTGCAAACACCGGCTCGTTCACCTCAACAATCTCCGCGCCGGCGGTGGCGCAGGCCGCCCGCAACGCGCGGTATTGCCCGTCGGTCACTTTCATCATATCCGGGCAAATAAACAGCGTTTTTGGCGCGAGGCCACACCGCACCGCCATGCTGAGCGGGTCGTAGCCCTCCACCAGCATCAAGCCATCCTGCTCGCGCTGTTTGCGGTCATTGAGCGCGACAACATGTTTTACGCGCGGGTTGGTCAGGCTGGTGATGATCATGTGTGCTTTATAACATGGATGAACAAGCTAAAAAACCGTAATATCCTGTTCATCCGCGTTCCCTCTTATCTTCCCGTAAACCGGGCGGCGCGTTTTTCCAAAAAGGCGGCCACACCCTCGCGCGAGTCTGCGCTGCGCCCGGCCACGTCTTGCAGCTCGGCCTCGTAATCCAGCGCTTGCTCCAAACTTTGATCAAACCCGCGCAGCATGGCGCGTTTGGTCAGCCCGTAGGCCAGCGATGCGCCCTGCGCAAACTGCGCGGCGGTTTGCTGAACCAGCGCCGCGAACTGATCTTCTGGCGCGACCAGGTTGACCATGCCCCAGCCCAGCGCGGTTTGGGCGCTCACCCGCTCGGCGGTGAGGGCCATCTGGTAGGCGCGGGCGTAGCCAATGAGCCGAGGCAACAACCAGTTCACCCCGCTGTCTGGGATGAGGCCAATTTTGGTGAAGGCCAGCATGAAGAAAGCTTTTTCGCTGGCGATGCGGAAATCGCAAGCCAGCGCCACGCCGCATCCTGCGCCCGCCGCCGCGCCGTTGATTGCGCCAATCACCGGCTTCTCCGCGCTCATGATGGCCTTCACCAGCCGGTGATACCCACCGCGCAAATGGTTGCCGATGGAGAAATCATCGCCGCGGTCTTTGATGTCTGCCAAATCTTGCCCGCTGCTAAACCCGCGCCCTGCCCCAGTGAGCACGATGCAGCGCGCGGCGGGGTCGCGGGCTGCGCGGTTCACCGCCTCGGTCGTCTCGCGAATCATCTCATCGGTAAACGCGTTCAGCGATTGCGGGCGGTTGAGCGTGATGGTCGCCACGCTGTTTTCCAGAGCGTAAATGATATTAGACATAGTTTTGCAAAAAACAGAAATAAGAATCAAGAAATAAGAAATATAAACGTGCAAATTTTTCTTATTTCTTATTTCTCATTTCTTCAAACGCCAACCCCGCGCCAACCAGATCCCAATCGGCCAAATAATTGCCCACCAAAAGAAGGCCCACCGGCTCGCCAGAAGCGGCCAGCCCAGCCGGGACGCTGAGCGAAGGGAAGCCCGCGCAGGCCGCCAAAAACACCAGCCCGTAGCCCATCGTCATTAAAAAATCCACCTTGTAATGTGTCAGCGTGTTGCGGATGGCCTGCTGGCACAACATTCGGTTGCGTAACACAGACGCTTCGTAATCGGCGGCGCTCATCTCGCTTGCGCCAGATTTCTCCAGCAGATCCATGCCTTGCGGGGCGCAGTTTGCCAAATCCCGCTTGTTAAACGCGATGACATCCGCCACCGTGAGGCCCGCCCCGGCCTGGGCCAGCCACGCGTTCACCCCGCGCAAAAACCCGGCGTGATACACCGGCAGCACATCGGCAGAACTTTGCGGCGATGACGACGTGATGATCACATCCACCACCTCCGCGCCCGCGCTTTGCAACACGCGGATGGCTTTCTCGGCCATTTCGGCGTCATGATCGCGCTCCAGCGTGGCGCGCACAAGACCAATCTGCTTGCCGGTTAAACCCCAGCGCCCTGACCGCGACGCTTCGCTATCCAAGCGGTCAGGGCGCTGAATTTCACCCGCAAAAAAACTCATGGGGTCAGATGGGTCGCGGGCGCAGATCACATCAAACAAAAGCGCCAGACCGCTCATGTTGCGGGTCATGGGGCCAGCGGTGTCTTGCGCGTCCGTGATCGGGATGATCGCATCTCGGCTGACCAGCCCCAGGCTGGGCTTTAACCCGCACACGCCGTTTTGGGTAGATGGCGCGATGATGCTGCCGCTGGTCTCTGTGCCAATGGCGAGCGCGGCGAAATGGGCCGCCATGGCCGCGCCAGAGCCAGAGCTGGAGCCGCTCACATCAAACGGGCCGCACGGGTTGCGGGTTTGCCCGCCCAGCGCGCTAAACCCGTTGAGCGATTCGTTGGTCATAAAGTTGGCCCACTCGCTCATGTTGGTTTTGCCCAAAATGATGGCCCCCGCCTCGCGCAGACGCTGCACCAAAAACGCATCGCGCGGGAAGCGCACATTGCGCAGGGCCGCCGCCCCGGCGGTGGTGTGCATGGCGTCGCCGGTGGCAATGTTGTCTTTGAGCAAAATCGGAATGCCGCGCAGTTTTTCCCCTGCCAGAAACTGCGGGTCGGCATCAAATTCCTGCGCCAGCCGCAGCGCATCTGAGTTCAACTCAAGGATGGCGTTCAGATGCCCATCGTGCTGCTGGATGCGGCGGACGTAATACGCCACCAGCTCCGCGCAGGTGAGCGAGCCATCCGCAAATTTGCGTTGAATATCTGCCACGCTGGCGGCGGGCAAAAATGCGTCCAGTTGGGCCACGCGCTCTGGCGCGAGCGCATGAATGGCGGCCTCAAACGGGGCAAAATTCAGCGGGCGTTTGAGGGGAAACGGGCGATCCTCGGCTTGTTTGGCGGCCTGGTTTGCGCGCCACGTGTCTTGCTGGGTGGGCATGGGGGTAGTATAAAGTGCAAATTACTGAGTGCAAAGTGCAAAGTGCAAAGTGAGCCAGTGTTCTTACCCAATACCCAACATGCCTAACTTATCATTTGTCTTTCTGGATTGCGCCACGAGCGCGGAATCGTCTCACCTGCCCGACCAGCCGGTCAAAACCGCCAGCATCATCAAGCTGCCCATCTTGGTTCACGCGCTCATGTGCGCCGCCGAGGGCGCGGCTGGGTTGGATGAGCCAATGACGCTCACAGAGGCCATCAAAACACCGGGCATGGGTGTGTTGAAGGGGCTGAGCGCGGGCATGAGTTTGCCCCTGCGCGATGTGTGCTGGCTGATGACGGCCATCTCGGACAACACCGCCACCAACCTGCTGATTGAGCGTTTTGGGGTTGACGCGATCAATGCCCGCTCACGCGCGCTGGGGCTGGAGCGCACCACGCTGTTCCGCAAAGTGTTTGCGCCCAACGCGGCGCATCACGCCCAGTTTGGGCTGGGCGCAACCACCCCGCACGAGATGGCAAACCTGCTGGCGCGAATCCACGCGCGGGCGCTGGCAGACGCGCCCACCTGCGACCTCATCCTGAACATGCTGGCCGCCCAGCAAGACCGCACCATGATCCCGCGCTATTTGCCAGAGGGCTGGCATTACGCGGGCAAGACCGGCGCGGATGACGACCTGCGCAACGATTGCGGCATCATCACCCGCCCAGATGGCCGCGCTTTTGTGCTGGCGGCGTTTTGCCAAAATTTGCCCGCGCCAGATTGGAGCGTGGACAACCCCGGCGCGGTGGCCATCGCCCAGCTGGCGCGGCGCGTGCTGAACGTGAACGGGTCGTAGTTAACCTCGTGGGTTGGCCGCAAGCCCTTAATCTTTCAAAGCTACGTGGGCCAACCCGCGAGGTTGTGTTGTTTTCCATGCGAGAATGGCGGGCGATGATAAAAATCACCGGATTGTTTTGTTACCCCATCAAATCGTGCAAGGGGCACGCGCTGGAACGCGCCCTAATTACCCCGCGCGGGATTGAAAACGACCGCCTGATGATGATTGTGGACAGCGACGGCCACTTTCTCACCCAGCGCGAACTGCCCAAAATGGCGTTGATTGAACCCGCGCTGGCCGATGACGCGCTCACCCTGGCCGCGCCCGGCCAAAGCGCCATCCACCTGCGGGTGAGCAACGCCGGGCCGCGCCAAATGGTGCAGGTGTGGCGCAGCCAATGCGCCGCGGTGGATCAAGGCGATGAGGCCGCGACCTGGCTGAGCGATTTTCTGGGTGAGCGCGTGCGGCTGATGCGCATGGCCGATGAGCATGTGCGCCACCTGAGTAGCGATTACGCCCGCCGCGCGGATGACCAGACCGGTTTTGCCGATGGCTACCCGTTTTTGCTGGTCTCGCAAGAAAGCCTGGATGACCTGAACGCCAAACTGGCCGCGCAGGGCGAGGCAACCATGCCGATGAACCGCTTTCGGCCCAACATCGTGATTCAAGGCGGCGGCGCGTTTGCGGAGGATGGCTGGAGCGACATTGAGGCCCACAACGCGCACGGCGCGGTGAAGTTTGGCATTGTTAAACCGTGCGCCCGCTGCGTGATGACCACCACCGACCAAGAAACCGCCGAGGTGGGCAAGGAACCGCTGCGCACGCTCAACACGTATCGCAATCAGGGTGGCAAGGTCATGTTTGCCCAGAATATGCTGTTTGTAAACGGCGGGGTGATTGCGCTGGGCGATGAAATAGCGGCCATGACACGGTGATGAACTGGAAAAAACTAGAGCGGCGCGCCAAACAGCTTGCGCCGTTTGCTATTGTGCTGTTTGGCTTTGCCATGCGCGTTTTTGCCATAGACAGCACCTGGGTAGACGGCGACCGCGCCAACCCGCACGGCATTGGCCTGCTCATCGTAGACGCGCTCTCGCACGGAAAGTTCACCCCGTTTTTGCTGTTCAACGATGACGCCTCGACCACCCTGCCCATGCCGCCGCTGATTGGCTATGTGTGGGCGCTGGTCTCGTTATTTGACCGCAGTTTGTTCACCGCAACCGCCTTTGGCATGATCGCCAACGCGCTGGTCGTGCCCGCCGCGTACGCCATCGGCAAACGAATTGCCAACTGGCAAACCGGCATGTTTGCGGCCACGCTGGCGGCGGGCAGCGGCTGGGCGGTGTATTTGGCGCGGGGGATGTGGCATCCGGGCCACCTTGAGGTCACCGTTGCCTTGGGCGCGTGGCTGCTGGTGGATGGAATCACCCGCCAAAAGCCGCGCGCTTTGCTGGGCGGGTTTGGGTTTGTGGCGGCCACCGCGCTCTCATATTTTGGCGCGCTGGTCATGCCATTTCAAGCATTTTTTGCCACGCTGGCGGCAGGGGCGTGGCGCGGGCGGCTGCGCAAAGCCTGGCTGATGGGTCTTGCGGTGTGCGCGGCGGCTTTCTTGTTTTACGGCGGCTCGCTGGTGGCGATGGGTCGCCTCACGCCAGACTACATCGCTAAAATTAGTTTGTTCAAGGCCGAAAGCGGCGTGCAAACCGAGGCCGATCTGCAAGCGCGAGACATCACGCCGATGAACCGCGACCCAATTGGACATTTTGCGCGGCTGGCCAGCAACGCGGCGTACGCGCTGACATGGACAAACCAGAGCGCGCAAAATTACGCCGCGCGTCTCCCGCTCAGCGATGCTCTCTCGGCTGCGCTGGGCATTTTTATCGCGCTGGGGATGGCGCGGCTGGCCTGGGGTTTTCGCAAACCGGCCAACCGCTTTTTGCTGGTTTGGGCTGGCTTGCCCATCCTTGCGCTGCTCGCCATTGCCGCGCTTAAAAAAGATTTTCTGGTGGCGATTTATTACCTCTTGCTCACCTCGCCCGTGCAATACGTGGCTGGCGGGTTGGGGCTGAGTTTGCTGTTCAGCGCTCCGGTCGCTCAAAGCGGCCGGAGCGCTAAGAACATCTCCTCTGGCCTAACACTTTTGCTCTGCGCCGCGCTCAGCATCATCCCCGCGTGGAACTTTGGCGCGGCGGCAGAAACGGTTTATACGCAGGCATTTATTGCGCCAGATTTTATGCCGCTCAAATGGTCGTTGCAATTGGGCAAGATGTGGCAGCGCGAGTGCAAAACTTTGGATGGCAGCAATTTTTGGTGGGACTTGAGTTTATTCCAAGACCCGCAACGCTGGCGCTGGGGCGGCGTAAAAGCCAACGAGTTCTCCTCGATGTGGAGCGTGAAACCCGAGGGCGGCACGTGCGCCCTCAGCCAAAAGGGCGCGCCGCTGGCCCACGCAGAGCTTTTGCCCTTGCAGGTGGTAGATGGGTCAACGTTGCGCACGTATCGCTCGTACCCCATCGGCCAAAGCCAGCCGCCCACGCTGACCATGAACATTGGCTGGTCGCTGCTTAACTTTAGCGCGCCAACCGCCGCCCGAGCAGGCGAGACCATCTCGGTTCAGCACATTTGGCGGGTGGATGCCTTGCCCACCGAGCCGCACGCGGCGTGGTATTACGCGCCGTTTATCAAACTCATCGGCCCAGATGGCAAAACCGTGCTGGATGTTGACCGCGCGGTCTCGCTGGAGGGCAGCCAGTGGGCGCAGGGCGAGGCGTTGGTGAGCAACGTGCAATTGCAGTTGCCCGCTGGTCTCGCGCCCGGCGCGTATACCATCCGCGCCAGCGTGTTTGACCCCAACCAAAAGAAAAACGCCGCCTATTTTGACGCGACGCAAAACGGCAAAGTGATTTTGGAACTGGAACAAAAAGTAACAATTACGAATTACTAATTACGAACGTCAGCCCACTCGTAATTAGTAATTCGTAATTCGTAATT
>DAORUN010000047.1:0-9326 GCA_035433205.1 Thermoflexales bacterium | reverse complement strand
GTAATTCGTAATTGATGAAGATTGGCATAGACGCCAGCCGCGTGACCGAGGCGGGGCAAACCGGCACAGAGCGATACTCGCGCGAGATCATCGCCGCGATGTTGCGCGTTGCGCCAGAACACGATTACCGGCTTTACGTTCGCTCGGATGAGAACGCGCGGGCGGTGGAGCGCATTGCGCCTGCCACGCACATCGTGCGCGTGTCGCCCCCGCGCTTGTGGACGCACCTGGGGCTGGCGCGCGAGCTGGCCCGCCGCCCGCCGGATGCGCTGTTTGTGCCCGCGCATGTCTTGCCCATCAGCGCGGCGTGGGGGCTGCGGCGCACCCGCAAAGTGGCGATGATTCACGATGTGGGTTTTCATTTCTTCCCCGCCGCGCACCCCATCAAACAAAGGCTTTACCTGGAGTTTGCGGCGCGGTTTGCGCTGAAATATGCCGATGTGGTTTTGGCTCTGAGCGAGAACACGCGCCAGGATTTGATTCGGCAATACGCCGCGCCATCGGCCAAAGTGCAAACCGCCCTGCCCGGCCTGCCTGCGCTGGCCGAGGTGACCCCGGCGGAGATAGATGCCGCGCTGAACAAGTTTGATTTGCGCGGGCCGTATGCGCTCTTCACCGGCACGCAGCAGCCGCGCAAAAATGTGCGCCGCCTTTTGCAGGCGTGGGTTTTGGCCGATGGGTTGCCGGATGGCGCGAGTCTCGTCATCGCGGGCAAACCTGGCTGGGGCGGGGAAACTCTGGCGGATATTGCGCCGCCCAGCGCAAAATTTGTAGGCTATGTGAGCGAGGTAGAGAAATCGGCGTTGGTGCGACGGGCGCGGGCGGTGGTTGTGCCATCGCTGTATGAGGGCTTTGGCTTCCCGGTGATTGAGGCGCAGAGCGTGGGCGTGCCGGTGGCGTGCAGCAACACATCGTCTTTGCCAGAGGCCGCGGGCGATGGCGCGGTTTTGTTTGATCCGCTGGACGCGGCGGCGATGGCGGCGGCCATCAGCCGCGTGTTTAGCGATGACAGTTTGCGCCGCGGGTTGGTTGAGCGCGGCCTGCGCAACGCCGCGCGGTTTAGCTGGAAGAGGTCGGCAAAAGTGGTGTTGGGGGCGATGAAATCGAAAATGTCCCTTGGAGACAAATAAAGGCGCTGGGTAGGGGCAAGGCATGCCTCGCCCCTACGAATAAGACCGTCACTAAATTTATTGCGCAATATATGACAATGCGATCTCACATCAAAACTATGACAACCAACGAGACATTCCCAAAGACCAAAGTGGCGGTGGTGCAAGCTGCGCCCGTTTTGTTTGACCGCGAAGCGAGCGTGCAAAAAGCTTGCCGCCTTACGCAAGAGGCCGCAGATCAAGGCGCAAAATTGGTGTTGTTCCCAGAGGCGTTTATTCCGGCCTACCCGCGCGGGCTGAGTTTTGGGGCGGTGGTGGGCAGCCGCAGCCCGGAGGGGCGGCGCACATGGCGACGCTATTGGGCCAACGCGGTATCCATCCCCAGCCCCGCCACCGAGGCGCTGGGCGCGGCGGCGCGGCAAGCGCAGGTGTATTTGGCCATTGGCGTAATTGAAAAAGAGGGCGACTTTGGCGGCGGCACGTTATATTGCACCGTGTTGTATTTTGGGCCGGATGGCGCGCTGCTTGGCAAACATCGCAAACTCAAACCCACCGCCTCCGAGCGGTTGATTTGGGGCGAAGGCGATGGCAGCACGCTGGCCGTGCTGGATACGCCGCTGGGCAAAATGGGCGGCTTGATTTGCTGGGAAAATTACATGCCGCTGGCGCGAATGGCTTTGTATGGCAAAGGCGTGGAGCTATATCTGGCGCCCACCGCCGACTCTCGCGAGACATGGCAGGCCAGCATGCAACACATCGCCTGCGAGGGCCGCTGTTTTGTGCTGGGGTGCAATCAGTTCGTGACCAAATCCATGTACCCAGCCGATTTGCCCGGCATTGAGGAGCTGGCCAACGCGCCAGAGGTGATGTGCCGCGGCGGGAGCGTGATCGTCTCGCCATTGGGCAAAGTTTTGGCCGGGCCATTGTTTGACCAGGAAGGCATTTTGTATGCCGAGCTGGACATGGCCGAAATTGCCCAGAGCAAATTTGATTTTGATGTGACCGGCCATTACGCCCGGCCAGATGTGTTTCAACTGAGCGTTAATGAGAAACCGCAAACGCCTGTGAGCTTTGGCCGGGCAAATTAACAACAAGGTGTCTGCAATTGGGTAGAGACGCAAAATTCTGCGTCTCTACGTCATCAAGCCCCTTATTTGCGGCGTTGCACAATCATGGGCAGGCCAAATTTTGGCGAGGTGGTGACCTGGCGCAACGGCTCCACCTTTGCGTTGGGCGCAAGCGCCAACTCGTAGCGGCTCACAATGAGCGCCAGCAAAACCTGCGCCTCCATAAGCGCGAAGTGGCTGCCAATGCAAATGCGCGGTCCACCGCCAAATGGCATGTAACTGAACTTCTCAATCTTCTCCTCGTTTTGCGCAGAGAAACGTTCGGGGTCAAACACATCTGGGTTTTGCCAGTGGCGCGGGTCGTGGTGCTGAACATACGGCGAGACCAAAACGATTGAGCCGCCCTCAATTTGATATTCGCCCAGCGCGGCATCTTGCCTCACCCCACGCGGAATCATGGCCACGGTGGGCTGAATGCGCATGGTTTCTTTAATCACCTGCAAGGTATACGGCAGCTTTGGCAGATCCTCAACCGTGGGCAGGCGTTGGCCGGCCAGCGCGCCATCCACCTCTTTTTGCAACTCTTTCAAAACAGATGGGTTTTGCGCGAGATAGTAAAACGCCCATGTGAGCGTGTTCGCGGTTGTCTCGTGCCCGGCAAAGAACATGGTCAAAATGTTGTTGCGTAAAAACTCCTCAGACATGGGCTGGCCGTTTTCATCGCGCATGGACATCAAAATAGAAAGCAAATCTTTGCGGTTTGTGTCGCCCTTCGCGGCGGCTTCGGCCTTGAATTTTTGCACCAGCGCGGTGAGGGCGGCGTTGATCTGCGCCGTTTTTTTGTCGCGGCCAGTCAACGCATCGGGCAAAAGCGGAGACAAATCTCCAATGACAATTTTCTGCGCCACGTTGCCCATCGTCTCCAGCTCTTTGCTTTGTTCCACGTCAATGCCAAACATCGTATCGGCAATGATCCACATCGTGGCCTGGGTCATATCGGCGTGAATGTTGCGCTGTTCGCCCTCTTGCCATTGGTTGATGAGTTTCTCACCCATCTTCGCCATCGTGTCGCCATAGGCCGCAATGTGCCGGGGCTGCATCAGCGGTTGGATGAGTTTTCGCTGGGGCTTCCACTCTTCATACCCCGCGGTGAGGATGCCGTGCCCAAGAAACCGCGCCAGCCCGCGCGGCTCGTCGTTCATCTCCTCAACTTTGGGGAACTCCTGCGCGCGCTCCAGCATCACCTGGCGCACCAGCGCGGGGTCGCTCACCAGGTAGAAGGATTTTCGGGCGGCGGTGAAATGCGCCACGTCGCCATACTCTTTTTGCGCTTTTTGCAAAAAGTCTACCGATACGCCATTGCCAGAGACAAACGCAAACGCGCTGCCAAGGAGCGGCACGCCCGGCACGGTGGGCGGTGTTTTTAGGGATGTGTTTGGTGTGTTATTCATTTTAAGAAGCGATTTCGCACGTTTAGCAAAATCAGACAGTTGTTGCTTTTTAATTTTGCAAGAAGTATAGTAAAGCTAAATTTTGTTGCAACCATCAAGTTTTTTAATGTGTTGGAAATCCGACATTGCACAAAAAGTGTTTGATTTTGCCAACGGAGAAATAGCGGGATGAAGGAAAAAGCAGAATATCGGAGCGCCATCCGCTCCAGAGAGAGCATACGCAAAGCCTACCTAGACTTGATGCGCGAAAAGAACACCACCGCCATCTCTGTACGCGAGCTGGTGGAACGCGCTGATGTCAATCGCAGCACTTTCTACGCGCATTACCAGGATATTTATGCGGTGTTGGAAGAAATTGAAAATGAGATCACCCAAAAGCTGTTTGGCTATTTGGATGAAACCGAGCACACAGAATTGCTGTATCACCCGTTACCCTTTTTAATGCGCATTGGAGTCGAACTTGAGCAAAACAAAGAGTTTTATCGGTTGTTGCTTGATACGCAGGGTTCGTTTACGTTTATGCACAAATTGCAAGAAGTGTTTCTAAAGCGCATGGTAACCGAGCGTAAGGTGTTCAGCCAAATCGCCCGCCCGGATGAATTTCTCATCTCCATGCGGGTGGTTACTAGCGGCATGGTGGTGATTTTTTCTGATTGGGTGAATGGGAAAGTGCAAATGCCCATACCCGAGCTGATGAGTATCTTGAATAATGTGGCGGTCAACGCCGCGCGAGAATACGTTTGATATGCTTGAACGCGACCAGCGCACACCGCGCGGTTTTGGTTGTGATGAAAGAAAATAAATTTTTGTTGATTGGTTTGGCGCTTGCCTTGTGCGCCTGCGTGTCTCAACCTGCGCCAAACAGCGGGGCAACCCTGCAACCCGCGCCAGATAACGGGCACGGGCGCATTGGCACGCCCGCATGGTTCGAAACCGCCATCATTTACCAAATTTTTCCGCGCAGTTTTTACGACTCAAATGGGGATGGCATTGGCGACCTGCGCGGCATGGCCCAAAAGTTGGACTACGTGCAAAGCCTTGGCGCAAACACCATCTGGCTAAACCCGCATTACCCCAGCGATTCGTATCACGGGTATGACGTGAACGATTACCTGAGCGTGAACCCGCAGTTTGGCACACTGGATGATTTCAAATTTCTGGTCTCGGAGATGCACACGCGCAAGATGCGGCTGGTTGTTGATTTTGTGGCCAACCATTCCGGCAGCAGTCATCCATTTTTTAAGGATGCCTACAAAAACCCCAGCTCAAAATACACAAGCTGGTATCGCTTTGCCGATGCCGCAAACACAACCTACGACACATTTTTTGGCTCGCAAAATTTGCCGCGCTGGAATCACGAAAACCCCGCCGTGCGCAAGTATTTGATTGACGCCGCTTTGTATTGGTTGGACTTGGGCGTTGATGGGTTGCGCTTTGACTACGTGTTGGGGTTGAATGAGGTGTTTGTGCGCGAGGCGCGGCAAGCCATCAAAGCCAAAAAACCAGATGCGGTGATGCTGGGCGAAATTTGGGACAACGGTGACGCGATAAATAAATATCTAAATTGGGGGTTTGACGCCGCCTTTGACTTTCCGTACGCCCTCACGCTGGATGGCAGCATAGACGCGAATGGCGATGGCGTGATCAACGGCCAGTCGCCTGCCTTCTGGCTGGATGGGTCTTTGCAGGCGCAAAAAGACCTTTACCCCAGCGATGCGCAACTGGTGCGCTTTGTGAGCAACCACGACACAAACCGAATCGCCAGCGAGGTGAACGGCGACCCTGCCCGCGAGCGGTTGGCCGCCGCCAGCGCGTTTTTGCTCCCCGGCATTCCAATTGTGTATTACGGCGAGGAACTGGGCATGCGCGGCTCAAAGGGCAGCGGCCCGTTTTGGGATGAATATCGCCGCGAGCCAATGGACTGGTATGCGACCCAAACCGGCGCGGGCATGACGCGCTGGTTCTCTGCGCCAGATGACTTTAACAATCCAAACGATGGCATCAGCGTGGAAGAAGAGGACAAAAACACGGCTTCGTTGCTAAGCTATTACCGCGCATTGGGCGTGTTGCGCTATTCCTTTCCGGCGCTGCGCAGCAGACAATTTGAAATTGTGCATGGCGGCATGGAAACCGATTGCGGCGAGCAGTGTTTGCTGGTCTATCGCTGGGTGGACAACCAAATTATTCTTGAGGCGTTTAACTTTAGCGGCCAGCCTCGCAGCTTTCATATTCAAGCGCTGCCCAATGGTAATTTTGTCCCGGTAATTGGGGACATGAGCGGCAACGATTTCTCGCTTATGCCATGGGGCGTGGGCGTGTTTGCGTGGAATCGCTAAAGATTGGATGGATACGTTTTATCGGAATATCAACTGCCACCAAGTGAGTTGATCGCCTATTACCGTATTGCAATCTGGCGCACTTGGCTGGCAATGGCCAATGACCAAATTTCCAACCATCTCCCAATAATTTGCCGCCAGATGATTGGCAAACACAAACGTAATTGCCAGTGTCACGAGCAAAACGAAAACCCGCACAAGCCAATTGAGTTTAATCATTTGGTAGATCAGCGCACCCATCACCAAAAAGGCCACGCAAACCAAAATAAATGGCGTTTTGTATGCAGTGAATATTTCATCAAAGATCGGCAGCCACAAAAGCGGCGTCAGGCTGAATAGCGTCAACTCAGGTGCCATACGGCGTTGAAGCGTCAATATCAAAGCCAGAGCAACCCCGCCAACAAGCAAGGCAAGCGCTGTTACCAATGAGATAGGCGGGCGCCGAAAACCTTCAACTGTGATGGCCATTGCAATCAGCAACATCGGCAAAACGGCAAAAATTGTTTTTAACCCGTTGTTTGAGAGCAAGTCGTTTACTTCTGCTTGCGTTTTTGGCATAGAGCTCCTGGTAGGTTGACGCATGTGACTTCTGCAAAATGTGCGCCTATTGTGCATTATTTATGGGCAAAATGGCGCGCCAAATAAGCCGGTCGCGGCTTTGCTGGCCCCGCTACTTTCTGAATTTTTTAATTTGCCACGCAAAAAACACGCAAATGTGATAAAACATCGCGCCATGCGCACACCTTCGCTTTTTGTTTTTGTGGCCGCCGGGCTTCTTGGCGCAGCGGTTTTTGCCTCTTTTGATGTGGCCAATAGCGATCCGGACGACCTTGACCGCAAACGAGCACCTTCCGCACCAGATGCCATTTGCACCGCGCCAGGTGGCTTGTATGCCAACGTGCAGGCTGCGCTAAACGACGCCACCTGCACAACGATTAATTTGGCGTATCCGGGACCCATCGCGGAGAGCGTGACGATTACACGCAACGTGACGATTGACGGCGGCTCGCTCATTGGCGGCATTACGTGGACACCGGGGGCAACCCGCACCATCAACATTCCAAACGCGGGCACGCAGGTCACGCTCACGCACATGAACTTGAACAATGGTTATTCCAGCGACAATGGCGGGAGCGTGTTTAACGCTGGCGCGTTGCGTTTGAATGACGTGGATGTGATCAATAGCCGCAGCCTAAAAAACGGCGGCGGCATTTTTAGCACCGGCATTCTCACGGTTGAAAATTCGCGGTTATCCAGCAACCGCGCAGAGGGTGGCGGGGGCGGGGCCATCTCGGCCACAGTTGTGAGCGTCATCAGCAGCACGTTTGAATACAACAACTCATACGAAGGCGCGGGCGGGGCGATGTTTATCTCCAGCCAGGGTCTCATCACCGCCAGCAGCGTGATTAGTTACAGCGGCGCGTTTATTTATAGCAACCCGGCCATCTCAAATTCTTTTGGCGGCGGGGTGCATATGATGGCGGGCAACCTGAATGTGTATGACAGTTCGTTTATTGATAACTGGGTCAACTCGGCTACAACAGGCAGCGCAAGAGGCGGCGCGATTTTTGCGGGAGCATCCCCGGCCATCACCATTGAGAACAGCATTTTTAACGGCAATAATTTAATGGGTGGCGCAGATGGGGCGCAGGGCGGCGCGGTTCACGCGGGCAACAGCGCCACCGCGTTTTTGCAAAATAATACTTTTTCTGGCAACGAGGCGTTCTCAATTTCCGGGGTTGCGCAGGGCGGCGCGGTGTGGGCAGGCAGAAACAGCGACATCACCATTGGCAACAGCGCTTTGCAAAGGCAAAAATTGGAAGGTGTGCAAGACGTGCAGGGCGGCGGGGTGTATGTGGGCAAAAACGCAACCGCCAACATCGCCTTTACCCAAATTTTGAGCGGGGTGTTGGAGCAACACCTAAACGTTGCGCAAGGCGGAGGGGTCTTTGCGGGTAATGGGTCGGCCATCACCCTGACAGAGAACGTGATTAACGGCAACATGCTGACCACCACCACAGATTATTTGGCGCGGCACGGCGGCGGGCTATTTTTAGACACAAACGCGGTGGGCGTGATAAACGGTGGGGAAATTTCGTATAACGCGGTTGCGCTGGGTGTGGATGCGGCCGCGGATGGCGGCGGAGTGTATATCTCGCCAACCGCACGGCTGACCGCAGATGCCATCAGCATGGTTGGAAACGAGGCGTGGGCGTATGGCACAGGCGTGTATTACCCAGCGCCGGGCAAGGGCGGCGGTGTTTATGTGGGCGGATGGCTGACCCTGACCAACAGCGTTTTGCGCGAGAACATGGCGCGGTATTACGGCGGCGGGGTGTATCTGCCCTCGGGTAGCACCTTTTATGCCGAAGGAACTACGTTTAACGGCAACACCGCCGATGTTCAAGGCGGCGGGTTATTTAACAGCGGCGATGCGACGCTCAAAACCAGCACCGTGCGACAAAACGGCAAAACGATCACCAGCACCGTGCCGGGCCAGCTTTTTCCGAAAGTGTATGAGCAGCCCGACGGCGGCGGTATTTTTAACGATGGGGTTGTGCTGGTGGTGGAAAGCACAATCAAAAACAACACTGCCGATGTATACGGCGGCGGGTTATACAACAAAGGCGGCGATGCCACCGTGAGGCTCTCGACCATTCAGGGCAATGATGTGGTGTTTGTGAACAATGGGTTTGGCGGCGGCATTGCCAACACAACCTCTGGCACACTCACCATCCGCCAAAGCGCCATTTACTCCAACACATCCACCGCTTTTGGCGGCGGAATTTATCTCAATCTTGCCGATATTACGATGTCTAACAGCACGTTGAGCGGCAACCAGAGCGAAGACAATGGCGGCGCGTTGTATTTTATGAACGGTAGTACGGGGTTTCTTAACGGCAATACCATCGCGTATAACATCGCGGATTCGGATGCAGATGACGTGGGCGATGGCGGCGGTTTTTATCAATCCAGCATCGTTGCTCTGGTCGAGTTCAAGAACACCATTTTGGGCGTAAATGATGATTTGTCTCCGGTGACAAAGGAGAAAGACTGCTCTGGCATATTTACCAGCTCTGGCAACAATTTGGTGAAAACCACAACTGGCTGCACCACCGTTTTTCTTGGGTCAGATATAACAGGGGTTGACCCAGACTTGAAAATTCTAGGCGATTATGGCGGCCCAAGCTGGGCCCACGATTTGAAAAACACCAGCCCAGCGCTGGATCAAATTGGCGCGGGCGGGTGTTTGGGGGTAGATCAGCGCGATGCCCCGCGCCCGGTAAATGTGAATTGCGATATTGGCTCGATTGAGAAAAACGGCGTTGTGCCACCCACCCCAACCCCAACGCCCACCAACAC
>DAORUN010000046.1:11435-23564 GCA_035433205.1 Thermoflexales bacterium | reverse complement strand
CGCATCATTGTTGTGGAAACCATGGGCCACAACACGGGCTGGCTGGCGCTGGGCGCTGGCATTGCTGGCGGCGCAGATGTCATCCTGATTCCTGAGATCCCGTATCACATAGACAGCGTGGCCGAGGCGATTCACGAGCGCAGCCGCACCGGGCGACGATTCAGCATCGTGGCAGTCTCGGAAGGCGCCATGTCCATTGAGACCGCCGCCGAGTTTAAGGCTGCTGAGCGCGAAATTGAGAAAGCCAAAAACGCCAAGGCCAAAAAGACCGCCGAGGAAAAGCTTCTCGCGTTAGAGGCCCAGCGAACAGGCAACACCTTGCGGCTCTCCAGCCAATTGGAACAGCTCACCGGGCTGGAAAGCCGCGTGACGATTTTGGGGCATGTGCAGCGCGGCGGCACACCCAGCGCGGCAGACCGCTTGCTGGCAACCCGGCTGGGCACCGCGGCGGTTGATTACATTGAAAAGGGCACTTTTGGCGTGCTGGTGGCCGCGCGGGGCGAAGGCACTGAGGCCGTGCCGCTCAAGGACATCATCGGCAAACGCAAAATTGTGCCGCTGGATCACGAGTGGATCACCAGCGCGCGGCGCGTGGGTGTCTCGCTGGGCGAGGCGCAAAAGAAGCGGGGGTGACACGAAGAAAGAGAATGGCAAGGATGACGAAAACACAAAATCCTCGCCATTCTTTTTTAGATTGAGAAATGGCCCGCCTCTTTCGCCGCTCCTTGCTGGTGCAACTGCTGGGAATGTATCTCGGTTTTGTGGTTGCGCTGCTTGGCACCGGGTTGATGTTGCGCGAATTGGTGCAACGCCAGCTTGTGGCGGATGCCGAGGCGACCAATCTTGCGCTGGCTCGCTCGGTGGCGCATGAAATTGGCGACCGCCTGCTGGCAGACCGGGCAACAATGTTGCGATTGATGAGCGCAGATAACCCATCCCCAGCCGCGCTGGTGAAACAAGCAAAAACCTCTCCAGAAGCCATCACCCAGCTAGAAACGCTTTTGCGAGATTACCTGACCGCCAGCCGCGATGCCGATATGCTTTATTGGCTGGATGAGGCGGGCGTGATGCGCGTCTCTGTGCCAGAATTTCCACTCACAATTGGCACAGACCTCTCGCGCCAACCGGGGTTTGTCACAGCGCAAACCTCGCGCAATTTGGCCCAAGAGTTTGGGTTGGATCGCACCACGCTATACCCTGTCGTTGTGTTAGCCCAGCCGTTATACGATGCCAGCGGCACATTTTTGGGCGTGCTGGGTATGAACATCCCGCGCCAAAGTTTGAACGCGCCCATCGAAGCCATTCGCGATGAACACGCCCAGCGCGGCGAGGCCGTCTCGTTGCACATCTTGAACGAACAGGGCCAGCTCATCGCCACGTCCATCCCCGGCGAAATTTCGCTGGAACGTTATCCCGGAGCGCTTGGCGCATTGAGCTGCGGCGAATGCACTGTTATTGGCGCAGGCCGATTGGGCGGAGATTGGATGTTTAGCGCAGCCCCTGCCAAAGGGCTGGGCTGGAGCGTGGTGGCCCAGCGCGAGGCGCAAAGCGCGTTTGCGTCCATTACCAGTTTCAACACCTTTCTCTTGCTCTCTGCATTATTTTTAACGATGGGCGGTCTGTTGTTTTGGATGGTGCTTCTGCGCCGGGTTATTCGCCCGCTACAAACCCTCGCCGCGCAATATCTGGATGTCTCGGCGGCGGCCATCACCCCCACGCCCCACCCCGCCGCAGACCGCGCCGATGAAATGGGCGATTTGGCGCGGTCGCTTAGCCGCCTGGAGAGCAATGTGGCCGCGCATATTGCCGAGTTAAACATGCTGCTTTCAACATCGCGGGCGGTGGTGAGCACGCTGGACCCGCGCCGCGTGTGTGTGGAAATTCTTCACGCCGCCCGCGCTTTGGTGGATGTGCAAGCCGCCGCCGTGCTGGTGCCCGATGAAGACCGCAAGCTGCGCGTGCTGGTGAGCGAAGGCCATACGCCCGATTACCCGCGCATGGTGTCCATCTCGCTGGATGACCCCGAATCACCCTCTGCCAGAGCGCTGCGCAGCATCGAGCCGGTGC
This sequence comes from Thermoflexales bacterium, assembly GCA_035433205.1. Classification (GTDB taxonomy): domain Bacteria; phylum Chloroflexota; class Anaerolineae; order J036; family Brachytrichaceae; genus DAORUN01. The sequence goes on along the minus strand of DAORUN010000046.1, from coordinate 21,497 downwards.
AAATGGTGGTGGAGCAAGACAGCGGCGCGTTCCCGCGTATTTCTTTTGGCGAAGGATTTCGCGCCGTGCTGGCCATCCCCATCGTTGGCCCACATGCCGGGGCGGTGATTTTGCTGGTGCATCGCAACACGCCAAAGCCCTTTAGCGCGGATGAGGTGAACCTGCTGGTGACCTTTGCCAATTACGCCACGCTGGCCTGGGAACACGCCGTGCTTTACGAACGCAGCGACGAGCGCCTGCGCGAGATCGCCGGGGAAAACAAACGGTTATACCGCCAAGCCCTGGAAGACAAACAAACCCTGCTTAGCGCGGTGGGGCACGAGCTTCGCACCCCGCTCGCGGCCATCAAAGGCTATGCCAGCACGTTGCTTCAGCAAGATGTGGCTTGGACGCCCGATGACCAGCAGCACTTCCTAAACACCATCAGCAACGAGGCTGACCGGATGAGCGAGCTGGTCTCGAATTTGCTGGATCTCTCGCGGCAAGAGGCGGGGTTGTTGGCTTTGCGCCGCGCGGAATGGGATATACGCGAGCTGGTCACCCGCGCCATCCAGTATCTCAAGTTGCCAATGAGCGCAGTTACGCTGGAAATTCCATCCGACCTGCCAAGTGTGTTTGTGGATCGCCAGCGCATTGAGGTTGTGTTGCGCAACTTGATTGAAAACGCAAAAGAATATGGCGATGGAAAAATTGTGGTGACGGCGACCCGCGCCGAGGGCGACGCATTGGCAGGTCGCGTGGCCATCAGCGTGATGGATGACGGGCCGGGGATTGACCCCGCAGAAATTCCAAACTTGTTTGAGCGGTTTTACCGCGCCCGGCGCGGCGTGCAGCGCAGATCGGGCGGCACTGGGCTGGGGCTTACCATTTGCCGCGCATTTGTGCAGGCGCACGGCGGCGAGATCAGCATTTCCAGCGATGACAACGGCACCCGGGTGACGTTTACACTCCCTCTGGATGTGGCAAGGTAATTTGTCACAATATAATTCGCCCCAAAATATGAGCGCGTCCACCATCCTTGTTGCCGATGATGAGCAGGCCTTGCGCGAGTTTGTAGCGCGAAATTTGCGCGCGCGTGGGTTTGCCGTGATTGAGGCAGGAAATGGGCTGGAGGCAATGGCCGAGTTCAACGCTCAAAAAATTGACCTGCTGATTGTGGATTTGATGATGCCGCGCATGGATGGGCTGGAGGTGGTGCGCCGCGTGCGCGAGAAAGTCATCACCCCAATTATTGTGCTGAGCGCATTGGACGCGGACCGCGACAAGCTGGCCGCATTTGATTTGGGCGCGGATGACTATTTGACCAAGCCTTTTAGCGTGGAGGAGTTAATGGCGCGGGTGCGGGCGGTGCTGCGCCGGGCGCAGGTCATGCCGCCTCCGGGCAATGCCTCTTCACGCATCCGCAAATTTGGCGAGCTTGAGGTGGATTTTGACGCGCATATTGTGCGCAGGCGCGGCGCAGAAGTGCGGCTCACTCGCACCGAGTTTGCTCTGCTGGCCGAGCTGGCCCTGCACCCCAATAAAGTAATTTTGCAGCGCGCGCTTTTGCAACGCGTGTGGGGCGCGGAATATGGCGATGAATCCGAGTATTTGCGTGTTTACATTGGCCGCCTGCGCCGCAAAATTGAGGATGACCCCACCACCCCGCGCCATCTCATCACAGAGCCGGGCGTGGGATACCGCTTTGCCGAGTAGGCAAAACGCAAATAAACGGCTGCGCACCCAGAAGTCCGGCTGCTTGATTTTTGCCGAATCATCCAATCTCCGCTCCCATCCAAAACCGGCTTTTTTTTACGCATTATTTACACGGATGGGTTGGGTATTTATGCCATGTTGTGATCTTCTGGTTAGAGTTTGACCCATCATTTTTAGACGCCGCGCCTTGTTGCGCGCGTTTGATATTTTCTGAATATCTCGGAGGAGAACCAACATGAATACACCACTTCGTTTGATTGGTTTGACAACAATAGCCGCGATCCTCGCGGCGTGCGGCGGCGCAGCCGCGCCTGCCCCAACGGCCGCACCCGCGGCCTCTACCGAAAAGCAACCCGCCCAGCCTGCCGCAGCCAGCGGCGCATGCACCATTTCATTTGGCGCTGCGGTTTCGTTCACTGGCAGTACCGCCGCCGAGGGCAAATACACCAAAGACGGCTATGACATCGCCAAAGACAAGATTAACGAGAAGGGCGGAATCAAAGTGGGCGACAAGATGTGCAAGCTGGACATCAAGTATTACGATGATGCCAGCAGCCCCGACCAGACCGCTCAACTTGTGGAGAAACTGATTACCGAGGATAAGGTGAACTTCATCCTTGGCCCGTATGGCTCAAGTTCGTCTGACACGGCGGCGGCGATTGTGGAAAAATACAAGATCCCAATGATTGAGGCGAATGGCGCAGCAGAGAGCATTTTCGCGCGTGGGTTCAAGTTTACATTCGCGGTGTTAAGCCCCGCAGGGAATTATCTGCGCGGGATTTTGGATCTGGTGAAGGTCAAAGACCCATCAGCCAAAAAAGTGGCGGTGGTGGCCGAGACCGACAAGTTTGCCCTGGAGGTGGCGGCGGGCGCGGCAAAATATGCCAAAGAGCAGGGTTTTGAAGTGGTTTATAACGACAAGTATCCCGCCAAAGCCACCGATATTTCGTCCAACCTCACTGTCATCAAGGGCTTGAACCCCGATGTGATTCTGGGCGCAGGGCATATTCAGGATGCCATTCTGACCATCAAACAGGGCAAGGAATTGGGCGTCAACGCCAAAGCCTGGGGATTCTCGGTGGGGCCAACCGCGCCAGAGTTTCGCAAGTCGCTGGGCAAAGATGCGGATTACGTGCTGGGCGCGGCGCAGTGGACGGAAGAGCTGAAACTGAAGGGCGATGCGAATGACCCATTCTCTACGCCGCAAGATTTTGCAAAGGCCGTGCGCGCCAAATTCCCGCAGGGCGGCTACGAGACAACCATCCCCTACCAGGTGGCCGAGTCTGCCGCGGCGGTGTTTGCTTTCCAGCGCGCCATCGAAAAAGCCGGTTCGCTGGATGCGCAGAAAGTGCGCGACGCAATTGCCGCGCTGGATTTTGACTCGTTTTACGGCAAGGTTAAATTTGACGAGCGTGGCATAAACACGTTTAAGCCGATGGCCGTTCAGCAAAACGCGACCGACGGCGGCAACTATACGGTGGGACCTGCCGAATCTGCCTCTAAACCATTTGAGTATCCGGCCCCGGCGTGGGGTTCGCGCAAGTAACATTTTTGTTTACACGGTCACACGTTCGCAAGTTAGGGCGTTCTAACCTGCGAACGTGTGAATATTCCAACCCTTCTCTGCCTATACCAACCATGAATTCAATCCAATTCGCGCAAACGCTGGTTAACGGCATCATTCTGGGCGGGGTGCTTTCGCTGGTGGCGCTGGGGTTTTCCATTGTGTGGGGCATCATGCATGTGGTAAATCTGGCGCACGGCGCATTCATCGTGCTGGGGTCATACATCACCTACACGCTCTATACCTCGCTGGGGATTGACCCGTTTCTGGGCCTTCCACTCACCATGATTACGCTGTTTGTCGTGGGGTATGCCACCGAGCGCTGGATCATTCACTGGGTTATTCGAGCCCCGCTGATGGCTAAATTCTTCATCACTTTTGGGATTGGCATGTTGTTGGAAAACCTCATCCTGCAAGTGTGGAAAGCCGATGTGCGCTCGGTGACGACGCCCTACTCCGGCGCGAGTTTGGCGATTGGCGGGGTGAACATCCCGCTGGTCAAGCTGGCCGCGCTGGCATTGTCCATCCTGATGGTGATTGTGTTTCACTTGTTTCTTACCCGCACACGTCAGGGCAACGCCATCCGTTCCACGGGGATGGATCTGGACGCGGCGCGGCTCACGGGCGTGAAAGTGGCGCCTATTTATGCGCTAACCTTTGGCCTGAGCACGATGCTGGCAGGCGCGGCTGGCAGCCTTGTGAGCATGACGACGTCCTTCACCCCGGATGCAGGCGCCAGATACACCGTGTATGCGTTTCTGGTGTCGGTGCTGGGCGGGCTGGGCAATGTGCCCGCCGTCCTGGCTGGCGGCATGATTATCGCGCTGATACAAGTTTTTGTGGGGTTTTATGCCCCTGCGTTAAAAGACGCGGTGTCGTTCGTGCTTCTGGTTGTGCTGTTGTTGTTGCGCCCGCAAGGGTTATTTGGAAAACCATTCACCAGTGGAAAGGCGGAATAAACCATGACACGCGGGGACAAAATACTTTACATTGTGTGCGGCTTGTTGTTTGCGGCGATGGCGCTCTTGCCGTTGTTTGGCGCGTCCGGGTTCCTTTTGCGCACCATCACGCTGGCGCTCATGTATGCCGTGATGGCGCTGGCATGGAATTTTATTGGCGGGTATACAGGTTACTCTGCGTTTGGCAACGTGGCCTTTTTTGGCATTGGGGCAACCGTCACCGGGGTGATGATGGCCAAGATGCACTGGGACTTTGCGCCGGCGGTGCTGCTGGGCGGGGTGATCTGCTCCCTGCTGTCATTCCTCATTGGCCCGGCGTTGCTGCGCTTGCGTGGGCATTACTTTGCAGTGGCTACGCTGGGCATCGCCAATGCCGCGCGAGAAATTGTAGCCGGCTGGGATGACGTAACCGGTGGCGGTATTGGACTTAACTTACCGCTCAACACCGACAAAGATTTTTACACATTAATTTATTACATTTTCCTGATGCTCACCATTTTGAGCGCGGTCATCACGTATCTCATCAGCCGCAATAAACTGGGGTTTGGATGGCTCGCCATCCGAGAAAACGAAGAAGGCGCGAAGGCGCTGGGGATTGATGCCACGCTCTACAAAACGCTGGCATGGGTGCTGGCCTGCTTTATCGTGGGAATCACTGGCGGCATTTATGCGTATTACAACACCGCCATTTCACCAGAGGCCATTTTTAACCCGTTGTATAGCACAACGCCCATTTTGATCACGCTTCTTGGCGGCACGGGGACGGTGGTTGGCCCAATCCTTGGGGCGATGATTTTGCTGCCGCTTAGCACGTGGTTGCTGTTTAACTTTCCCGGCATTCAGCCTGCGCTGCTCGGCATCATCATCATTCTCACCATCATCTTTTTGCCGCGCGGGCTATACGAGTATTTGAGCGGGCGCAGAAAGCTCACTCTGGCCGCGCTGCTCAAAAACCCGCGAGACAACCAGGCATGAATTTGAACAAAGCCTAATCTTGTCGTCCTGTCCATCAAGGTCACCCTTGTTAAATAAAAAATCATGAGCACAAAACCACTTGTTCTGCAAACGCAAGGTCTAACCAAAACATTTGGCGGGCTGATGGCGCTCTCGAACGTGAATATGACTTTGCACGAAGGTGAAATTCTGGGCGTGATTGGCCCTAACGGCGCTGGCAAAACCACTTTTATCAATGTAGTCACGGCGCTCTACCCGCCATCCAGCGGGAAAATTGAATTTCTTGGGCGCGATGTGTCCGTCTCACATCCGCACCGCATGGGGCGCATTGGGCTGGCGCGCACATTTCAGGTGGTGCGGCCATTTCGCAACTTGTCTGTGTTAGAGAACGTGGCGGTGGGCGCGATGTTTGGCGCGGGCGGCGCAAAACGCAGCGCCAGCGAGGCGTTTGGCCGCGCTGAGCAAGTCCTCACCCGCGTGGGCATGAAAGATAAGATCTCCGCCGACGCCAGCCGGCTCACCATCCCCGATTTGAAACGGCTGGAGCTTGCCCGCGCTTTAGCCATGGACCCCAAAGTGCTTTTGCTAGATGAGGTGATGGCCGGGTTGCATACGGCCGAGATTGACCGCGCCGTAGAACTGCTCAAACAAATTCACGCAGACGGAATCAGCCTGCTGGTGGTAGAACATGTCATGAAAGCCATCAAAGCCCTCTCGCATCGCATCATGGTGCTGGACTTTGGCAAAAAGATTGCCGATGATGCGCCGGATGTGGTGCTGAATGATCCAAACGTCATCGCGGCGTATCTGGGGCAGCGATATATGCAAAGACAACACGAAAAAGCGGGGTAAATCATGCTAAGCATAGAAAAAGTAAGCGCGGGCTACGGGCAAATTCAAGTTTTGTGGGATGTCTCAATGGAGGTGCGCGATCAGGAAATTGTGGCGCTGGTTGGCTCAAACGGCGCGGGCAAAACCACGCTGCTCTCGGTCATCTCCGGCATCGTGCCCGCGCGCAGCGGCAAAATCATGTTTGATGGGCGCGATATCACCCACGCGCCATCCGATGAAATTGTCAATCTCGGCATCATCCATGTGCCGCAGGGGCGACGGCTGTTCCCCGGCCTCACAGTAAAAGAAAATCTAATGCAAGGCGCGTTCTCTCGGCGAGACCGCGCAGAGGTGAACCGCAGCTACGACATGGTGATGCACCTCTTCCCCGCGCTGGAGAAAAAGCTAAAAGACCCAGCGGGCAAACTCTCTGGCGGGCAGCAACAAATGGTGGCCATTGGCCGAGGGCTGATGGCCAAGCCCAAACTCTTGATGATTGACGAACTCTCGCTCGGTCTCGCGCCGCTCATTGTAGATAACATCATTGAGGCCGCGGAACAAATCAACCGCGAGCAAGGCACCTCGCTTCTCATCGTGGAACAAGATGTGGAAGTTTCGCTCAGTCACGCGCATCGCGGATATGTGCTGGAGACCGGCCACATGACCCGCAGCGACGCCGCAGACAAGCTGCTGCACGATGATTACATTCGATCAGCTTACCTGGGTTTGTGAACCAAGAGCATCAAACAAAAAAAGCCAGGGAGGTTTGCTCTGGCTTTTTTATTTGATGGATACCGCGCAGGCCTAGCCTTTGCGCAGGAAACGAGCAATGGCAACCACAAGCACCGCGCCCAAAACCGAGACGATCAGGCTGGTGAGGTTGAGGCCAGAGACCATATCTCCAAGACCCACCAGACCGGCCAAAAAGCCGCCGACGATGCCGCCGACGATGCCTAGAATAATATCGCCAATCAGTCCATACGTGCTGTGCATCAGCTTGCCGGTAATCCATCCTGCCAAAGCGCCAAGAACCAAAGTTGCAATAATTCCCATGTTTTTATCTCCTTAAAAAATTGTTTTGATTTATGCGCGTCATAAAACGCTCATGAAATCCCTATGACTTGAGGGTGGGCAGTTGCCCTGTTTTGCCCGCGTTGATGTTATCCGGGCTTTCGGCCACTTTCTCCAGCTTATCCAGCGCGGTCTTGATTTTCATCAGATCCACGGGGTTGCCGCCAGCCACAAACGCGCCAATAAAGCCGCCGGGGGGCGTGTATTCCATCACGTAGTCCACACGGGTGCCGTTGGCCCCGCCCAGCCCAAGCAAGCCGCCCATACGCGGCGCTAGTGTAAAGCGATGGCGGGTCTGGTGGCCCTCCACCTCGGTCAACACTTCCAAGTAACGGTTGGCATCGGCCTTGACCACATGCGCCGCGCCCTGTTTGCCGCCGGGGGCGGTGTAATAAAAGGCAGCGCCGGTCGTGGCCTCGCCACCAACCTGAACATCAGCCACATCGGGCAAAAACTCATCCCACGATGAGGGAACGGACAAAACCTGCCAGACCTTGTCGGGCAGCACATCAATTTCTTCAACTCGTTCAAACTTCGCCATTATTAAAGTCCTCCTCGGAATTTGCGCAACGTCTTTAACCGCGTTGCTTTACAAGTGTAGCCCTTTTCACGTTTGTGGCAAGACTAATGATAATTTTTAATACGCGGTATGACTGCAAAAGTTGCAAAACTATTCTTAAGGATGATACATCACAAGCCCTTGTGTCTTCATCAAAAGGGCTAAAATGTCAAAGCAGATGAAAACCTTAGCTTTAACAAAATTTGTTTTTTTGCGCGGGTTGGCTTGCGCCGCATTAGCCATCCCCATGATGGGCGCCCGGCCTGCCCAAGCGCAAGCGCCCGGCCCCAACCTGCTTAAAAATGGCGACTTTAATTACCCAACATCCTGGATGGTGGATATTTGCGGCAATGGCGTCTCGCTCAGCTCGGTGGCGGTGCCCGCGTATTGGTCGGCGTTTTGGGCCTGCCGCCCTGCCAACGCCCAAACCGATGTGGTAAACCGCACCCCAGAATACAATCTTGCCGGATTGGAACACCCGGACAACGTGCATACCGCGCCCACTGCGTTAAGGTTCTTCAACTTTCAATCCATCAACCACTCGGCGGGCGTGCAGCAAACTGTGCAGAACATCCCGATCAACTCGCGCCTGCGCTTTAGCATGTGGGTGCGCCAGTGGTCCTCTAACAACGACTCCGGCCAATCTACGCAAGATGGCGCGTTACAAGCCCGCATTTGCATAGACCAGCTTGGGCGGGTGCAAGTGCACCCCGTGTTTGACGCAAATACCGTGTGCAGCGGCTGGACGCGCCAATACGATAATTATTTTCAACTTACGGTGGAGGGTGTAACCAAGACCGGCTGGGCCACGGTAATTTTAGACACGGACGCGGAGTATCCGGTGAAGCACAACGACACGGTGGCCGATGACGCCTCGCTGGTGGTCATTGGCGCAGGAAGCGCACCTGCGCCCGCGCCCGTGCCCACTCAGCCACCGGCCGCGCCTGCGCCCCAGTCAACCTCTGCACCCGTTGCGCCCGCGCCGGTTGCGCCAGTTGCTCCCGCTGCGGCTCCGGCGGGCCAGGTCATCATCGCGGTAGACCAAGCCAATTTGCGCGATGCGCCAAGTTTGGATGGCAATGTCATCGCACAGGCTGGGTACGGCCTTATGCTCAAAGTGGTGGGCAGCAGTTCTGATGGCAACTGGTGGAAAGTCTCGCACTCGGCCATTCCCGGCGGGGTGGCATGGGTCAGCAATTCGGTCGTCACCAGTGATGGCTCATCGGTATTTACGCCCGCCCCTGCCCCATCCCTGCCCGCCGCGCCACAAAGCACACCCGCGACCATTTCTGCATCCACGCGCCCAATGCTCACCATTGCCACGCAAGGCGCGCGGCTGCTTTTGCGCACGCTGCCTTCCGAGACCGCCAGCACATACGGCTCGGTGTTGAACGGCACAAAAATGGAATTGCGCGGCGTGAGCGCAGACAACAAGTTTTATCGGGTCGCCACCACGCTTTCGCCAAACGGCATGGCGTGGGTGATGGCTACCTGGGCCACGCCAGACGCCAACGCCCAGAAAATTATTGGGCAAACAAAGCCCATGTTGACGGTGGTCAAGAATCAGGTTGGGGCGCGCATTTCCACCAATCTTTCGTCGCGGCTTTTTTCCATCTCGGACTCTGGCGCGGAATTCGAAGTGATTGGCAAATCGGCCAACGGACTTTGGTGGAAGGTGAAAACCACCGCCAGCCCAGATGGCACGGCATGGGTGTATGCCCTCTCGGTCGCGGCCAACGCCGCCGCCGACGCGATGCCGGTGGTCAAGTGACAAAGCGACGAGACTCGCTTTTTCACTCAGCCAGCATCGCCAACACACGCGCAAGGTCATCTGGGTTATACAAAAAGTCGGTGTTATCGGTTTGAATCACCCGCACTGGGCACAACGTAAAATCGTTGGCCCAGCGGTCATACAAATCGTTTAACGCGTAGAGATAATCCATCGAAATAGACAGCTCAAAATTGCGCCCGCGCTGGCGGATGCGCTTGACGAGCGTGGGCACTTCTGCGCGAAGATACACGATCACATCCGGCGGGCGCAGCAGGGTCGCCATCGTTTTGTATAAGCCCTCGTAAGTGCGCCAGTCGCGCTCGGACATGGAGCCGCGCAAATATAAGTTTTGCGCAAAAATCTCGGCATCCTCATACACGCTGCGATCCAGCACAATTGGCTCCGGGCGGCTCATCAATTCTTTGTGCTGCGCCACGCGCCGCGAAAGAAAAAACGCCTGCGAGTGGAAGCTCCAGCGTTGCATGTCCGCGTAAAAGTCAGACAGATAAGGGTTTTCGTCCACGGCCTCGTAGATCGGCGCCCAGCCCAGGTGTTGCGCCACCAGCTTGGTCAGCGTGGACTTGCCCACGCCCATGTTTCCCGCGATGGCGATAAATTTGTTGGTCATGATTGTTCAACGTAATTTTACGCGGGAGAT
>DAORUN010000046.1:0-11335 GCA_035433205.1 Thermoflexales bacterium | reverse complement strand
CGATGGCGATAAATTTGTTGGTCATGATTGTTCAACGTAATTTTACGCGGGAGATGGGAAAGGACGGGCGACGGGCGACGGGAGACGAAATCCGCCTAAACACCGTCTTCCGTCTTTCAACCAAGCCTCAACTCTCTCATCCCATGCAAGTCGGCGCACAAAATTTCGTAACACTTGTAACCCTGGGGCTTGCCGGTGTGACGCGAGACGCGCTCCACCGGCGGGCGGGCCACCAATTCATCGTGCGTGGCCCATCCGCACAAAAACACATCGGTCTCGGCGCCATCCACCTGCGCAAACGGCACCAGCGCCAGCACGTAAAACGCGGCGCGGCGTTTTTGGGCGTAGTCCTCACGCACCATCAAATGCGAGCGCACATCCACCCGGGTTTTGGAGGTCTTGATCTCCACGCCACTCCGCGCGTCATCCACCTGGCCTTTTGTGCCCAGCGTATCAAATTGGGCGGCATCGCCGTATCGCCAAACCGCCCAGGCCAGCTCACCCAAAATGCCCAAGTAGGCGTCGGCGGGCGAGGCGCGGGTGCGGCGCATTTGCCGCGCGGGAACCTCGGCCACCGCGCGGGCGCGCAAGGCCGCGTCAATTTTTATCCGGATAAAGTCTGCGGCAAGAGGCATGGCTTGATTGATATTTTACGCCGCAAGTCAATGTGTGGCGCGGATAAAATTCAAGGACACAAGGCAAATGTTAAACAAGCAGGAGTTGCGATGAATCAAGACACCCCAATTCAAAATCAAATGCGCCAGCTTTCAAATCATCTTTACGTGAATGGCGAATTTGTAAAAAGCGCAGGCGCATCGGTTGCAGTCATAGACCCGGCCTCCGAAGAAACGTGCGCCGCTTTTGCCGAAGCCAGGCATGATGAAATTGAGAGTGCGGTGGCCGCCGCGAATTCGGCCCAACGTGAATGGTGGGCGCAAAGCGCGTTGGAGCGAGCCAACGCCTTGCACCACGCAGCCACGCGGCTGGAAGAGTTGGCTCCCGAAATTGGCGAGTGCATGACCCGCGAGATGGGCAAGCCCTTTAGGGAATCCAATTGGGAGGGTGGCGCTTCTGCTTCTTCGTTTAGGTATTACGCTGAGCTGGCAAGGCACGAGCAAGGGCGCATGGCGGGCGCGGCCATCGCCGGACAAATGCACCTTACGTTAAAAGAGCCACTGGGCGTGATCGCATCTATTGTTCCGTTTAACTACCCGGTGTTGTTGTTTGGATGGCAGGCTGCCGCCGCATTGGCCGCAGGTAATGCCATCATCGTGAAGCCATCGGAACTAACACCCATCACCCTGCTTTTGACCATGCAAGCCTTTGCCCATTTGCCACCCGGTTTGGTGCAAACGCTCACCGGTGGCGCGGCGGTTGGGCGCGCACTGGTTGAGCACCCGCGCACGCATGGAGTAGCTTTTACGGGCAGCGTTCCCGCGGCGCAATCGGTGGCACAGGCGGCGGGCAAGCGTTTTAAGCCCGCCCTGATCGAGGCATCGGGCAATGACCCGTTTATCGTGATGCCATCTGCGCCAATTGAAGTGGCGGCCCGCGGCGCGGCGTTTGCAGCCTTTTTGAATTGCGGCCAGGTGTGCACCTCGGCTGAACGGTTTTATATTCACGCCGATGTTTACGACGCGTTTATTGGCGCGCTGGCACAGCAAGCCCGCGCCCTGCGCGTGGGCAGTGGCTTGGAGAAAATTGATATTGGCCCAATGGCTTCTGAAAAAGAACGCAACCGCGTGGAAAGACTGGTAAACCAAGCCGTTGCGCAGGGCGCAAAAGTTGTGTGCGGGGGCCAGCGGCCATCGCATTTGCCAAAGGGCTGGTATTACGAACCAACCGTGATTGAAACCCGTCACGACATGGACATCATGCACGGCGAGTGTTTTGGGCCGCTGGCGCCCATTTGCAAAGTGAGCAGTTTGGACGAGGCCATTGCGCTGGCGAATGATTCCGAGATGGGACTGGGCGCAAATATTTACACCAACGACTTAAACGAAGCCATGCGCGCCACGCGCGAAATTGAATCTGGGATTGTGTGGGTAAACACGCCTTTAAATGACAACGATGCCGTGCCGTTTGGCGGACGCAAACTCACGGGGATGGGTCGTGAATTAGGGGCCGAAGGGCTGGAGCAATTTCGCCGATCCAAGATGGTGATGCTTGCTCCAACCGCAGAGGCTGACCCAGAATGGTTCCCTTACCCTGATGGCGATGCGTTTCAGTTGGGTTGAAATGAAATTCTGCTGAATTGGGAACGCGCAATCTGACCTCTTAACCTAAATCACGGCAAGACATACGCAAACATGGCCAGCGTGAAGGCCAGCGCGCCCGCCTTTACCAAAACGGTGTTGGCCTTTTGGCGCAAGGCGGTCTTCAACCCATCGTCCTCAATCTTGTGTTCGCCGTCATCCATGTTGATGGAATCTCGCATGGCGTAATACACGCAGGTTTTGTCCAACGCTTGAAACAGGCCAACGCCGCCCAACATGAACGGCACAAATGTGATCAGCCGCACTTCATTTGGCAAGCGGAGCGCCATCAACGCAATGGCAAGCGCAGCGCCCAGCACAAACCCCATCACCCCCATGCGCATGCGCTTTTTGCGCTCGGCTGGCCCAATGTTGATGCATGCTTCGACGGTTTGGTTTTCATTTTGCATATCGCTATTTTATTGGGTATTAAATAACAAGCCCGCGCTCATCGCCAACATCCAATCTCAAATTGCGGTTAAAATGGAACGCGTAATATAAAAGGAGAAATTATCCACAATGCCTCAGTATCATCAGCATGACGCGCTTGTCATTGGCGCAGGCGGCGCGGGCCTGATGGCCGCCTTGTATGCCAGCAAGGAAGTCAAATCCACGGCCGTCATCAGCAAGCTATACCCCACCCGCTCGCACACCGGCGCGGCACAAGGCGGCATTGGCGCAGCGCTGGGCAACATTGAAGAAGACCACTGGGAGTGGCACGCGTTTGACACCATCAAGGGCGGCGATTATTTGAGCGATCAGGACGCGGTGGAGATCATGTGCCGCGAGGCGATTGACGCGGTGATTGATCTGGAACATCACGGCCTGCCCTTTGACCGCACCCCGGAAGGCAAAATTTCTCAGCGGCGGTTTGGCGGCCACACCAACAACGTGACAAAACAGCCAGTGATGCGGGCTTGTCATGCCGCAGACCGCACCGGCCACATGATTTTGCAAACGCTCTACCAGAACTGCATCAAAAACGATGTGAAGTTTTACGATGAGTTTCAGATGGTGGATCTGATTATTGAGAACGGCAAATGCAACGGCGTGGTTGCGGTGGAGTTGCGCACCGGCGAGTTGCACATCTTTCACAGCAAGGCCACATTGCTGGCAACTGGCGGCAACGGCAAGATGTGGAAAGTGACCAGCAACGCGCACTCGCTCACGGGCGACGCCCCCGCGATTGCCCTGCGAAATCATCTTCCGCTGGAGGACATGGAGTTTTTCCAGTTCCATCCAACCGGCGTGTATAAGCTGGGCATTTTGCTCAGCGAGGCGGCCCGCGGCGAAGGCGCGGTGTTTCTGAACGACAAGGGCGAACGCTTTATGGAGCGATACATGCCCACGCTCAAAGACCTCGCCCCGCGCGATATTTGCTCGCGCTATATTTACAAAGAAATCCGCGAAGGGCGCGGAATTGGCGGAAAGGATTACGTGTATTTGGACTTCCGCCCGGAAGAGATCAACAAATATTTTGCAAAGGATGGCAACCCGAAGCGCATTGACGCGCACTATCTTGAGACGCGCCTGCCCGACATCATCGAGTTTGCCCGCGTGTATCAGGGCGTTGACCCAATCAAAGAACCCGTGCCCATTCAGCCCACCGCGCATTACGCCATGGGCGGCGTGCCAACCAACACCAAAACCCAGGTGCTGATTGACGAAAAAGGCAACGTGGTGGAAGGTCTTTATGCGGCGGGCGAGGTGGCCTGCGTGAGCGTGCACGGGGCAAACCGGCTCGGCACCAACTCGCTGGTGGACCTTGTTGTGTTTGGCAAAATTGGCGGAATTGAGATGGCGAAGTATGTCAAGAGCGGGGCAGTTTTCCGCAATGTTGACAAAGAAAATGTGGCCAAGGTTGCCGAAGCCCGCCTGAACGCCATCAAAAATGGCACTGGCACCGAGCGTGTGGGCGCCCTCCGCAAAGAACTGCAAGAGATGATGGACGACAAGGTGGGCGTGAATCGCACTGGCCCCGGTCTGCTGGAGGCCATCGCAAAAATCAAAGAGTTGCAAGCGCGGTATCAGAATGTGTCCATCCAAGACAAAGGTTTGCAATGGAACACCGACCTGATGGAAGCGTGGGAGCTGGGCTGTCTGCTGGACGTAGCCGAGATCACCGCCGAGGCCGCGTTGTGGCGCAAGGAAAGCCGCGGCGGGCACTTCCGCGAGGACTACGATAAACGCGACGACGCCAACTTCCTCAAGCATTCCATGATTTGGAAAAACGGCGCAGTTGAGATCAAAAGCAAGCCGGTGGTGATTACCAATTACCAACCACAAGAACGCAAATACTAAAAAGAACCGGGGCTGAGCATTGATGCGCTAGGCAAAAGGCGGGAGACCGAAGGCAAATTAGCCGTCTCCCGTCCTCCGCCTTCGGTCTTCTTTGCACTTTGGCCTTTGCACTAAACATGGCTTTTAGTTTTCGAGACTACATTCCCCGCAAGCTGGAAATTGTAGATGTGACCCTGCGCGAGGGTCAGCAATCTTCTCTTCTCCACGATCACTACAAATATTTTTTCACCACCCAGGACAAAATTGAAATTGCCCGCGCATTAATTTTGTATGGCGTGAAATTCCTGGAGTTGTTCGCGCCCAGCGTAAGCTCCAAAGAAGCCGAAGATTTTGCCGCCATTCGCCAAGCCCGCGACGAACTGATTGTGCAAAAGGGCTACACTTTTTTGCTGGCGCACGTGCGGTGCCACCCCGCCGATGTCGAGGCCGCCATCAAAGCCGGGGCCGATGGCCTGAACATGTATATTGGCACCAGCGATGTCTCGGTCTCTCACAAACATGGGATGGGCATTGATGAGATCACCAAGCTGGCGCGCGAGTTGCTGGAGGATGTGCGCAAAAATCACCCCAACATCATTTTGCGTTTCAGCGGCGAAGACGCCTTTCGCACCAGCGAGCTGAACTTGTTTCGCGTGTATGACGAGGTGGCCCCGCTGGTGGACAGATTT
This sequence comes from Thermoflexales bacterium, assembly GCA_035433205.1. Taxonomy (GTDB): domain Bacteria; phylum Chloroflexota; class Anaerolineae; order J036; family Brachytrichaceae; genus DAORUN01. Next base: position 6,111 of record DAORUN010000046.1, on the reverse strand, counting down.
GGCACACCAGACACGGTGGGCGTGGCAACCCCCGCCAGCGTGCGCGAGCGTGTGCAACGCTTGCGCGAGCGCTACCCAAATGTGGCGCTAGAAGGCCACTTTCACGATGACCGCAGTTTCGCCATCATCAACGCGATGGAAGCCGTGCGGAGCGGGATGCAATACATCAACACCACCCTGCTCGGCATTGGCGAACGCAGCGGCATTACCAGCATGACCGGGCTGATTTTTAATTTGTTCGTGGACAAAAACTACGACTATTTAGACAACTACCATTTGCGCGGGTCGTATCCAATCAATGTAATGATGGCCGACAAGTTGCGCAAACTGGTGCCCAGCAAAGAGCCGGTGAGCCTGACCAACCGCACCCACGCAGCGGGTGTACACACCAAAGCCGTGCTGAACAACGCCTCAACCTACGAGGCGCACGCGCTGGATCAGTTTGGCGTGACCGAGAGCGAAGTGCTGCTTGGCCCGCTCAGCGGGTGGAATGTCATGCACTACTTTTTGCACGAAATTTGCGGCTTTGAAATTGACGAGCCAACCGCGCGAGCGGTGGCGGCCTCGTTCAAAAACAAAGTGTATGACATGCCGATGGGTTTCTCGCCCGCCAGGCTGCTCATCGACATCGCCACAAATGAGTTCGGCCTGATATCCATCAGCGTGCCAGAAGAGTTCCGCGATGATTTGGTGCAAAACATGACCGAGACGCACGTGCACGAAGTTGGCGAAGTCAGCCACGCCACCGGTTTAATTTTGAGAAGCAGCCGATAAAATCATGTGGTTCTTCCGCTCACCCACCATTGTTTTTGGCGAAGATGCCCTAACCCACCTGAACGAGATTTCTGGAACGCGGGCGCTCATCATTACCGACCCGTCCATTCGCAAGCTGGGATTGCTCGCGCCCGTTCAGGGCCACCTCGGCCACATGCAGCAAGCGGTTTTTGATGAGGTTGAGCCGGAGCCGTCTCTGCCCACCATCCTGCGCGCCGTTCAGCACGCCAACGCATTTTTGCCAGATTGGATCATTGGCGTGGGCGGCGGCAGCGCCATGGACGCGGCCAAAGCGGTGTGGATTTTGCACGAGAACCCCGGCCTGAATGTGGAAGACATCAGCCCGCTCGGCCCCATCAGCCTGCGCAAAAAGGCGGGCATGATCGCCATCCCAACCACTTCTGGGACGGGCAGCGAGGCCACTTGGGCGTTTGTGGTCACCCTGCACGATGAGAACGGCGTGGCCCGCAAGCTGGGCAGCGGCCACCCGCAGGCCGTGCCAGATTACGCCATCGTAGACCCGCTCATGTCGGCCTCCATGCCGCCAAAACTCACCGCAGATACCGGGCTGGATGCGCTCACCCAAGCCATCGAGGGCTATGTCTCGACCTGGCACAACGAATTTAGCGATGGGCTGTGTTTGGTGGCGGCGCAGCTTGCGTTTGCGCATTTGGCGCAAGCTGTCAAACATGGGGATGACATCACGGCGCGCGAAAAGATGGCGCTCTCAGCGGCTATCGCCGGGCTGGGCTACATCAACTCCATGCTGGGCATTGCGCATTCGATGGCACATGCGGCGGGCGCGTTGCTGGGCATTCCGCATGGGCGGGCGTGTGGCATCTTTCTCCCCCACTCCATTGAGTTTTGCGCAGGAGATGGCGTTACGCGCTATCAAGACATCACGCGGTTCATGGGCTGGCCGTCTGCGGATGAGGCAGAGGCAGGCGCGATTTTGGCGGCCAAAGTTCGTGCCCTCATGCGCGAGATCAACGCGCCGCTGACCATCGCCGAGGCGGGCATTTCACGCCCAGCATTTGACGCCGCGCTGGATCACTTGATTGACAATGCCATGAGCGACACGGTGATCTTTTCTTCGCCGCGCCAGCCCAGCGCAGAAGAATTGCGAGAGTTGTTTATTACAAGCTTTGGTTAAGAAGCATAAAAAAGCCCGCCATTTTTGACCCAATGGCCAAAATGACAGGCTTTTCTATTTTTCAAAACTTTCGCGTCAAATAAAAATAATCTGCGCGCCTTCGGTCATATCCATGAAGTCGCCAGCGGTCACGATGGCCTTGACCCCATCCACCATGTCTTCCTTCTTCAGATCGAACATGTCAACAGACATCTTGCACGCATACAAGTTCGCGCCGCCATCCACCAGCATTTCCAGATACTCCTTGACGGTGGGAACGCCCAGCTTTTCCATCTTGTCTTTCATCAACTTGGTGGCAAAGGCGGTCATTCCGGGCAGGCCGCCCATGAAGTTGGGGATGCCAGCATTGTCCACGCCCTTCACACCCATCATGCTGAACTTCATGGCCGTGTTCGCCAGCGGCGCGATCTCCAAATGATCCTGACGAGATTTGCGGATCATGTCCATGCCCCAAAACGTGAAGAATATCGTCACGTCAATGCCGTTGCCCAGCGCGGCCCAGCCCATCACAAGCGCGGGGTAAGCCATATCCAAATCGCCCTTTGAGCAAATAAAAGCGATGTGTCGGTTTTGTTCTGCCATTGTAAAAAACTCCTGTTGGTTGCTGGTGATTGGTTGCTAGTCGCTAGTTGTTACCAGCAACTAGCAACCAATCACCAGCAACTAAATTAGACGCATCCCTCTGGTTTGCCCAAACCCGCGATGTGCGCCACTTTTTTGGCCGGCCCTTTTGGGAAAAGTGTAAATAAATCTTTGGTGGTGATGTTCACGCCGGTTGTAATTTGTCGCAACGTGGGCGACTTGCCGCCCTGCGCCGCGCCGCGCGCCCAGTCAATCACCTTCCACTGCGCCTCACTCAATTCAGCAATCCCTTCCTGCTTCGCAATCTCCGCGCCAATTTCTTTTGTCCACTCGGCGGGGTTGGTCAAAAACCCTTCATCGTTCACCTGAACGGTTTTGCCTGCAATTGTTAGTGTTGCCATGTTCTTAAATTTTCTCCTTGTTTCAAATTATCCTTAATCAAGAAGAAATAAGAAATCAGAAATAAGAGATTTTCTTGTGCGCATCTTTCTCATTTCTCAATTTCTCATTTCTCAATTTTTATTCTGCGCCCCAATCCCGCTCAGCACCTTCATCGCCACCGCCAGCCCGCGCCGCATGTTCGGGTCGCGCATTTGCTTCAAGATGGCCCCGTATGAGGTGTCTACCGGCCCGGCGGCTTCCTGTTCGGCGGTGGCCACCGTGTTGCGGGCAAAGTTCATGATCTCCGGCTGGGTCATATCTTTCACCGTGCGCAAAATCAGCACAATATTATCGCCCAGCGCCCTCACTTCGTCCTCGCTAAACGAGGTCACGATGTTATCCATGATCTGCATTCCGCCCCTGGCAAAGCGGAAATATCCCTTGCGATCCATGTCATCCAGCGTGGTCTCGGCCTTGTTATACACATCTTTGGTGATGGGGCCTGCCACCTCCAGGAGGTCGGTCACCCCATCCAGATTGTCCAGCAGCATCTCCAACTTGGGCAAATGCCGCGCCACTTTTTTGAGGATGCGCACCAGATCGGCGATCTCCACATACTCCTCAATATCCTGAAAATGCCGCGTGGCGCTGTCCATCACCCCGCGCGTCACGGGCGCGAGGTCGCGCATGAGTTCGCTCCCGTTCTCGCGCGAGAGCTGCGCCGCCCGCGCCTGTTCGGCCAGGTAACCCACTTGCTGGGTCAGAAGATCAATCTTCTGATTTAGTTCGGTAATTTGGTCCATTGGTTGCCCTTGCAGAAATAAGAAATGAGAAATAAGAAATTTCGCTCAAGCGTGTTTTCTGCATTCTGAATTCTTAATTCTGAATTCCTAGTTTTTGGCCCACTTCCCGGCCATGCTCATCAGCGCGGGCAGCGGCAGCTCCACACCTTTGAGCAGCAAGTTCCAATACATCCACTTGAACATCAGCTTGCCCCAGTGGTTGGCCTCAGACTCCTCCAGCAGGGTGAAGGGGCCAACACCCGGCATGGGGTAGCGGCCTGGCAGCGGCTCGGTGGTGTAATTGAAGTCAATCAGCAAGCCCTTGCCAAAACCAGATTCAATAAAACAGTTGGCGTGGCCGTCAAACGCGGGTTTGAGCTGCATCCCTTCGGCGTAACGTTTGAAGTTCTCGGCAAACCCATCCACCGCAAAGTGCGCCACCGACCCCGCCTTGGACGCGGGCGCGTTAGAGGCATCGCCCAGCGCAAAAATGTTAGGATATTTTGTGGAGAGGAAGGTTGTCTTGTCCACCGGCACAAAGTTCAACTCGTCGCCCAGCCCGGCCTGCCCCACCACCGGCGCGCCCATGTTGAGGGGGATGCTCACGAGCAAGTCGTAGTTCACCTCGCGCTCGTCGTAAGACACAATTTTCCTGGCATCCGGCTCGGCGCGCTCAATCATGAACTCGGTCTCAACCTTGATGTTTTTCTCTTCCAGCAAGTGCCCCAACTTTTGCGAGGCCATCGGCTTGGTGAACGCGCCGGGCAGCGGCGTGGCATACACCAGCTCCACCTTCTCGCGGATGCCGCGCTCGTGAAAATACCAATCGGCCAGCATGAGGAATTCCAGCGGGGCCACCGGGCATTTGATGGGATTCTCGACCACGTTCACCACCATGCGCCCACCTTCCCAATTGCGCAGTTTTTCGCCCAGCGCCACCGCGCCATCAAACGAGTAAAACGTGTGAATGCTCTTGCCCCATTCGCCATCGGTCAGGCCGGGGGTTTGCTCCGGGTGAATATCCGCGCCGGTGGCGATGATGAGGAAGTCATACTCCAAAACACGCCCGCCTTTCAGCGTCACCTTTTTGGCTTCTGGGTCAATCCCTTCAATCGTCGCCATCACCAGTTCCACGCCGTTGGGCATAAAGTCGCGCTTGGGTTTGATCACATCCTTTTTGCCATACACGCCAAACGGCAAAAACAAAAAGCCCGGCTGGTAATAATGGGTGGGGTTTTGATCCACAATCGTAACCTTCCACTCGCTCACGCCATCGCCAAAATCCAGCAAATGGCTCAATTTGTTCACCACCATCGTGCCGGCGGTTCCGGCGCCAAGCACCACAAGTTTTTTCATCGTTAACTCCTTAAATTCCTTAGCGCCCGGAGCGCTGGCAAAGCGCTCCGGGCGCTTGTTTTAACTTCACTTCGCCCTATCCTCAATCATGTGAGAGAACACATCGGCCATGCGCTGCGCAAAACCCAAAATATGTTCGCGGGCCGATGTGTCTACCGAAAACCCTTCGCGAATGTGCGTCACGATCACCTCTCGCGGCACGCCAAACCGCACGGCCATCAGCGTGACCTCGTCCTCGCTGGGCGGCCAGTCATCGGGCATCACCCCGCCAATAAACACCATGCCCTTTAGCTCGTTGCCCAGCCGGATGAGGCCGCGCGTGCAAAGTAAACCCAAATCGTTGGGCAAAAACTTTGGCTCCAGCGATGTGTGCCCGGCGATGCGCTGCCAATCGCGCACGCATCGCCCCACCGAGGCCTCATCGCGCAAAACAGCTTTGTAAAGACCGCACGGGTTGCTTACGTGGGTAATGGGTTCGCCATCCATGTCGGTGATCACAATCATCACGCCCAACATGTCGGCAAATGTGTCTTGCAGGGCTTGCGCCGTGTCTAGCGGCAACAGTTTTGCCAGCGGGTGCGTTTTTGGGGTGATGGCTTTCGCGGCGGGCGCGGCTGCCTCAGCCGATGGATTTTGCGCCGGAGTTGCGCCGTTGCCGCGCATCAAATGGTTCAGATCCGCGCGGTCAAACCGCCACTGCTTGCCAATGCGAATTGCGGGCAACTTGCCGTCTTCCACCAAACGGTAAATCGTGGTTCGGTCAACCTGAAGCAGGTCAACCACATCGCGGGTCGAGAGCAATTCTGCCATGCTATTTACGAGTTAGCATAGCCGAGAATGTGAAAGACTGCACTAGCAAACCGACTAGTTGCAACTCATTTTTGCAGGTTTTATAGTTATTTTTGATGCAATTAGCTGTCTTTGATGCAATTTTGGTGGTTATTGATTAAAGACAACGAATCCTCGACAAACTTGAATATTTGATGACATAGCAGGTGAAGACGAAGAAAAATAGTTTCGTCTTATGCAAGATATGTGTCAAATAATAAGAAGAATGTCCGTCATTCCCGCGAACGCGGGAAT
>DAORUN010000045.1:11822-23584 GCA_035433205.1 Thermoflexales bacterium | reverse complement strand
ATGCTCACCATTCTCTCCTCTTCCTCTTCCTTAAACTTGTGATGCGTTTGCCCTGAGCCACGCGCTTAAACTCGCAGAGATTGTGCATTTGCCATGTAAAATAAAAAACAAATTCAAATGCCAACCGTTTTGATTGATGGCCCGTATGCCTTTGTTTTTTTCAGCTCAGACAAAGGCGAGCCGCCTCACATACACGTGAAACGGGATACCACAATCGTTAAATTCTGGCTCAGCCCTATCGTGATGGCAAAGAATCAAGGATTTTCCGGGCATGAGCTAAATCGTATTGCTCGCATGGTTGCCAAACACGAAACGCAACTCTTGGAGGCCTGGCATGAATACTTTGACACTTGAAGCAGACCCAATCGCGCTTGACATCCGCATCACCGATGATGACTTCTCCATCGGTTTGATTGATGGCCGCAGGATTATTGTGCCGCTGGCCTGGTATCCGCGTTTATTCCACGCCACCCGCGCAGAGCGCCAAAACTGGCATCTGTTGGGCGGTGGCTATGCCATCGAATGGCCTGATCTGGATGAGCATATCGGCATTGAAGGTTTACTGGCCGGACGGCGCAGCGGCGAAAGCGGAAAATCACTCGCCCGCTGGCTGGCCTTGCGCGGCTAACACTCCCTGTCCTCACCACTCAGCCCAGCTACGCGCTTGAACTCGCGGGAGTTGTTCGCCCGGCCAACCTCGCAGGTTGGCCTGCAAAACCCGTGCCTGCCAAAATCCATAAGGCCAACCTGCGAGGTTTAATCACACCACTCATCCCAGCCACATGCATTCCCGTATATCATCAGCCTTCAAAATAATGAACAACATTGTCACCTCTGACCTGGAAGGCACGCTGACCACCGGCAACACCTGGCGCATTCTGGGCGAATTTGTGCAGGCGCACGGGCGCAAAGGCGAATATCAGCGTTTCTTTTATGCCAGAATGCCAAAAGTCATCCTCTCTAAGATGGGTTTGATGAACGGCCAAAAAATGCGCGAGGACTGGTTTGTGGATATGACGCGCATGCTGGCCGGGTTTAACGCCGAGAAGATCAGCGAGGTGATGGATTTTATTGTGGACGAGCTTTGGCAAATGCGCCGCCCGGATGTGGTGGCCGAGCTGCAAAAACACGTGGCCGATGGCCGCCGCGTGGTTGTGGTTTCCGGCACATACCAAATGGCCGCCGAGCGTTTTGCCGCGCGGTTTGGCGCAGAGGGCATTGGCACGCCGCTGGAGACGGACGCGCAGGGTTTGGCTACCGGAAAACTCATCGGCCAGTTGAACACCGGCGAGCAAAAAGTGTTGAGCATTCGCCAAAAGCTGGGCGTGGATGCGCTGTTTGCCGCGTATGGCGATACCGAGGGCGACATCCCCATGCTCTCAATCGCGCAAAACGCGGTGGCCGCCTACCCCAACAAACTGCTGGCCGAGGTGGCGCGGGCCAAAGGCTGGCGGATTATGAAGAGTGAAGCGTGAAGCGCGAGGGGCAAAAGGCAAAGATAAAATTAACCAAGCAATGAAAAAAATCAACATCGGCATATTTGGCGCAACCGGATACACCGGCATTGAGCTGTTCAAAATTCTAACGCGGCACGGCGGGGCGAACGTGGTCTTCGCCACCTCAGAGAGCAACCCCGGCGCGAGGCTGAGCGATGTGCTGCCCTGCCCGTATGACATCACGCTGGTGAAAAGCGCAGATGCGCCCGTGGCCGATGTGGATGTGGTGTTCTCTTGCCTGCCGCACGCCGCCAGCGCGGAATTGTGCAAACCAGTTTTAGACGCGGGCAAAAAAGTGATTGATCTCTCGGCAGATTTTCGCCTGCGCGACCCGGCGGTCTACGAAAAGTGGTACAAGCACGCGCATCCCTTCCCCCAGCTTTTGAGCCGCGCGGTATACGGGCTGTCAGAGGTGAACCGGAGCGCCATCCACCAAACCGACCTGGTGGGCAACCCGGGCTGCTACCCCACCAGCGTGGCGCTGGGCGCGTTGCCGGTTTTGGAGATGGGCGCCCTGGCCGATGGGGTTGTGATCTCCGACTCAAAATCTGGGGTGAGCGGGGCTGGCCGCAAGGCTACGCTGGCCACCTCGTTTGTAGAGGTGAACGAGAGCCTTGCCCCGTATAACATTGGGCATGTTCACCGCCATGTGCCAGAAATGGAGCAGGCGATGAATGACGCCTGGCGCGGGCCGGGCAAAACCCGCGTGGTGTTTACGCCGCATTTGCTGCCCATTTCTCGCGGAATGTTGAGCACGCTTTACATGCGCCTGACCGCAGACGCCGCCGCGCAAGACTGGCAGGCCATCTACCAAAAGCGTTTTGCAAATGAGCCGTTTGTGCGGGTGCTGCCCGCCGGGCAAATTGCCACCATTGCCCACGCCAACCACACCAACTACGCCGCGATCTCAATACACCGCGTTGATGACCTGCTGATTGTGGTCTCGTGCATTGACAATCTCATCAAGGGCGCATCTGGGCAGGCTGCGCAAAACATGAACCTGATGTTTGGCTTTGACGAGCGCGAAGGCTTGATGTGAGAAGCGCGAAGGGTGAAATGCGAAAGTTCACTCTTCGCGTTTTTTAAACTGCGCGGTAAAGATAAAGCGAGAACCGCGCTCGCTGGTGTCATCCAGCCATATTTTGCCGCCCATGAGTTCCGCAATATGGCGCGAGATGGAAAGACCCAAGCCTGTTCCTACGCCAATTCTGCCGCTCTCGGTAAAGAATGGCTGAAAGATATTTTGACGCGCATAGTCAGACATCCCCACCCCCGTATCCTGCACCACAAACTTGAGCAAATTCGTATTTTCTGGCAGATCGGGCGCGGGCTTTTCCAGCGAGACGCGCACGCTGACCTGCCCATTGCTGGTGAATTTGAAAGCGTTGGTGAGCAGGTTTGTCAAAACCTGGCGCAAGCGGCTCTCATCGCCAACAAGTTGAACGGGCGTGTTGTTATCCAAAACAACGCTGAGTTTGGAGTTGCGCTCTTTTGATACGAGGCTGAACGAGCGCTCTATATGCGCCAGAAGTTCGCGCAGGTTGAAGGGCGCGGGAGAAAGCGAAAGTTTTCCGGCCTCAAGGCGGCTGTAATCCAGAATATCGCTCACCAGCCGCGACATATTCTCGGCGGATTCGTGCACAGTCTCCAAAAGCGGCGTTGCCTCATCTCCCAGCCCCATCCCCAGCAAAATTTGGGTTAATCCCAGGATGGCGTTGAGCGGGGTGCGAAGCTCGTGGCTGGCGACGGCGAGGAATTGCCTGCGAAACAACTCCACGTGTTCTATGCTTTGCTTGGCTTTCTTTAGCTCATGCTCAACAACATTCAGCCCGCTAATATCGCGGGCGATCAAATACGAACCAACCAGCTCATTGCGCTCCAAACGCGGTGTGCCAGACAGAAGGATGGGCACAAGGTGGTCATCGGTGCGGCGGCGCAGGGTGGTGTGCGACACGCCATCGTTTTGGCCCGCGATAAAGTTGCCATACCCCACCGCCAGCGATTCGAAATACTCCGGGAAAATCTCGCTGGCCTGCCAGCCAATGGCTTGCTTTCCATCCTCAAGCCCGGCCATTTCGCTCAGCTTGCGGTTTATCATGGTGATGGCGCTGTTGGCATCCGTTGCGGCCATGCCCTCGCCCATGCGGTCCAGCAACTGCGCGGCAAACTTCTCGGATTTTTCCAGGCGTTGTTGAATGTCAGAGCTGTAAATGGCGCTGGCAATAATCTCGCTAAACGATTCAAGATGCCGAATATCCAAATCATCAAAATCGCGGACAATCTCAACATAAGCCACGCCCAAAATCGCAGTAACGACCTCATTTTGAAAGACGGGGATGGCAATGGCGGCGCTAAATCCGTTTGAAAAAAGAGGAGAGGCGTATTCTGCGCGATCTTTGGCATTTACAAGAACAGATTTTCCGTCTTGCCAGGCGCGCCCCGCCACGCCCTCCCCTTTTTTTACAAGCGTATGCGTGTGAATCATCTCCGGAAAAATTCCAGTGGCAACAAGGGGAATAAAACTTTCGGTGGCGGGGTTGACCAAAGCGATATAGGCATTGCGCGCGCCAATAAAGTCTTCCAACTGTTTGAGGATGAGGCACAGAATTTCATTTTGCGGGCGCTCGCTCACCACCGCCACAGATACGTCATGCCATGCCGCATAAAATGCCCGGTTAAACCGCTGCTCACGCTCCATTTGAGCGATATCTGGCGCGGAAGATGAGATTGGAGAGCTGGGTTTGGAAGCAGGTTTGTGTTGCAATTCACTATGATTATAATGAATGCAGAAATGGCTTTAAATCGGCCCATGTTGTGAGCCGATCATTTACGAATCTATGAAAAAGCAGGTTCGCACACCGGCGAAAAAGAAATCCAAGGCAAGCGCCGCGCCGCGTATGGCACAGGGCCTGGCCGCTGGCAGACATGCGCCGCCTGCATCCCCTGTGTTGACCCGCGCAAATGGGAATGGCAATCACAAACAAGAGGAAGCCCTGCGGATTTCTCCGTTGTTTGACTTGCCAACGCCCATTCCAAAACCCATCAAAGAGAAGGCCGCGGAGCCAGCCCCTGCGCCCGCGCCAGAGCGCGACGACCAGCCGCTGGAGCGCATTCGCGATATTTTATTTGGCAGCCAGATGAGCGCTCTGGATGCGCGGCTCGCGGCCATTCAAAGCGAGCTGGCCGAGCTGAGCGCCGCTTTGGCCGCCCTAAACACGCGGGTGACTGAGGCGCAAAAGGCGGGTGATGAAAACCTGGAGCACGCGCGGCGCAGCCTGCGCATGTCCATCACCAATATCCAGACACAATTAAAAGAACTGGCCCAGAGAATTGAAACCGAAGCTCTGACCAAAGCGGAAATGGCCGACTTGTTGACTGAGATGGGCGGCCTGATAAAGCAGGACGCCCATGATTGAGCCGGCGGTGGATGAGATCACGGCAAGCACGGTGGATGAGGCGGCGGAATTGCTGCGCGAGATTCTTTTGCGCAGCGACCGCGCCGCAATTGCGGATGTGCAGGCGCAATTGGAGGATTTGCGCAACCAGATGAATGATCGGGTGCGGGCGGCCACAGACCTTGCCCCCGCCCTCAACCGTGCCCTGGCGCGCAATGCGCGCGAGACACAAGATCAAATGGTGGCTGCGTTGTATCCAATTTTCTTTCCACTGGTTCGCCGCGCCATTCGTGGCTGGTTTGAGAAGGCAGTGGATGATTTTCGCTCTCTGTTTGGATAAAATCTTAACTCTTAATTTTCTAGTTCCTAATTGAAATTATGGCAGACAAGCAAAACGACCAGCTCGAATCGCGGATCAACGAGATTGACCGCATCCGCGAGATTATCACCGGCCCGGTGGTCTCGCAATCATCGCGCCAATACAAAGAGCTAAAAGACGCTCTGGATCAACTGCGCAGTGATTTTACAAAGCAAATTGGCGAGTTGGGGGCGCAAAGCGAGGCATCCGGCCAGTATTTTCACGCTCAGTTGCAAGCGCAATCAGCGGCTTCTCAAGCCCGGCTGGAAGAGGTGGACAAATCTCTGCGCGAGGAGCTGCAAAAGCTGGCCGCGCAATTGGGCGATTCCAAGGTGGACCGCGCCAGCCTTGGCGACCAGCTTATTCGCATGGGCGAACAGTTGCGGGCCAGCAAAAATAAATAAGCGTTAGCCCATCACGCTCACAAACTGCGGCGCAACTTTGTAACGAATGCGCTGTTCATCGGGCGTGGAGCTTTTATAGGTTGGGTTGCCGGTGTATTTTTGCGAAAGCGCGTTGATGTGCGCCCGCCCTTCCGCCGGGCTGGCCTCAACAATTGGCCCGCGAACAGCCAGGTAGCGGTATGGGTTGGTCGGATCCACAATCAGCAGCGCCACATACGGTTTCTTTGCCAGCGCCTTTTCCTTCACGCGGCCCTTGGCTGTGTTGAAATAAAAATAGCCGTCGGCATCGGTGTTAAACCACACCGGCGTGACCTGCGGCGTGTCATTGGATAACGTGGTGCCAAGCGCGGCCACCACCGGGCGTTCAATCAAATCGCGGTGGCTTTTTGGCACGGGTTGGGGTTGAATGTGCTTGGTCATGATTTAGCGCAGATGCTAACATGATTTTGACTTTGCGCAAAGAGCGATGTGCCATTTGTAATATGTAACCCGCGCGTTAAAGCGCAGCTTATTTTTGCGCTTTGCGCTAAAAAAAAACATGCAAAAAATTCACATCATAGATTCACACACGGGCGGTGAGCCAACGCGGCTTGTTTTGGATGGCGGCCCCGATCTGGGGGCGGGCAGCCTTGCCGAGCAGCGCGACATTTTTCGCCAGCAGTTCGACCATTTTCGTCGGGCCATTGTCAACGAACCGCGCGGCTCGGACGTGCTGGTGGGCGCGTTGCTGCGCCCGCCGCACGACCCATCCTGCCAGTTTGGGGTGATATTTTTTAACAATGTGGGCTATTTGGGCATGTGCGGCCACGGCACCATTGGGCTGATGGCGACGCTGGCGCACCTGGGCCGCATCACCCCCGGCGATTACCGCATTGAAACGCCGGTTGGCGTGGTCACGGCCACCTTGCATGCAGATGGCCGCGTGAGTGTGCAAAATGTGCCCGCGTATCGCCACATCAAACAAGCCAGCGTCACCGTGCCGGGGCTGGGCGTCATTTCTGGCGATGTGGCCTGGGGCGGCAATTGGTTCTACCTCGTCCAAAACCACGGCCAGCGCGTTAGCCCAGACAACCTTGAAACGCTGACCGATGTTTCGTGGCGCATCCGCGAGGCGTTGACCAGCGCGGGCATCACTGGGGAGAACGGCGCGCCGGTTGACCACATTGAGCTGTTTGAACACGCCGCCGATGGCGCAGACAGCCGAAGTTTTGTGCTGTGTCCCGGCAAAGCGTATGACCGCTCGCCATGTGGCACCGGCACCAGCGCCAAGCTGGCCTGTTTGGCGGCAGATGGCGCTTTGGCCGCCGGAGAAACGTGGGTGCAAGAAAGTGTCATTGGCAGCCGGTTTGAAGGCCGCTACCAGCCAGACCCCGCCCGCCCCAACGCCATCCGGCCAACCATCACCGGCACAGCCCACATCACGCTGGCAGGCCACCTTATTTTGCAAGATGGCGACCCGTTTGAGTGGGGAATTAAGTAACGCGGGTTTTGGATAAGAAAAGAGCTTGGAAAGTGGGAGGACATTTAAGAAGTCGGACTGCTCACCGGGCAAATTTTTGGCTTGCCCAAGCCTGAGCAGTCTGACTTCTCAACGTGCTACGCCTTTGCGCCCGCCGCGCCCACTTCCTCGCGGGCCAGCCACCAGCCCAGGTAGGCCATCCCGCCAATTACGAAAGCAGCAGGACAGGCGTACCAAAAACCATACAAAAACAAGAAACCTAACCCAGACCCGCTTACCAAATGACTGGTTAAAGTATTAATTTCAAGTAGAAATCCCGTCGTAATAACCAAAACAACACCCGCACAAGCCCCGGCCAGTATTCCATGTTTTGCAGTGAGATTTCTTCGAAAGATCAGGGTAAATAAGCCCGTTAAAAATCCACCAACGCTACCCAAGACACCGCCTAACACAAAACCAATTAATGAGCCAAAAGGCACGCCACAAATAGGCCAACCAAAAGCTCCAATTAATGCATACCCCAATTGACTGATTTCAGTGCCAGAAAACAGGGAGGGCAGAAGAAGAGTCACAACGCCATACCAAGTAACAAACAGAAAAACGTAGACCTCGGCAAAAATCACACCCAGAAAGCCGCCATGCAAGACAGATCGAGACATTCGCTTTCTAAAAAAAAGTAAAGATTCGGACATTGCTCTAGGCGATTCCACTTAATACTCTCAGGCAAAAAACCTACGCCTTTGCGCCTGCCGCGCCCACTTCCTCGCGGGCCAGCCACCAGCCCAGGTAGGCCATCCCGCCGATGAGGACAAGACCGGGCAGGCCCACCCAGAACAAATAAGCGGGCAAGGTCATGCTCATCTCTGTGTTCGCCATCATGGTAAGCCACAAAAACAAATTGACCGCCACCACCACCACCACCCCAGAGAGCATCCCGGCCACCGCGCCCAGCCTGCGGGTGAGCCGCTGACGCAAGCCAGAGGTGAGTGTGCCGGTGACAAACCCGCCGATGAGACCCAAAATCCCGCCCGGCACAATTCCAATCACCACACCAAAGGGGATGGCGCACATCGAAAATGCCATCATTCCTTTAAGTGATTCGCCAAACTGGCTGCCCGGCGTGCTCACCACCGTGATGAGCAGCCCAAAGATGGGCACGATGATAAACACATAGGCCAGCGCCAGCACAACGCCAACCAGCCCGCCGCGCAACGCCGCGCGAGAAATCCATTTGCCGTCCGAGACTTTTTCCATGAAGTTAGTTTAACGCGAGTTTTTATTTTTTATCTCTCGCAAAGCCGCAAAGGCGCAAGTGTTTTTTGTTTTACTCGCCCAAAAAACCATCCAATTCTTCCAGCGCCTGCGCAAAACCGGCGCGGCCCAGCCCAATGCGAAAGCGCGGCTCGGCCACATCAAACACGCTGGCAGGAAGCATCATCACCCCGGTTTGGCGCACCAACTCATCGGCAAATTGGTCAATCGGCTTCTCGCCCAGCCATTCCGGGAAGGCCACGCTCCCCGCGCGGGGCGGTATCCACTTGAACCAGCGCGTGTGCTGGCGCATAAACTCCTCGGCCAGCGCCAGGTTGCTCTTGATGATGCCCATGCACCGCGCCAGCGCTTTGTCTTTGGCGCGTAACGCCATCAACGCCAAAATTTCGCTGGGCGCGCTGGCGCAAATGGTGGTGTAGTCTTTATACGCCAAGACCCGCGCCAGCAATTCGGCGTCATGGGTCGCCATCCACCCCACCCGCAACCCGGCCATGCCAAAACTTTTGGACATGGCGCCGATGGAGATGCCGCGCTCGTACGAATCCACCGCGGCGGGCAGGCGGTGCGCGGGGTCGTATTCCATCCAGCGATAGACTTCGTCACCGAACAAATGGCAGTTCGCGGCGCGGGCCACGCTCACAATTCCATCCCATTCCTGGTGAGATGGCAGCGCGCCGGTGGGGTTGTTGGGGAAATTCACCGCGATGAGCTTTGTGTTTGGCCGCACCATCCGGCGCAGCTCGTCCACATCCACCCGCCAGCGATCTCCCGCCGGGCGCAGCGGCCAAAATTCCACATCCACGCCCATGCCCCGCGCCACCTCATACGAAGATTGATACGCCGGAAAGGTCGCAATCACATGGTCGCCGGGGCGCAGCAAAACGCGCATCAGGCAGTAGATGGCTTCCTCGGCGCTCACGGTGTTCAGCACGTTCGCGGGGCTGGCGCTGTCATACAGCTTTGCCACCTCCGCCCGCAAAAGCGGATGCCCCGGCGATTCGGTGTAGCCCAGCGTCAGGCCCTCCCACAACTTGCGCGTTTCATCATCGGCCAGCGCCAGCAGGTCGCGCATCGCCCAGCCCTCCACATCCGATGAACTGAGCAAATACCGGGCGGTAAATTCCCACTGGGCGAAGTAGCGTTCGAGTTTGAAAGGGGGAAGCATGGGAATTACGAAAAAAACAGAGCCTAAGGGTCTGCGAGACCCTTAGGCTCTGTTCCAAACAATCTACTTCTCTGGCAGAGCCGCCACGCCGGGCAGGACCTTGCCCTCAAGGAATTCCAGCGATGCGCCGCCGCCGGTGCTGATGTGCGTGATCTGGTCGGCCACGCCAGCTTGTTCTACCGCGGCCACGCTATCGCCGCCGCCGATGATGCTGACCGCATCTGAAGCGGCCACAGCCTTGGCCACGCCGGTGGTGCCCGCCGCAAAGTTAGGCATCTCAAACACGCCCATCGGGCCGTTCCACACAATCATTTTTGCCGCGTGAATGGCCGCCGCAAAAGCCTTGACCGACTCCGGCCCAATATCCAGGGCGCGCCAGCCCGGCGTTACGCCATCGGCCTTGACGGTTGCGCGTTTGGCGTCATTCGAGAACGCATCGGCCACAACCAAATCCACCGGCAACATCAATTTGTCGCCAGCAATTTTTAGCAGTTCTGCCGCCTGTTCCAGTGATGTGGCCTCGACCAGCGAGTCGCCCATCTCGTAGCCCTTGGCCTTGAGGAACGTGTTGGCCATCCCACCGCCAATGAGCAGTTTGTCTACCAGCGGGAGCAGGTTGTTAATCACGGGCAGCTTATCGCTGATTTTTGCGCCGCCCAAAATGGCGATGAACGGGCGCTCTGGGTTGGCGGTGGCGCGGCCCAAATAATCCACTTCCTTCTCCATCAAGAAACCGGCGGCGGCGGGCAAAAAGTGAGCCACGGCCTCCACGCTGGCATGGGCGCGGTGCGCCGAGCCAAACGCATCGCAAACATACACATCGCCGTTGGCGGCCAGTTGCTTGGCAAAGTTCGGGTCGTTCTTCTCTTCCTCTTTGTGGAAACGCAGGTTTTCCAGCAAAAGCACATCGCCGGGCTTTAGCGCCTTGGATTGCGCCTCGGTGGCCGCGCCCACGCAGTCATCGGCAAATTGCACCGGGCGCTTGAGCAGCTCGCTCAGCCGCGCGGCGGCGGGCTTTGTGCTTTGCGAAAGGTCAACGCCCTTGGGTCGGCCCAGGTGAGACATCAGCACAACGCTTGCGCCCTGGTCAAGGGCATATTGAATGGTGGGCAACGCCGCGCGGATGCGCGTGTCATCGGTGATCACGCCATCTTTGAGCGGAACGTTGAAGTCCACACGGATAAGAACGCGTTTATTTTTGAGTGATCCTAAATCGCGGATCGTGCGCTTGTTGAGAGACATAGTGCAACAATTCTACTCCGCTGGCAAACGCGCAATTTTTGCAATTGACCCTAAAATATGCCCCATGATTCACACGTTTAACCCCACCCATTATTTCAACACGCTTGGCTCGCACCCGCCCGTTTTGCGCGTGAGCGATGGCGACACGATCATCACAAGCTGCGTGGATGCGGCGGGTGGCGACGCAAAAGGCGACAAAATTGCCAGCGGGCCAAACCCCATGAGCGGGCCGTTTTTTGTGGATGGCGCCGCGCCGGGCGACACGCTCGCGGTTGACCTGAAAGCCATCCGCCTGACCCGCGCCCACGGCTGGACGCGCAATGTGCTGGCGCAAAACGTGGTGGAGCCGCATTACGCGCAAGAATTGCCAGACCGCTACGGCCCCAAAGGTGTTTGGCAGATTGATACCGCGGCGGGCACAACCACCCTGCTTGAGCCAAAAACCGCGCTGGGCAATCTGGCGCTCCCGCTCAACCCCATGCCCGGTTGTTTTGGCGTGGCCCCCGCGCTTGGGCAGGCCATCAGCACCGAGACCAGCGGGCGGCACGGCGGCAACATGGATTACAACGGGTTTGTGGCGGGCGTGACCGCCTACTTTCCGGTGGAGGCCGAGGGCGCGTTGTTCTTTATTGGCGATGCCCACGCGCGGCAAGGCGATGGCGAGATCAGCGGTACGGGGATTGAGATTTCCAGCGAGATGGAATTTGCGTTGCGCGTGATTAAGAACAAACGCATTGGCACGGTGCGCGGCGAGAACTCCACCCATATTTTTGCGGTGGGCAACGCCCGCCCGCTGGATGAAGCCGCGCAGATCGCCACCACCGAGATGAGCCGCTGGCTGATGGAAGACTACGGCCTCGATCATTTTGCGGTTGGGTTGTTGATGGGGCAGTGCGTGGAATACAACCTGGGCAATATGTTTGACCCGGCTTACACGATGGTGTGCAAAATGCCAAAACAGTTTTTGAAGA
>DAORUN010000045.1:0-11722 GCA_035433205.1 Thermoflexales bacterium | reverse complement strand
ATGTTTGACCCGGCTTACACGATGGTGTGCAAAATGCCAAAACAGTTTTTGAAGAGACTGGGGTGAAACGCTGACAAGGATGAAGAGGATGACTTGACGGATGTGTCACCCTTCACTCTTCACCCTTCACTCTTCACTCTTCTCACCTGCATTCAGCAACGCGCGAACCTCGCGCAGGGTATCGCCAAAGGCGGGCAAAGATTCCATCTCCCAGTAGCGCGGGCGGGGCAAAGCCACCTCTACCACGCCCGCCACATGGCCGGGGCGCGACGAGCACACCGCAATTTTGTCGGCCAAAAAGATGGCCTCTGCGATGGTGTGCGTGACCATCAGGCAGGTGGTTTGGGCGGCCTGCCAAATGTGCTGCAACGATTCAGTCAACCCCTCGCGGGTGAGCGCGTCCAGCGCCCCAAACGGCTCATCCAGCAGCAAGATGGGAGGCCGCCGCGCCAACGCCCGCGCCAACGCCACCCGCTGCGCCATGCCGCCGCTCAACTCGCGCGGTCGCGCTTTTTCAAATCTTTGCAAACCCACCAGGTTGATGAGATTTTGAATATCCAGCACATCTGGCTGGGCGGGCTGGTCTGGCCGGTTGGCGGCCATCTCCATTGGCAAACGGATATTTTCTTCCACCGTGCGCCAGGGCAAAAGCGTTGGGTCTTGAAACACAATGCCGGTTTGCCCCGCGCCAGAACGCGCCAGCGTCACCTGCCCGCGCGTGGGCGTTTGCAAGCCCGCGATCACGCGCAAGAGCGTGCTTTTGCCGCACCCGCTGGGGCCAACCACCGCCACAAATTCGCCGCAAGCCACATCCAGCGTGAACCCATCCAACGCGGTTACGCCGTTTGGGTAGGTGACGCCAAGATCGGAGATGCGCAAGCACATAGCGCTCTGGTCGCGTCCGAACAAGTTCGGCTGAGCGGTCAGAGCGCTTAAGTCAAACTCATTCACGGCAAAAACTCATTGGTGAAGAACGTGTTGACATCGGCCTCGGTTTTTACCTGACCCATGCCCAGCAACACTTTTTGGGTGTTGGCCCACGCGGCGGCGGTGGTCTCGCCGGGGCGCAGCCCGCCGCTGGGCTGCATGAGTTTTACGCTGGCCAGCAACACTTTTTTCTGAATGGCGTCATCAACCTTTAACCCATCCACATATTTTGTAGAAATTTGCATGGCCGCGTCTGGGTCTTTCACCGTGTCGGCCAGCCCTTTCATCAACGCGCCAACCATGCCCTTTACCAGTTGCGGGTTTTGTTTGATGACGCTCTCGCTGGTCAGCAGCCCGTTTGCCACCATGTTGGCGTAATCGCTTACAGCAAACACTTTTACCGGAAAACCGTTTTGCTCCAGCACAATGGGTTCGTTGTTCACGTAGCCCACCACCGCATCTACCTTGCCAGCCTGCAACGCCGCCGCCTGGGTAAAGCCAATCTCCTGCTGTTTTACATCGGCTTCGCTCAGGCCGTTGGCCGCCAGAAAAGCGCGCCAGCCCACGTAGGTTGCGCCAAACAAACCGGGCAGCCCAACCGTTTTGCCTTTCAGGTCGGCTGGGGTTTTGATGGCGCTCGCGGCGGGGGCGATCACCGCGATGGGATAAGCGTGATACCACTGCGCCACATACTTCACCGGCAAACCCTGATTGCGGGCCAGCACCACCTGCTCGCCGCTGACCACGGCAAAGGGCAGCTCGCCCGCCGCCACCAGTTTTACGCCATCGGTCTCAAACTTGTAATCAAACTCAAGATCAATTCCGGCGGCGGCAAAATAGCCGCGCTCTGCGGCCACATAAAACGGCGCGTATTGCACATTGGCGATGTAGCCCATGGGCAGTTTGACCTTTGTGCGGGCGCTCGTGGCGGGCGCCGCGCACGAGGCCATCAACAACACAAAGCTGGCGAACAAAAGAGTTAATTTTGATTTCATGGTGAATATGTAAGGTGCAAGATGTAACGTGTAATGTGTAATGTGTAATTTGTGTGGCAATGCGTTACTCTGCTCGTTACAAATTACACCTTACACCTTACATCGTCATTTTTTGCGGTTTAATTTGAGGACGCCCGCCTGAAACGTGATGCCAAAAATCGCGAGGACAAACGCGCCCACAATTTGCACCGCGTTGCTGATGGTCGTCATGCGGTTAAGCGCGTCCATCATCATGCTGGCGCCCGCAAAAGCCGAGAGAAAAATCACACCCCACTCAAAACTGAGCTTGGCGAGGCCAATGCCAATCAGCCCGGCCGCAATGCCAAGGGCGATCACGGGCAGAAACGCGGTTTGATTGAGCAATGGGGCGAGGAGCGATGAGCCAATGACAAACCCGGCCAGAAATCCCATCGCGTTAACCGCCAGCCCAACGATGGACTGCGCCAACGCCATGAAGATGAGGCCAACCACCACCGATGCCGCCATTTTGATGGGGTCGCCCACGCCGGACAAAAGCGGAACTTCGCGCAAAAAGCTGAGCGTGGCCACAAATCCCATCAGCCCCACCAACAGCCACAACACTTTGCGCCCGGTGAACGCCACAACCGCGCCCACGAGCAAAGAGATTACATTTGTCATGCCTTATTTATCTCACCGCAGAGGCGCGAAGACGCTGAGGAAAGAAATAAGAAATGAAGAAATAAGAAAATGCGCGTCAAATTTTTCTTGTTTCCGGACTTCTGCAAAGCTGAATCAAAAAACGATGACATGTCATGCTGAGCTTGCCAAAGGCAGAGCCATTGGCAAGCTCAGGGTGACAAACATTACTTTTTCACGAATAACACATTTTGCGTAAGTCCAGTTATTTCTTATTTCTTCATTTCTTATTTCTTCGCGCCTTTGCGGTGAAAATTATTCCGTTCCAACAATTTTTTCGTAAATTGCGCTAAATTCTTCGTCAGAGAAGAAGTCAATCACAATTTTGCCGCCTTTGCGGCTGCGGTGCAGCGAGACTTTTGTGCCCAGCGCGCCGCGCAGCTTTTGCTCGTATTGCTTGGCGGCTTCCCACTTCTCTGGCTTGGGCTGGGCCTTTGGGCGCGGCGGCAGCGCCTCGGTCATGCGCCGCACAAGCTCCTCGGTTTGGCGCACGTTCAGGTTTTGCCGGGTCACTTCTTCCAGCGCGGTCAGTTGCTCCACCGCGGTGGGCAGGCCCAGCAACGCGCGGGCGTGGCCTTCGCTGATGGCCCCGTTCATGAGCGAGGTTTGAATTTGCCCCGGAAGGCGGAGCAGGCGCACCACGTTTGTGACCGTGACGCGATTTTTGCCCACGCGCTCGGCCACTTGCTCCTGAGTCAGGCCAAATTCGTTCATCAGTTGCTGGTAGGCGGCGGCTTCTTCCAGCGGGCCAAGATCAGAGCGCTGAATATTTTCAATCAGCGCAATCTCCAGCATTTGTTGCGGCGCGGCTTCCTTCACCACCACCGGCACTTTTTTAAGCCCGGCCAGTTGCGAAGCCCGCCAGCGGCGCTCGCCCGCGATGAGCGTATACGGCGCGCCCGGCCCAACCGTGCGCGTCACAATCAACGGCTCAATCACGCCGTGCTCACGGATGCTGGCCGCCAGTTCATCCAGCTTGAGCGAATCAATCCCGCGCGAAAGACGCGGCTGGTGCGGGTTGGCGCGAATCTCCTCCACGCCCAGCTCCATCATGCCTTTTTGCTGCGTTTCGGGCTTCAGCACATCATCCGCGCCGGGGATGAGCGCCTCCAGACCGCGCCCCAGGCCAAACGCCTTGCTCATGGCGTCACCTCGGCGGGCTGCGCCTGCGCGGGTTCTGTTTCGGGTGATGGCTCTGCGACGGACGGAAAATCTTGCGCCAAAAGCTCCTTCGCCAAAGCCGCGTAAGCCGCGCCGCCCGGCGAGTTTGGCGCGTAGGTCAAAATGGGTTGCCCGTGCGATGGGGCCTCGCTGAGCCGCACGCTGCGCGGGATGCGCGTTTTGAACACAAGCGGGCCAAAAATCTTTTCCACCTCGGCGGCCACCTGCTGAGACAACTGCGTCCGCGCGTCATACATCGTCAAAATCAGCCCGCGGATGCGCGTTTCGGGGTTTAGCCGCTGGCGCACAAGCTGGGTTGTGCGCTGCAATTGCGAGAGACCTTCCAACGCGAGATATTCCGTTTGCACGGGCACCAGCGCGCCGGTAGAGGCGGTCAGGGCGTTCACGGTCAGCAATCCCAAAGATGGCGGGCAGTCCATCAAAATGTAATCATATTTGCCCGCTTCTTCGGCCAGCGCCTGACGCAGGCGGTGCTCGCGGCCAATTTCGCCCACCAGCTCAATCTCCGCGGCCGCCAGGTTGGGCGAGCTGGGGATGATGGACAAGTTCAATCGCCCATTTTTGAGCGTGACTTTTGAGGCCGGGGCCGCGCCCAGCAAAAGCTCGTAACTGGAACCGTTTGGCGGGTTTTTGGGAACGCCAAGGCTGCTGCTGGCGTTGGCTTGCGGGTCCATATCTACCAGCAACACGCGCTTGCCCGCTGCCGCCAGATACGCGCTCAGGTTCACCGCGCTGGTGGTTTTGCCCACACCGCCTTTCTGGTTTGTGATTGCGTAAATATTTGTCATTAGAGTAAAAAAAGTTGCAGAGTGAATCGTAACATTATTTTTTTGGAGTTTCGTGAGTTTGCCCAACCCGCCAGAGCCACAAATTATCAATTTGTTATCAACTTGGCGTTTCATTTTGGTTTGGGAAATTCGTCAACATTCCTCTTGACAAGATTTATTGCATCTTGTATAGTGCAAATGTTACCGGTAACATGTTAGCGATAACACAACCCGGCGCGTTGAATTGAAAGGAGAGAACCAAGATGTCAACTCATGTTCAATTGCCTCACCGTCGCTTTGGCGGAAATTCATCGCGCTTGCCTCGCTAAATCGCATCGCAAATTGTCATCATGGTTACCGTCCGCGATGTAGCCCGCGCTGCCGGCGTTTCGGCGATCACCGTTTCGCGGGTGGTCAACGCCTCTGGCCCGGTCAACGCCATCACCCGCGAACGGGTGGAAAAAGCCATTGCCGATTTGCGCTACGTGCCAAATGGCATGGCGAAGAGCCTCAAATCGCGCCAAACTCACACGCTGGCGCTTGTTCTCACCGATATCACCAACCCATTTTGGACAACGGTTGCGCGCGGCGTGGAAGACACCGCCGCCGCCAGGGGGTATCACGTCATCGTGTGCAACACAGATGAGGACCCGCAAAAAGAGCTGAATTACATCAACATTTTGGTTCAGCGGCGAATTGACGGCATGATTCTTGCCCCATCATCCAACAACACCGAGCGGCTGGATTTGCTGAGCCGCTACGATATGCCGTGCGTGCTGATTGACCGCCACGTGAAGGGCAAAAAGATGGATATTGTGCGCGGAGACAACGCAAAGGGCGGCTTTGCGCTCACCAGACATTTGATCGGTCTGGGCCATCGGGACATTGCCATCATGAGCGGGCCGGTGGAAGTTTCTACCGCCAGCCAGCGGTTGGATGGATATCGCCGCGCTCTGGCGGCGCACGACATCCCCATCCAACCGGATTACATCAAATACGGCACTTTTAAGGAAGGCTCCAGCGAGCAAATTGTGAAGGAGTTGCTCGCCGCCTCGCCCCGCCCAACGGCCATCGTGGCGATGAACAACCTGATGTGCATTGGCGCATTACGGGCGCTGCGGGCAGAAGGGTTGCGCGTGCCAGAGGATATCGCGCTGGTCAGCTTTGATGACATCCCCCAAGCATCATCCATCTACCCATTTTTAACCGTGTGCGTGCAAGACGCGCAAAAAATGGGGCAGATGGCTACCGCGCTTTTGATGGAACGGATTGCGGACAAAGCGGCCAGCGAGCCGCAGGAAATTGTTTTGGATACAACGCTTATTGTGCGCGAATCGTGCGGGGCGCAACTGGTTAAAAACGCAGGTATTCACCGCTAATTTTTTTTAGAAAAGGAGCAATCTATGGCCGATGTCGTGCTAAAAATGGAGAACATCACCAAAGCCTTTCCGGGTGTGCAGGCGCTGGATGGCGCGCAATTGGAGTTGTTGCGCGGCGAGGTTCACGCGCTGGTGGGCGAGAACGGCGCGGGCAAAAGCACATTGATGAAAGTGCTGGCCGGCGTGTATGCCAAAGACTCTGGCCGGATTGTTTTGAAGGGCAAAGAGGTGGAAATACCCAGCCCACGCGCCGCGCAGGATTTGGGTATTTGCATGATCCATCAAGAGTTGAACCTGATGCCGCATTTGACCATTGCCCAGAATGTTTTTATTGGCCGCGAACCGCGCGGGAAGCTGGGGGTAACGCTGGACGAAAAAGCCATCAACGAGCAGACGGTGCAAATTTTGGACATGCTGCACCTGAAGCTGGACCCGCGCACCAGGGTGGGTTCGCTCACGGTGGCAAAACAGCAAATGGTCGAGATCGCCAAGGCGCTCTCGTTTAACTCGTCCATCTTGATCATGGATGAGCCAACCGCCGCGCTGACTGAATCTGAGATTGAGGAGTTGTTCCGGGTGTGCCGCCACCTGCGCGATGAAGGCACGGCGGTGGTGCACATTTCGCATCGGCTGGAAGAAATCAAGCAAATTACCGACCGCGTGACGGTGATGCGCGACGGAAAATATGTGGACACGGTGCTCACCAAAGACACGTCCATTGATCGCATCATCAGCATGATGGTGGGCCGCACCATTTTTGAATCTGCGCCAGAGGTGCCTGAGCGCCCCAGCGAGGAGATTGTGCTGGAGGCGAAGCACATCACGCGCGGGAACGCGCTCAAGGATGTGAGTTTTCAACTTAAAAAAGGCGAAATTCTGGGCTTTAGCGGGCTGGTGGGCGCGGGCCGCACCGAGACCGCGCGGGCCATCTTTGGGGCAGATACGGTGGATTCTGGCGAGGTGTTTGTGAAGGGCAAAAAGGTTGCCATTCACAGCCCCACCGATGCGGTCAAGTATGGCATCGCTTACCTCTCCGAGGACCGCAAGCGTTATGGCCTGACGCTGGGGATGGATGTGGAAACAAACACGGTTTTGGCCTCGTTTGACAAGTTTTTGGGCGCGCTGGGCACGATTAATGAGAGCAAGACAAAAGAAATCGCCAACACCTACGTGAAGGCGTTAGCCATCAAAACACCCAGCATTAAACAAAAAGCAAAAAATCTCTCTGGCGGCAACCAGCAAAAAATCATCATCGGCAAGTGGCTCACCGCCGACACCGATATTTTGATTTTTGATGAACCCACCCGCGGGATTGATGTGGGCGCAAAGAGCGAAATTTATAAATTGCTCAACGACCTCGCAAAACAAGGCAAATCCATCATCATGATTTCTTCTGAGCTGCCCGAGGTGTTGCGCATGAGCCATCGCGTGATTGTGATGTGCGAAGGCCGCATCACCGGCCAGCTCACCGCCGGCGAAGCCAACCAGGAAAAAATCATGACCCTTGCAACCCAACGCTCGTAAACAGGACAGGAGAAAATTAAATGGAAGCAACCACCAAAGCAGCCAAAACACCTTTGATGAAGTCGGACGCTGCGCAGCGCATTTTGGCTTTTGCCGCGCTTATTTTGCTGATTATTGTCTTTTCGGTGGCCTCGCCCAACTTTCTCAAATTCGAGAATCTTGTGGGCATTTTGCTGGCCACGGCGGTGAACGGAATTTTGGCGCTGGGCGTGACGTTTGTCATCATCACCAGCGGGATTGACCTCTCCATCGGCACGGTCATGTCGCTTTCGGCGGTCATGACCGGCGTGTTTATCACAGACATGGGTCTGCCCATCCCCATTGGCATTTTGGGCGGGTTACTCACCGGAACGCTGGCGGGCTTGCTGAACGGCGTCATCATCGCGCGGCTAAAAGTGCCGCCATTCATCGCCACGCTGGGCATGCTAAACGTGGCGAAGGGTCTGGCGCTGGTGTTGTCGCATCTTAAACCCATCTACTTTAATGACACACCCGGCTTTAACCAACTGGTGATGAGTTCTCTGATTGGGTCAATCATCCCCGGCGCAGATGTGCCAAACGCGGTGCTGATCATGTTTGGGGCGGCCATTTTGGCGGCGTTTATTTTGAACAAAACCCTGCTGGGGCGCTACACCTTTGCGCTGGGCAGCAACGAGGAAGCCACGCGGCTTTCTGGCGTGAACGTGAACAAGTGGAAGATCATCGTCTACGGGCTGTGCGGTTTCTTCAGCGGTTTGGCTGGCGTGGTGATCGCCGCCCGCCTCAACTCGGCGCAACCCGCGCTGGGGCAAGGCTACGAGCTGGACGCGATTGCCGCCGCGGTCATTGGCGGCGTGTCGCTCAGCGGCGGCGAGGGAACCATCCTCGGCACCATCATTGGCGCGTTCATCATCAGCGTGCTTTCCAACGGTTTGCGCATTCTCTCTGTTCCGCAAGAATGGCAGACCGTTGTCACGGGAGCAATTGTCATTTTGGCGGTTTATCTGGATATTGCGCGCCGCCGAAAGTAATGAAAATGCCAGATAAAAAATTAGAAACGGGAGGCGATACACGCAAAACGATCAAAACAACCCACATTTATTGACACATTTACTTGCTAAGTATTAGGAGAACAGGAAAAACAACATGAACAAGAAGTTTACTTACTCAGTGTTTGCGATGGCTTTTGCCGCGGCGATGGCCGCCTGCGGTGGCGCGGCCCCCGCCCCAACCGCCGCCCCAACCAAAGCTGCGGCCCCGGCAGCCACCGCCGCGCCAGCCGCTGCCGCCAAGCCCTACATCCCCGTGATTTCCAAGGGTTTCCAGCACCAGTTTTGGCAAGCCGTTAAGCTGGGCGCCAACAACGCCGCCAAAGACCTGAACGTGGACATCACGTTTGAAGGCCCAGAGACCGAGTCTCAGGTAGACAAGCAGTTGGAAATGCTTCAGACCGCGCTGAGCAAGAAGCCCGCCGCGATCTGCTTCGCCGCCCTCGATTCCAAGGCCGCCATTCCTCTGCTTCAAAAAGCCAAGGACGCCAAGATTCCGATCATCGGCTTTGACTCTGGCGTAGACAGCGACATCCCAGTCGCCACCGCCGCCACAGACAACCTGGCCGCCGCTGGCGCCGCCGCAGACAAGATGGCCGCACTGATTGGCGACGCGGGCGAAGTGGCCGTGATTGTGCACGACCAAACCAGCCGCACCGGCATTGACCGCCGCGATGGCTTCACCAAGCAGATGGCCGCCAAGCACCCGAACGTCAAGATCGTTGACATTCAATACGGCGGCGGCGACCAGCTCAAGTCCACCGATATTGCCAAGGCCGTCATTCAATCGCACCCGAACCTCAAGGGGTATTTTGGCGCGAACGAAGGCTCCATCATTGGCGTGCTGAACGCGGTGAAGGAACTGAAGATGGATGGCAAGATCACGGTCATTGGCTACGACTCTGGCAAGCAGCAAATTGATGCGATCAAGGCTGGCACAGAAGCTGGCGCCATCACCCAGGATCCAATTGGCATTGGCTACAAGTGCGTGGAAGCCGCCGTCAAGGCCATCAAGGGCGAGTCTGTTCCCAAGAACATTGACACCGGTTTCTATTGGTATGACAAGAGCAACATCGCCGATCCCAAGATCGCCGCTGTGTTGTATCAATAAACCGCTTTGTAATGCGTAAAGCATAAACAGACGGAACACGGAAGACGGTAAAAATCCGTCTTCCGTCCCTCGTCCTCCGTCTCTCACAAAAACCTTGAACACTTCCATCAACCCCGCTCTTGTGCCCAGCCAAACAACATTCACCGGCGCAAAAATCCCATCAGTTGGATTAGGCACCTTTGGTTCAGACAAATACTCCCCCAAAGAAATTGCCCAGGCGGTGGAAGACGCCATCCAGCAGGGCTACCGGCATGTGGATTGCGCCTCGGTGTATGGCAACGAGGCCGAGATTGGCGTGGCACTGCGCAGCGCCATGAGCGCGGGCGTAAAGCGCGATGAGCTTTGGATCACCTCAAAAGTGTGGAACAACATGCACGGGCAAGTTGTGCGCTCGTGCCAAAAAACGCTCGAAGACTTGCAACTCGATTACGTTGATTTATTTTTAGTTCACTGGCCCTTCCCCAACCACCACGAAAAAGGCGTGAGCGTAAACTCGCGCGACCCGCACGCCGTGCCATACATCCACGAAAATTTTATGCGCACATGGCGGCAGATGGAGCAATTGGTCGAGATGGGTCTCGCGCGGCACATTGGCGTATCCAATGTGACCATACCAAAATTAAAACTGATTTTGCGGGATGCCAAAATAAAACCCGCCGCCTGCGAGATGGAACTTCATCCGCACTTTCAACAACCCGAATTATTTGATTTTGTAAAAGCAAGCGGCATTGTGCCCATTGGCTATTCGCCCATTGGCTCGCCATCGCGCCCAGAACGAGACCGCACGGCAGGCGACACGGTGGACACCACCGACCCCGTGATCGTTGACATCGCCAAGCGATTAAATGTTCATCCCGCGCTGGTGTGCATCAAATGGGCGGCTCAAAAAGGCGCGGTTCCCATCCCATTTTCTGTAAAACCGGCGCAATATCTAGAAAACCTGCGCTGCGTCACAACCGCCCCGCTGAGCGATGCGGACATGCTGGCGATCAGCAAGATTGACAAAAATTGCCGCCTCATCAAAGGGCAGGTTTTTTTGTGGCCTGGCGCAAAAGACTGGCAAGATTTGTGGGATATGGATGGAGAAATTGCGGGCAATTCCCCACCCGCTGAGAGGGGCTAGGGGC
The DNA here is from genome assembly GCA_035433205.1 of Thermoflexales bacterium. GTDB lineage: Bacteria > Chloroflexota > Anaerolineae > J036 > Brachytrichaceae > DAORUN01. The sequence goes on along the minus strand of DAORUN010000045.1, from coordinate 1,025 downwards.
GGGTTCAAGATGACCAAGACGAGCATCCTCACCATTGATGTTGGCACATCCGGCGCAAAAACCGCGCTTTGGCGGGATGGCGCGCGGGTGGGCGAAGCCTCGCAGGCATACGCGCTCACGCGCCCGCAAGCCACGCACGCCGAAATCTCCGCCGAGACCTGGTGGGATGCGGTCATCGTCACCGTCCGGGAAGCCATCCGCAAAAGCCAAATTGACCCGCGCGAAATTGCGGGGATTGGCGTGGATGGCATTGGCTGGACGCTGATCCCGGTTGACAAAAATGGCGCCCCGCTCCACCCCGCCATCATTTGGCTGGACCGCCGCGCCGAGGAAGAAGCGGCCTGGTTGCGCGGTTTGCCCAACGCCAGCGAGCTTGTGCGGCTGTGCGCCAACCCGCTGGACGCTGGTTACATCACGCCAAAACTGCTTTGGCTGAAGAAGCGCCGCCCCGATGTGTTTGACGCGGCGCACGCGTTTTTGACCTGCTCAGGCTATATCACCGCCAGGCTGACCGGCCAAATGACCTGCGATTTTACGCAGGCGTATGGCTATCATTTTTTCGACATCGCCCGCGAGCGCTGGGACGAAAACGCCGCGGACGCGCTGGGCATCCCGCTGGGCAAAATGCCGCGTTTGATGGATTGCGCAGACATCGCGGGGCAGCTCACGCCGCAGGCCGCCGCGCAGCTTGGTTTGGCCGATGGGATCCCGGTGATTGCGGGTTGTTTGGATGCCGCCGCGGGCGCGCTGGGCGCGGGCGTCACGCGCGTGGGTCACACCAACGAGCAGGGCGGTCAGGCCGGTGGCATGGCCATCAGCCTGGACAAAATTGTGGTGGAGCCGCGCCTTATTTTTTCGCATCACGTGTTGCGCGGGCAATATCTTTTGCAAGGCGGCACGGTGGGCGGCGGGTCTTTGGTGTGGTTCAAAGATATTTTGACCGCCAACTGGTCTGACCGCTCGGACGGCGGCCAGACCAATTTTGAGCAATTCTCGCGTGAGGCGGCGGGCATTCAACCCGGCGC
>DAORUN010000044.1:0-23642 GCA_035433205.1 Thermoflexales bacterium | reverse complement strand
CTCACCGGATTCAATATATTCAAAAAATTGAATACTTGCGCCCGCCAAGTGGCCAAAAAAAAAGCCCTGCCTCAAACGCCGGTTGTGTGCAGAACTTTTTAATGCCCCGCGCCAACGGTCTGGGTAGAGCCACGCCCACCCCACTTGCCCGGCCAGCCCGGCAAAAATGCGGCCAGCGCCAGCGCAACCAAAGACGCAAAGAACGTGACCAGATACGTGCGCTCAAACCCGCGCACATAGTCATCACACGCTGTTTTTAGCCCGGCCAGCGTGGTTTGTTTGATGGCCGCCGCCTGCGCCGCGGGGGCCGCCTTGAGCTGGTCGGCCATGCCCGGCGGAAGATTCTCTTCTGCGGCCACGCCCGGTGTGTTGCAAATGCCAAACCGCACGTTGGGCGTGGTGGATTGCGCGGCGGTTTGCTGCATTTTCTCTTGCATCTCCACCACCTGCGGCGAGAGCGCGCTGGACAAAATGGTAGCCAGCGCAGCCACCGCTATCGCCGTCACTACAAACCGCGTGGAGTTAGAGAGCGACGACCCGCGCGGCAACATGGGCAGCGGCACGCTCCCCAGCGCGGTGGTAAAAGTAGATTGCACGGTCAGCCCCAGCGCCAGCCCGCGCAAAGCGAGCAGCAGCACAATCGTGTTGATGGGTGTATCGGCCTGCAACTGCGTGAGCTGCCATGTGTTTACCGCCAGCAGCGCAAACCCCGTCACCACAATCGCCCGCGGGCCAATTTTGTCATACACCCTCCCCGCCAGCGGCGTTGTGATCCCAGAAGCCAGCGCCAGCGCCAACAACGTCACGCCCGTCTCCAGCGCGGTGAACCCGCGCAACACTTGCAAGTAAAGCGGCATCAAAAATTCCGCGCCAAACAAAGCCAGCACGGTCACATATCCCACCAGGCTGGCGTTCAAATACACTTTGTTTTTGAACAGCCGCAAATTAAGCAGCGGGTCTTTGGACACGCGCAATTCCACAAACGCAAACAAGATCAGGCCCACGATGCCGATCCCAAAAGCCATCAGCGTAGAGGGCGCGGTCCAACCGGCGCTCTCGGCGTTGGTGGCGCCCAGCAGCAACGCGCCAAAACCAATTGTGGTGAACAACAGCCCCAGCGGGTCCAGCGAAGTTTTGCGGCGCTGGCCTTCTGCCCGCAAAAACCGCGAACCCAGCAGCACCGCCGCGATGCCAATTGGCACGTTGATAAAAAAGATCAACCGCCACAAATTTGCGTCTACCAGCAGCCCGCCCAGGATGGGGCCAAGGCCGGGCGCGACCACCAATGTGATGCCAAAAATGCCCAGCGCCGTGCCCTGCTCGCGCGGGGGAAACGCGCGGTAAAGCATGGCCGGGCCAAGCGGCTGAGCCATCCCCCCGCCAATGCCTTGCAGCAACCGCGCCGCCACCAGCAGCAAAAGCGATGGCGCCACGCCGCACAACGCCGATGCCAGGGTAAACACGCCCAGCCCCAGCAAATATATTTTTTTAATGCCAAACCGGTCGGCCAAAAAACCGCTCATGGGCGTGGTGATGCCCAGCGCAAGCGTGTAAATGCTCAGCACCCACTGCGCATCGGTGAGCGTTGCGCCATATTCGCGCTGCAAGGTGCGGAACGCCACGTTGATCACGGTTGAGTCCAGAATAATCATGAACACGCCAAACGAGACGGTGATCAAGACTTTCCACTTGTAGGCCAGCCGGCCTTCGGGTTGAGATGGCGCAGCAGAAGGTGCAGATATTGGTGAAGATGAGTTCATGCGAGTGCGCGACTATACCCCATGAATGCCGCAGAGCCTTCTTTCGGAAGGCGCATCATTCCCGGTGGCTCATACCAGCCAGCAACACATCCGCCGCGTCGTGAGGATTCATATCTCGTTTGACCAGGGCGTCTATCAACCCGGAAAAATCGCCTTTGGATTGGCGGGCAAAAGTTGCGCGCACGGCATCCTCGGCTATTTTAAGCACACGTGTTTCGGCCCGCGCGCGCGCCCGCGCCGCCCCATCCGCATGATGCGCCAGATGCGCGCGATGCGCAAAAATCTTTTGCAAAAGTTCGCTTACCCCGGCGCCGGTCTCTGCGCTGGTGCCCACCACCGGCGCGTGCCACGCCCCTTCCTCGTGCGAGAAAGAAGGGTCGCCCATCAGCATATTTTTTAGGTCGGCAATTGTGCGGGCGCTTTCGGGTTTGTCGCATTTGCTCACGGCGTGAATATCCGCAATTTCCAAAATGCCAGATTTGATGGCTTGAATGTCATCGCCCAAGCCGGGGGCGCTGACCACCACAACCGTGTGCGCGGCGCGGGCAATATCCACTTCGTCCTGCCCCACCCCCACCGTTTCAATAATGATGAGGTCGCAGCCCGCCGCATCCAGCACATCCACCGCATCCAGCGCGGCGTGGGCCAGCCCGCCCAACGACCCGCGCGTAGCCATGCTGCGGATAAAAATGCGGGGGTTGCTGCTCAACTCGTTCATGCGGATGCGGTCGCCGAGCAAAGCGCCGCCAGTGAATGGGCTGGATGGGTCTACGGCCAGTATGCCGATCTTAAGGCCATCGCCAGAACCCGCCCGCTGCGCTTCCTGGGCCAATACGCGGGTCAGGGTGCTTTTGCCGCTGCCCGGCACGCCAGTGATGCCCACCACGTGCGCCCGCCCGGTGTGCGGATACACCGCCCGAATCAACTCGCGGGATTGGGCCGTGTTGGATTCTGCCAGGGTGATGGCGCGGGCAATGGCGCGTTGCCGCCCAGCCAGCACACCCTGGGAAAGTTCCTCAATCGTAGAATGCAGAATGATGAAATGAATTTTACATTCTGCATTTTGAATTTATTTCTGCTCAACCATTTCTGGGCGAACAAGCAAAACCGGCGCCTTGGAACCATGCACAATTTTGTCGGCCACAGAGCCAATCAGCCAGCGGCTCATGCCCGTGCGCCCGTGTGTGGACATGGTGATGAGATCCGCGCCTTCGGCCTCGGCGGTTTCCAGAATCAGTTGCGGGGCAAGGCCATCGCGCACAATGACTTTGGAGACATATCCCAGCTTGCTTAGATCGCTGGCAACCACCTGCAAATACGAAAGACACTGCGTCCGGTCGGCCTCCAGCAACCCGCGCACCACCTCCGGGTCATCCAAATAAAACGTGGAGAATTGATGCGCTGCCACACGCAGCAAAACCAACTCGCAATCTTTTGGCTCCACCATAGACTTAACAACTTTAAGGGCGCACTCGGCCAGTTCAGAGCCATCCAGCGGAATAAGAATCCTCTTGAACATATTCAACCTCTGAAATAAGAGTACTCTGCCTTGCGCGGCGCAACTTCGTACGTATGACCAGTTTGGCAACTGGCCTCTCGGCCATGGCCGGTCTCATCACGTAGCAGGGGCAGCTCACATCTAGTTAAGGTAATGTAAGGGCATAAAAATCCGTGCACCAGGCCAGTTCTTGACTCTTGCGCGAAAGGAATAAATGATGGATAACCTTATTGTTCGCAACTGGATGACCGCAGACCCAGTAACCGTGACGCCAAAAACCACTCTACCCGATGCTCACGACCTGATGAAGCGTCGCCGCATTCGCCGCTTGCCGGTGATGGAAGGTGACAAGCTCGTTGGCATCGTCACGCTGGGTGATGTGCGCGAGGCATCGCCATCCGACGCGACCACGTTGAGCATTTACGAGATGAACTATCTGCTCTCGCGGCTAACGGTGGAGAAAATCATGTCGAAGAACGTGCTCACCATCACACCCACCACGCCCATCCGCGAGGCGGCTGGCATGATGCTTTTGCACAAGGTGAGCGGCTTGCCCGTGATGGAGAATGACCGCCTGGTGGGCATCATCACCGAGTCGGACATTTTCCGCGTGGTGGTCAAAAACCTCTAAATCAATTAAAACTGGACTTACGCAAAGCCAAGTTAATTTCGTGAAGATGATGAAATAAACCGAAGGTTTAGGCGCAGGGGCGAGGCATGCCTCGCCCCTGCCGCGCCATTCCCCGCGTTAAAGGAAGTTTTTGCGTAAGTCCAACAAAATACAAAATTAAAAATTACGCAGGCTCAAATTTTTAATTCTTAAATCTGTATTTCAGCAATGCCTTGATCGTGGGCAGGCCATCCATTGCCGAAAGTTTCTTTTCTTCGTAGCGCGCCACGTAATGGATGGGCATCTCGGTGATTTTGTAACCGCGCCGCAAAATTTTTGCGGTCAACTCGGCTTCCACATCAAAACGGCGGCACTCCAGCGTCAGCCCATCAATAACTTCTCGCGCCAGAGTTTTGTAGCACGTCTCCATGTCCTTCAGGCTCACGCCATATAAAACATTGGTCGCCAGGGTTACAAAGCGGTTTCCCATCGCCATAAACCAACGCTGAGACCCCAGATCGCGCACGCCATACACAACCTTGGTCTGGCCTTTCACAATTGGCTCAATCAGCCGCAAAAAATCGTTGGGGTCATATTCAAGATCGGCATCCTGCACAATGACAATATCACCTGTCACATGTTGGAGCGCGGTTTGGATAGCGGCGCCTTTGCCGCCATTTTTCTCGTGCAAAAACACGCGCAGGTTAGGAATGTGAGTTTGCCGCGCGAGAATCTCACGGGTGCCATCCTTGGAGCAGTCGTCCACCAAAATAATCTCTTTTTCGATGGGAACTGCGCTCACGCGCTTTAGGATTTCTTCAATTGTGGCTTGCTCGTTATAAACGGGCATAATGACGGACAATTTCATAATCGGGGGCAACTTTATCACGGCTGAACGCGCACCTTGCTCAAAAAGACAACATTGTCGGGCGCGGGCTGGCCGTTCTGGGTTGCGCTTAGCCGCGCGTTGGGGTTGGCAGGCGGGTATAACCCAATGGTGATGGCGTATTCGCCGGGTGGGACATCCTTCGGCAAGACAATAGCGAACGAATCACGCAACGCCTCATCTGTCCGCCAGCGCGACATGGGCAAAAGCGCGTTCAGCGAAAGCTTGTCTTGCTGAAAACGAATCTGGCCGGATGAATCTGTGCCATGCACAAACACTTTGTAATCGGCAAGCTGCGCCCGCGGAAGCCAATCCAGAACCACGTAAAACCAATCGCCCGGTTTGGCGGTGGCGGGCATCCACCAGCCGCGCAGTTCCAGTTTGCCATCAAACACCGCATTTAACGGGGCAAACGCCACGCCGTTGGTGGGGCGTTCAATTTGGTAAAGCGGCAGCCGAATTTGCCCAAAGTTGTATTCGCCAATCTGAAAACCCGCTGTCCAAAGCGTGGATTCAACCAATTTTTGCGGGTCAACCACGTTGTCTTGCCACAACATCAGGCGCACCCGTTTTGGCTGATGGGTTTTGAGCGCGTCCACAACCGCCGCATCTGAGCGAAGGACGCCCTGCAAACCCTGCGGCGCAGCCACCAGCGGGGCGTTTGGATCGCGCCAGTAATACCGCACCGCGTAATTGTCGCGGCTCATGATGACCAAATCGCCCGGCTCAACCGCCTCGGCCACGTGCTTCGTTGCCGCGCGAACGTCATCTTTTACCAGCCCCGGCGTGCTGGCAAGATTTAGCGAAGTCGCCAGCCACGCCCCGCCCAACACAACGAGCAGCACCAATTGAAGAAGCCTCACCGCAGAGGCGCGGAGGCGCAGAGGAAAATAAAAATTCTCTGCGCCTCCGCGCCTCTGCGGTGAAAAAGTCTGAGTTGCAAGTAAAACCAACGCGGGCAAGCAAAAAATAAGATAACGCGGATGGAACACCGAGCGATACGGGAAGAACAAACGCACCGCCACCGCCGCTGCCAGCGCGGGCAAAAATGCCAGCGCGGCCAGCATCAGCGCAGTGCGCCAGCGTTTGGCCGCCAGCAAGCTGATGAAACCCAGACCCGCCGCAAACGCCATCACCCCGGTTTGCCACGCGATGGCGCGCGGCACATCGGTCACCGGGGTGTAAATGCCGGCGCTCAACGTCTCCAGCCACTCAAACATCCGCCCGCCAACGGTGTTGAGCGGGAAGGCAAAGCCGTCATCGTGCGCAAACCCCTTCAACGAAAACAACAGCCATGGGATGAACGCGGCGAAGACGAGGGCGAGGGCAAGCACAAAAGACCTCGCGGGTCTGCCAGATTTGCGAAGACCGGCAAAAACCATGACCATATGCGCGGGCAGCAAAAAGATAGCGTAGTAATGCGTGTGCAACGCCAGCGCAAAACCCAGCGCCCATCCCGCAAGCCAATGCACACGAGAGACGGAGAAAATGGGCCGTCTTCCGTCTTCCATCTCCCGTCTCGTGTCCCCCGTCTCGCCCAACCAGCGATACAACGCGTAACTGGAAAACAAACACAAGGCGGCCAGCAAAGCATACATGCGCGTTTCCTGAGCGTACCAGGCGCTCATGGGCGAGGCGGCCAGCAGCGCAGGCGCCAGCGCCCACGCCCAGCCCGGCCTGCGGGCGCCGCCCGCGCGCGCCAGCCGCAGCGCAAAGGTCGTTGTGAGGGCGATCGTGACCACATCTGCCAGCAGAGAAAAATAGCGCAGGGCAAACTCGCTCTCGCCCGCAAGCCGCATCCACAAACCGAGCAGGGCGTAATACAAAAGCGGGCTGCGGTCACCAGCGGTGGTGGCGGCCATCTCGCTCAGCGGCATACGCGCCAGATGCCAGCTCCAGCCTTCATCAAACCAAAAGCTTTGCAGGCCAAGCGTGGCGATGCGCAAGGCAAAAGCCATCAGCAAAATGAGTATTGCAATGAGCGCAATTTGCCCAACTCCATTCCATTTGGGCATAGAACAAGGCTTACCCAAACCCCAGCCTCCGTTCCTTCATGCTCACAAACGCGTTGTGGCCAATGATGATGTGATCGAGAAACTCTATGCCCAGCAGTTTGCCCGTGTCAATCATCTGGCGGGTGGCGCGAACATCCTCTGCGCTGGGCGATGGGTCGCCGCTGGGGTGATTGTGCGCGGCGATGAGCGAGGCGGCATTGGCGCGAATGGCCTCGCGGAACAACTCACCCATTTTGATGCCAGATGAGTTGATGCTGCCGCGATAAATCATGGGCGCGGCCAGCACGCGGTTGCGCGTATCCAGCAAAAGCGTGCGCACTTCTTCTTGATCCAGCAGGCTCATATCGGCCATCAACAACTGGGCGGCGTCGTTGGGCGTTTTAATGATGGGTCGCTCGTCGGGCGCGCTCATGGTCATGCGCTTGCCCAGCTCCAGCGCGGTTTTTAACTCAATGGCTTTGACCTTGCCCACCCCTGGCACACTTTGCAATTCGCTCAGGCTGGCGCGGGCGATGCCGCTGAGGCCGCCAAACTTGTGCAAAAGCTGGTCGGCCAGCGCAAGCACGCTGGTCTTGCGCGTTCCTGTGCGCAGCAAAATGGCGATGAGTTCGCGGTGCGAGAGACCAGACGCCCCAACCTGGAGCATCCGCTCGCGCGGGCGCTCGCCTTCGGGCAGGTCGCTGATGAGCAGATGGTAATCCATGTTTCAGATTGGCTCAGATTAAGCGGGCTGTTTGAAAAAATTGAGATAAAAACAAGAAATAAGAACGCCCCAACCCGCCATTTCTTATTTCTTATCTCTTATTTCTTCGTCAGCCTGCGCCGCCAAGCCAAGAAAGTATAATCTGCCAGCTATGACCGAGAACATCAGCAACTTGATTGTTGCCGCGTTCAGCCTGATTGGGGCCATCACCGCCTCAATTTTGATTGGACTTGCCATTTGGACCTTCCGCGATATTCGTTCGCGTTCGCGCGATATTCTGGTGCAGATTTTGGCCACGGTGGTTGTGGCCGTCATCCCCATTGGCGGGATCATCGTATACCTTTTGCTCCGCCCCCGCGAGACACTTTCCGAAAAATATGTCCGCGCTCTGGAGGAGGAATCGCTGCTCTCCACGATTGAAGATCAGGAGTTTTGCCCCACCTGCGGGCGGCGGGTGGATGCCGAGATGCGCTTTTGCCCATCGTGCCACACCAAGTTGCGCAACCAGTGCGGGCGGTGCGGCCATGCGGTTCATCTTTCGTGGGATATGTGCCCGTATTGCGGAACGCCGCAAACCCCGGAATTGCCCGATGCCAGCGCGGCCAACATTTCTAAGCCGCAGCCCGCCCGTGTGGCCGCTGCCCCGCGCCCGCAAGTTGCGGCCCCCAAGCAGGCCGCGCAACCCATCAGCCAGCCCGCGCGTGGCGGTTTTAGCCTGACCGGTGTGCTGGATAAAGTGGGCGGCGCGGTCGAAGGCGCGGTCAGCCGCGTGCAGTCTCGCGGGCAGGATGTGGTTGAGGAAGTTGAGGAGGCCGCGCCCGTTGTGCCGCCACCGCCGCCAGCCGCGCGCGCGGCCCAGCCCAAACCCAGGCCCGCGCAACCCGCCCCGCAAAACGCAGACGAATTGGAATAGAGACGCGCGTCTTGCGTCTCTTTTATCTTTCGGCAAATTTCGGCAAAACTTAAAACGCCCGAACGTTCAAACGCGCAAACTCGGCGCGTAATGCGCGGGCGTGGTCGGCATCGCGGGCGAGGGCGATCATGTTGCCGCCCTGCCCGCCGCCAGAAAGTTTTGCGCCAAGCGCCCCCGCTGCCCGCGCCGCCTCGCACAGGTCATCCAACTCCGGGCAAGAAACCCCCAGCGCCTGCAAAAGCGCGTGGTTGCGGTTCATCAAACGCCCCAGCGCGGGCGCATCATGCGCGGTCAGCGCATCGCGGGCGCGGGCAACCACATCGCCAATTTCATCAAACAGCGCGTTGTATTGGGCCGGATGTTCCTCCCACCCGCGCCGCACCTGCCCCACCGGGATGCGCGTGGGCGTGGCGATGCCCGTGTCGGCGATCACAAGATGAAGCGCGTTCAGAGCGCCATCGGCCAAAACAACCGGCGGCTGGCCGCGGGTAAACCACACCGGCTGCTCGTGCGCAATCACTGTGTTGTCTATGCCGCTGGGCGTTCCATGATAAATCTTTTCAATCTCATACGCCAAATCGCTGGCTTCGTTTGGGGCCAGCTCGCGGCCCAGGTGCGCAGCCACCGCGCGGGCGCACGCCACCGAAACAGCCGCGCCGCTGCCCAAATGTGAAGAAACCGGGATGTCGGATTGAAGGATCAACTCAAATGAGGCGGGCGCGGGGGCTTCGCGGTCGGCCTCCCGCCCGCCATCTCTTTCCACAAACTCCATCGTTTGCGTCACAATGCGGGCCAGCGGGTGATGGGACTTGGGGCTCAGGTCAAACACCAGCCCAATATCCTGCGCCACGATGCGAACGCCATCCACGCGGGCATGGATGCGGGCGTGGGCGCGCAACGCGGGCAAGGGCAGCGCAATGGCCGGGCGCGAATACACCACGGCGTGCTCACCGCATAAAATAATTTTTGCGCAGGCTGTTCGCTCCAAAATGAACAAACCGGGTAACTCTGTCATTGCCCGCCTTTATACTCTATGTTCGGAGTTACCAGCGAGATATGACGTTTAACCGCACATCTAAAAAAATTATTCTGTCCGCGTTGTTTATGGGTATATTCACGTCGGCCTGCCAGCCAGCCCCCACCGCCACGCTCACACCGCGCCCACCAGCCACAAGGCCGGTGGCGCTGCCCACGCCAACGGCGGTGGTGGCTAACCAGGTTGAGGGGCAAGTGGTGGGCACGGTTGGGCCATCGCCCACCTTTGCGCCAGCGGTGGCAAGCAACGCCACACCCACGCGGCCAGCCATCACCGTGACGATTTTGCCTTCGCCCGCACCCGCGCCGGTGGCGCTGCCGGTCACCGCCACCGCCACACAGCCTGTGGTCACCAGCACGCCCATATCCGGCACGGCTGTCATCACAAACACAGCCGTGTCTGGCGCAACAAAAACGGCCACGCCCACCACCACGAATACGCCGCCGCCCAATGCCACAAGCACGCCAACGCCCACAACCACAAACACGCCAGGCAACACATCAACGCCACAAAACACCTCAACCAGTGCGCCAACCGCCACCCCAACCTCAACCAGCGCGCCCAGCACATCCTCCATCTTTGGAGTGGAGCTGACAGCGCTGAGCGCGGCGGGCGGCTTGTCTCAGGCCAAAACGTTGGGTGCAAAATGGCTGCGCCGCAACGGGCTGATTTGGAGTGATATTGAACCCAGCGAGGGCGCGCGCAACTGGGGCGCAAATGCCGCGCTGGAGCAGGAGCTGCGCGATGCCAGCGCTCAGGGATTTGAGGTGATTTTGATCGTGCGCAGCGCCCCAACGTGGGCGCAGGTTGCGGGCAAGATGTGCGGCCCCATCCGGCCAGACAAAAACACCGCGTTCGCCGCGTTCCTTCGCGATGCCGTGGCGCGTTATTCGGTTGCGCCATACAACGTGAAATACTGGGAAATTTGGAACGAGCCAGACGCCGACCCAGCCGGTTTTGACGGAAGCGAACAATTTGGCTGCATGGGAGACCCCAACGATGGCTTTTATGGCGGCGGCGTGTATGGCAATTTGCTCAAAGCGATATACCCGCAAGTAAAAGCAGCCAACCCGGCGGCGCAGGTCATGTTTGGCGGGCTGCTGCTAGATTGCAACCCGGTGAACCCGCCCACTGGCAAAAACTGCCTGCCCGCAAAGTTTTTGGAAGGCGCCTTGAGCGCCGGGGCTGGGCCATATTTTGATGGGGTGAGCTTTCATGCATACGATTACTTTGCCGGACAGGGCAAATTTAACAACACAAACTGGGGCGCAGCGTGGAACACCACCGGCCCGGTCACGATTGCGAAAGCCAGATTTATCCGGGATGTGTTAAACCGCTACTCCGCTGGCGACAAATTTCTGATCAACACCGAAGGCGCGTTGATTTTGTATAACGGCACGGCCACATCCGACCCAATGGAATACACCAAAGCCGATTACGCCATAAAAATGTATGCGGTGTGCATGGCAGAAAGACTGCGCGCCTGCGTGTGGTACAGCCTGCGCGGCTGGTATGTATCTGGCTTGGTAGATAACGGTTTGAATCCGGGGTATGCCTTCCGCTCCATTCAATTCATCGTCCCCAGGCTGCAAAACGCGGTCTTTGTGGCCGAGCGCACTGGAACAGCCGGCGTAAAGGCTTACGAGTTCAACGCGCTGGGCAAACGGGTTATCATCGCGTGGTCTGCGGATGGCGTGACCCGAAGCATGGCGCTGGAAACCGCGCCCGCGGGGGTGTATGACCTGTTTGGCGCGTCGCAGGGCGCGCCGCAAACCGTGAATCTAACCGAAGCGCCCTTCATCATTGAACTAAATTGAGCCGCACCCGGATTCACCCAACCGACCTTCTCGCCATCGCCCTGTGCGCCGCGCTGGCCGGCTTTTTGTGGCTGGTGATGGGCGGCTGGCGTTACGACGATCCATACATCACCTACCGCTACGCCGAAAATATCCGCGCGGGCATTGGGTTTGTCTACAACCCAGGCCAGCGCATTTTGAGCACAACCACGCCGCTGTTCGCGCTGGTTTTGGCCGGTTTGCAAAACCCCCGGCTGGATGCGCCAACGCTGGCGGCGCTCCTTGGCTGCATCAGCCTGGCGCTGGGCGGGCTGGCTTTTTGGGCGATGGGGCGCGCATGGAAGGCGCAGATCGCCGGGTGGGCCGGGCTTGTGCTTTACCCGCTTTTTCCTCTGGCGTTTGTCACGCTTGGTTCAGAAACGCCGCTGTATTTGGCGTTGTGTTTGTGGGCGTTCGCGCTGGCCGCGCACAAGCGTTACGCGCTGGCAGGCCTGTGCGCGGGGCTGGCCTTTGTGGCGCGGGGTGATGGCGCTTTGGCCGGGCTGGTGATTGGCGTGTGGCTGGTTGCTGCAAGCCTTGCAGGGAACCAAAGCAAAATTACGCCACTGATCCGCTTTGGTTTGGGCTGGCTCATCCCGGTTGCGCCGTGGCTTATTTTTGCCACGCTCTATTTTGGCTCGCCGTTGCCGGTCACCATGGCGGTTAAGCAAGCGCAGGGGCGCATGGCGATCAGCACACCGTTTGCCCAGGGGTTTGCCACCGTGCAAGGCTGGTATTTGGGCGGCTGGCAATACCGGTTGGAGGCGGCTCTGGCGGGAATTGGCGCGCTGAGCGCCATTTTATTTTTGCGTAAAAACAAAATGGCTGGTTTTTGGCTGCTCGCGCTTTGGTCGGCCATTTATTTTGCCAGCTACGCCGCGCTTGGCGTGAGCAGCTATTTTTGGTATTACGCGCCGCTTGCGCCGGGTTTTGTGGCCGCGCTGGGCATGTGCCTCCAGCAAGTGGTGGCATGGTCAACACATATCCGGTTTGGCGAGTCTCAGCGCTTGTCCGCGCTGGTCTCGCGGCTGGCGGCCATGGCGTGTCTTGTTCTCATCGGCCTGCTGGGGTTTATGCAGGCTCAGAGCGCCATCGGCACCGCCAGATTGGCGGCAGACAAACGGGTGGGCATTTACCGCGCAGTGGGCGAATGGCTGAACGCCAACACGCCGCCCGGCGAGTCTGTTGGCGCGCTGGAGGTGGGCATCATTGGTTATTACAGCCACCGGCCAATGATTGATTTTGCCGGGCTGATTCAGCCAGAGGTGGCGCAGGTTTTTGGGCGCGAGACCACCTATGATGACGCGGCCATCGCGGCGTTCCGCAAATTCCATCCCGCTTATATTGCGCAAATTGAAAACGCCCTGCCCGCCCTGCAAGCCGAGACCGCGCGGCAAAACTGCGCGGTTGCCGCGCGATTCTCTGGCGCAAATTACGGCTACGCGCAAAACATGATCATACTAAAGTGCAATTGATTTACCAGTTAAGTGAGCTAAAATTTGGCGTCTTTTATTTTTTGCGCGTTTTCGCGCTTATTCAAGGAGTTAATAAAATTATGAACAAACCTGTTGTGCAGAAACCCACGATGATGGGCGAGTTTCAGCGCTTTCTGAGCAAGACCAATGCTCTGGCTTTGGCTATCGGTGTCATCATCGGCGCGGCTGCTGGCTCAGTGGTCAATTCCATCGTGGCCGATCTGATCAATCCAATCATTGGCGTTTTGCTGGGCGGCATTCCGTTGGCGCAGGCCAAAATTGTGCTTGGCACCGTGACCGATGCCAAGGGCGTGGTGACCGAGAACGCCATCCGCTATGGCAACTTCATCAGCGTGCTGATTCAGTTCGGCATCATCATGCTGGTGGTGTTCTTTATTGCCAAGATGTTCGCCAAGAGCATGCTTGAGGATAAGTAAAGACAAGTTCTGAAAGCTGAATTCCTGAATGTTGAAATATCATTCGGAATTCAGCTTTCAGCCTTGGGCAGTCATCACCGGCCGTAAGTGCGGGTCATCTGCCTGAGGTTTTTCTGAATCTCCGGCGTCACGCTTTCCAGGGCAAAACGCCACTGCCAGTTGCCATCCGGCTTGCCGGGGTAGTTCATGCGGGCGCTGGTATCCAGCCCCAATAAATCCTGCATCGTCAGCACAATCGTGTCGGCCACAGACATCATCAACAAGCGGCTCACTTCCCACGCAACATTGCCTTCATTCAGTTCTTTGCCGATGTAAGCCTGCACCTGCTCGCGCTCTCCTGCGTTCAACGATTTGAACCAGCCAATGGTGGTGTCGTTGTCATGCGTTCCGCTGTATGCCACCGTATTTCTCACATAGTTGTGCGGCAAAAAGTTAGACGAGGTATCGGCCACAAACGCAAATTGCAGCACGCGCATGCCCGGAAGGTTAAAGCTATCGCGCAGCGCCAGCACTTCTTGCGTAATCAAGCCCAAATCTTCGGCAATGATGGGTAAGTGACCGCCCAGAACGCGGCTGATGGTCTGAAACAACGCGTGGCCGGGGGCCTTCACCCACCTGCCAATCATCGCGGTTGGCTCGGAGGCAGGCACTTCCCAATACGCCTCAAACCCGCGGAAGTGATCCACCCGCACAATGTCATACAAGTCCAGCGCAGATTTCACGCGCCGAATCCACCAGTCAAACCCGCGCTGCTCCATCACATCCCAGCGGTAAAGCGGGTTGCCCCAGCGCTGGCCGGTTGGGCTGAAATAATCCGGCGGAACACCGGCCACCACCGTTGGTTGAAGATGCTCGTCAAAATAAAACTGATCGCGGTTGGCCCAGGCGTCGGCGCTGTCAAACGCCACAAAGATGGGAATGTCGCCGATGATTTTGATGCCCTTTTCGTTGGCATATCTCTTGAGGGCGAACCACTGTCTGAAAAACTGGAATTGATAATATTGCTGCGCTTCCACTTCCTCGCGCAACTGCATCCGCCAATACGCCACCGCTTCGGGGTCGTGCATGGCAATATCTTTCTTCCATGTGTTCCACACGTTGCCGTTGTGCGCATTTTTCAAGGCCATGAACAACGCGTAGTCATCCAGCCAGCTTGCGTTGTCATTGCAAAATTTTGCAAATGCCACGCGCTGCTCCTCGCCAGCGCGCGCTGCAAAATGCGCGTAGCTCTTGCGCAAAATAGTTTGCTTAAATGTGATGACTGGCCCAAAGTCCACCCGGTCTGGCGGAAATTCGGGCATTCCCTGCAAATCCGCCACGTCCAGCGCGCCTTCTGCCACCAAAGTTTCCAAGCTGATGAGAAGCGGATTCCCCGCAAATGCGCTAAAACATTGGTACGGAGAATCGCCATACCCAGTTGGACCCAGCGGCATAACCTGCCACAACTGCTGGCCCATCTCGGCCAACAGATCCAAAAATTTATACGCGCTGTGGTCAAATTCGCCAATGCCAAATTTGCCAGGCAGCGATGTTGGATGCATCAAGATGCCGCTTGCTCTTTTCATTTCGGGGGTCAATTTTACCGCCTGTTAAAACGATTTACAATGAATTTTTAGATACAATTTCGCCCACTCACCAAATTATATATGCAACATCACGAGCTTCCCCGCCCCAACTGGTTAGAAATTGACCCAAGCGCCATCGCCAGCAACACCCGGCTTTTTAAAAAGCTTGCGCCAAATGCCCAAGTGATGGCGGTGGTGAAAGCCAACGCCTACGGGCATGGCGCGGTGGCGGTGGCCCGTGCCGCCCTCGGCGCTGGCGCAACCTGGTGCGGCGTGGCCGCGCTCAATGAAGCCATTGAACTGCGCAACGCTGGGATCACCGCGCCGGCGCTGGTGCTGGGCTATACGCCCGCCTGGCTGGCTGCCGAGGCCATCGCGCACGACATCAGCCTGACCTTGTATGACGCCGAGATTGCCCGCGCCTGCGCCGAGATTGCCCGCGCGCTGGGCCGCCGCCTGCGCGTTCACCTCAAGTTGGATACGGGCATGGGCCGGCTGGGTGTTTTGCCGATGGATGTCGCGGCGTTTGTCGAGGCCATCGCTCAAATGCCATCGCTCAAAGTGGAAGGCGTGTTCACCCATTTCAGTTGCGCAGATTCCGATGAGGCTTTCACCCGCGAGCAGTTGCGCATTTTTCAGATGGCGCTTACAGCGGCGGAGGTTTCTCGGCGCTGGCCCGATGCCATTTTGCACGCGGCCAACTCTGCTGCGATTTTGTCCTTTCCAGAAAGTCACCTCAACCTGGTGCGGGCTGGAATTGCCCTGTATGGCCTCAACCCGTTCGATGCCTCATCCCCCAGCGGCCAGCGCTGGCAGGCCGAATTGCGGCCCGCCTTGACCTGGAAGGCGCTTGTGGCGCAAGTGAAGACCCTGCCCAACGGCGCGCCCGTTTCGTATGGTGCAACCTATCGCTGCGAAGGCGCGCGGCGCATTGCCGCGGTGCCGGTGGGCTATGCGGATGGCTATCGTCGCGCACCGCGCAACGCGGGCGAGATGTTGGCGCATGGCGCGCGCGCGCCCATCCGCGGGCGGGTGTGCATGGACCAAACCATGATTGACGTGACCGACATCCCAAATGTAAAGGCGGGCGACGAGGTGGTCATCATTGGGGTGCAAGGCCAGGAGCGCATCACCGCCGAGGACGTGGCTGCCCGGCTGGGCACGGTCAATTACGAGGTGACTTCGGCGATTCTTCCGCGCGTGCCGCGAATGCAGGTGGGCAACGCGCCCAAAAGTTAGACCGGTAAGGCCTGAGCAAGCTATAAACTTACCTCACACGCAGCCCGGTTTCTTAACTTTAACGCGACTTGCTTACCCAGACAAAAACCGAAAGATTTTCACATTTTTATCTCTCGCAAAGGCGCAAAGATTTGGCATTTCCTTTGCGTCTTTGCGAGAGATTTTTAGACAAGGTGGCAAGTCGCGTTAACTTACATCAAGACGCGAGCTTCCATTTTTTGGTGGGCGCGTCAAACACATAGTTAAATATTTTTTCGTTGCGTTCGCTGGTCACCACCAAGCTGAAGTCAAAGGCATAGCCGCGCACCTGCATCGCGCCGGCGCGGTCAAAAATAACGCGGCGGGCCTTGTAGTTCTGATCGGGCAACGTCAATTCCAAGCGCGTATCCCCCACCAAATCGCCATTTTCATTCACCGCCACCGAATACACCTCTGGCGTTCTGGCCGAGCCAAAATACAAGCGCTTGCCATCTGGCCCCACAAAAATGCCCATGCCAAACACGTCAATGTTGTCAAATGTAAAAACAACCTTGCCCGTTTTCATGTCAATCCGGTAAATTCGCCCCACTTCGGCATCGCGCGTGCTGCCCGCCACCGATGAAGCATAGAGCGAACTGGTGTCGCAGTCATACACCAGCCCCATCGCCCCAAATGGGTTTTGGCTGGATGGCAGCGCGGCGGATGGCAGAGTGAGAAACGGCGTCATCACGCCGGTCACGCCATCAATCCGGTAAATCATGTTCTGCTTCTCTGGCGGGTTGTCAATCAAGCTGACATACGGCGAGGGGAAGGTGTACACATCGCCTTTGCCGTCAAACAACACGTGCCCCAAATACCCCCCCGATTTCCACGTGGGATGCTGGTAGGCGTGAGTGGTGGTGATGGTTGGCCCGGGTTCAATCATAATCGCGCCCATCACGCCGCGCTCGGCGGTGCTAAGCACGGCCTGCAACCCAAACCCAAACGTCTCGCGGAACTTGGGCACAACACGGCAATAATCTACCGTGCCACCCGCAATGGCGGGCCGGGTTGGGCGCGGCGTGGCGGTTGGGGTGATGGGTTTCGCGGTGGTCGCGCTCATCAACACGGCCAGGCCGCCAACCAGCACAAGCGCCATCAGCCCGCCCAGCACCCACACCACGCTGGGCGTGCCCGCGCGTTTTGGCGGCGCTGGTGGCGGTGGTGGCGGTGGTGGCGGTGGTGGTTGCGCAGGCCGCGGGGCCATCTCTTTTGCAGATTTATTTTTAGGCATTTCTCGTTTCTTCCAATTATTTCATCGGCACAAACATTGGGCCGCTCCAGCACGGATATTGCACCGGCACAAAAATTCCATCTTTCAAAATCGTGTCCGCCCAGCAATACTCTTGCCCTTTGCGGTCATCATTTTTAATCTGCGGCACATACCACATCACCACCTGGCTGTTGGCAATAGGCTCTGGCGTGGAGTCAATAAACTTCTCCGGGCCTTGCCTGTAATCATCATTGCAGCAACTCCCAATCGTGATTAAATCGGTGTCGCCCTCCGCGCCTGTTTTGCGCAGCGTGGCGTATACAAACGGGTTGTCGCCGCGCCCGCCATCTTTGAACTGCCCATGCGAAGGCTGCACAAAATAACCCTTGTTCGTCGCGTCGGTCACTTTAAACTGCGCGTCTTCCGGGCTGTATTTAGCCGATGGCGCCTGCCACTGCTCGGTTGTCCATGCTTTCCACGCGGCTCCATCCCACGCAGACAAGGTGTTGTTGCCAGCCAAACCCAAGCGCAAGATGGGGCGATACCAGCCATCATTGCCACACCCGTGCCCCACGTTGATCATCACCGGGCGAAAACGGCCATCGGTGTAAAACTCAAACCGGTTTTTGTAAAAATAGTTGCACGGCTGCGGCCACACCGCGCTCTTAAAATCTTCCTCAATGGCAAAGCCAGTGACCTGGCCGTTCTCGGTTAAATCATAAAAACGCGGGCCATTAAACGCCACCACCACCGCCTGGCTAAATGTTGGGCAGCCCACCGCGTCGCTGTATCCAAATTTGTCTTTTGCAGAATAACTCACGTGCCAGTCCACCACTTTTGCCGAATCCAACACCAGCCGGTCGTTGTATTTCACGTTGGTAATTTGCAGCCCATCCGAGCTGGTGATGACATACTCAAACTGCCAGCCATTGCGGGTGATGGCGTTGGCGGTCTGGCAAAACTGTTTGGTCACCACATCATCTTGCAGCCGTTTTTCGGAGACACTGGGCGGCACAACATTGCCCACTTCTGTCCAACGCACACCCACCAGCGCGGCATCGGTCAAATCTACAATGGCCCACAACGCCCTGTTATTTTTTACAAAGGTGGGCGGCACGCACAAATGATTAGACCGCTCGCAGCGCGATTGCGCCAGCCCGGTTTTTGTGGCCGCCATCACCGCGTCGCTCTCGCGGGGTTTGCCGCCCAGCGCCGCCGCCACTTCTGGCGATTCCACCGCGATCTGCACCGCGATCTTCTTCAACTCCGGCGAGACATCCGGCTGCTGATCCACCTCGTGCCGCACACTCAAGACTTTCGCAGCGGTCGTGTCCACAATCGCCACCGAGCCGATGTTGTAGGCAAAGCTATACATCTCCACGCGGTAACACACATCTTGTTTGCACGCTTGTGTGGCGCTGATGACATCCGAGGGCAAAACGGTATACACGCCAAAAATTTCGTTGCGCAATGGCTCGCCGGTGCCCTGCGCCCGCATGTTAACCTGAAAACGCGGGTCTTTCACCGCCAGTTGCTGCGCCTGGTTTTGCGCGTCGGGCAACCCATCCAGCAACAACACAGGGGGATCATTTTTCAACGAAGCCGCCACCCGCTGCAAATAGGTTTGCAATGCTGGCGGCACAACCGTGACCCGCGCGGCCAGCACGCCGGCATCGGCGGTGGGGCGCGGTGTGTTTGTGGGTCGTGTTGCGGGCAAAGAAGTTGGGGCTGGCGTGGCTGTGCCGCACGCGGCCAGCCCCAGCGCCATCACAAGACTTAAAGCAACTTTTTTAAATCCAGACATGCCTGAATTGTATGCTCAACACCTTCTTCAGACATCCAGCAAAACAGACAAATCACATTGCCACAACAAACGCAATGGCCGTGTCGCGCTCGTGCGCCAAGGAGAGCGCCCATTGCGCCAGCCCCAGCGCCCGCGCCCGCGCCGCCGCGCTGCCGTGCAAAAGCAAAATAGGCTGGCCGTTGTCATCGCCGGTCACCTCGGCCTCGCGCCAGCCAATGCCATCTTTGTGCAAAATACGCATTCCCACGCCCAGCATTTTGCCAGCGGCTTCTTTGGCGGCAAAACGGGCTGCCAGGCGTGATGGGTTCCCCGCGCAGGTCAAAATTTCCTGCGGCGTAAATACGCGGTTGAGGAAACGCTCGCCGTGCGCGGCCAGAGCGTGTTCCATCCGCTCAATATGCAAAATATCCACGCCCGTCGCCAGCATTAATCTCCCCACTCCAACTCGTAATCGCCAATATAAACCAGATCGCCCTTCTTCACCCCGCGTTTCACCAGGGCGGCCTCTGCGCCGCTGCGGTTAAGCGCCCGCTGAAAACGCTGCACGCTCTCATCCAAATCCCAGCGCGTAATCTCGGCCTTTTTCTCCAGCATGGGGCTGATGAGGCGGTAATCGCCGGAGTCTGTGCGC
This sequence comes from Thermoflexales bacterium, assembly GCA_035433205.1. Taxonomy (GTDB): domain Bacteria; phylum Chloroflexota; class Anaerolineae; order J036; family Brachytrichaceae; genus DAORUN01. Next base: position 4,004 of record DAORUN010000044.1, on the reverse strand, counting down.
TCAATCTCAAACGAGAGGTCAACATCGTCATCCAGCCCAATCACTGGCACGCTGTCATGCTCCAGCGGCGGCAACTCATCCAGCAATTGCACGGCTTTGTTCAGCAATTCGCGCACGCCCTTTTGGGTGGCCGCAGACACGGGCAGGCATGGCGGCAATTGCGGGCCAAACAATTCCAGCGCGGTCTGGGCGTCGGGCAAGTCCATCTTGTTCATGGCCAAAATCTGCGGCTTGTCTGCAAGGCCATGCCCAAACGCCTTTAGCTCGGCGTTAATCGTGTTGTAATCACGCACGGGGTCATCGCTCATCCCATCCAGCAGATGGATGATGACGCGGGTGCGCTCGATGTGGCGCAAAAATTCTATGCCAATGCCTTTGCCCTCGCTGGCGCCCTCAATCAAACCGGGGATGTCTGCCAGAACAACGGTGCGTGTGCCATCCCCAGACACATCGGCCACGCCCAAATTGGGGCGCAAGGTGGTGAAGGGATAGTTGGCGATTTTGGGTTTGGCCGCTGTGAGCGAGGCCAGCAACGTGCTTTTGCCCGCGTTGGGCATGCCCACAAACCCAATATCCGCAATCAGCTTAAGTTCCAGCGCCAGATCGCGTTCATCGCCGGGGGTGCCGTTCTCGGCCATGTGCGGGGTTTGGTTGGTGGCGGTGGCAAACATGCAGTTGCCGCGCCCGCCGCGCCCGCCTTTTGCAATCACGGCTTGCTGCCCTTCGTGGGTCAAATCAGCCAGAACATCTTGTGTGGCGGCATCGCGCACAATTGTGCCCATTGGCACATCAATGTAGAGCTTTTTGCCGCTGCGCCCGGTTTGGCGCTTGCCTTTGCCCGCCGCGCCATCTGGGGCGATAAATTTGTTTTTGTGTTGGAACTTTTGCAGCGTGTTTAGATGGCGGTTCGCCACCAAAACAACATCGCCGCCGCGACCGCCGTTGCCGCCATCTGGCCCGCCAAAGGGAACCATAGACTCGCGCCGCCATGAGACAACGCCATCGCCGCCGCGCCCGGCCTTCACATAGATTTCTGCTGTATCGTAAAACATGAAAGATTGATTGTAGCTTAGGCGCGGCGCAAGAGACCTGACCAAACATGAAATGCGCCCTGCTTCCAATTATTCATCACGATATAATCAGCGCTTCGCGGAGAGGTCGCATAGTCCGGTCTAGTGCGCGCGCCTGGAAAGCGCGTTGACTGAAAGGTCTCGCAGGTTCAAATCCTGTCCTCTCCGCTTTAGAGAATAAGCAGGCACCCAGATCCATGGAGAGAATGGATGCCTGCTTTTAAATGCGCCGGAGATTTCCCGCGAATGGATGATCCAGTAGATTGCGAAGTAGACACGATTGAGGCAGTCCTTGATCTGGTCTCATCACGGTTGACCACAGCCGATTGCGACCTGATTTTGCGCGCATACCGGCTGGCAGAAATAGCCCACGCCCCCCAAAAACGCTCAACCGGCGAACCTTACATCACGCACCCAGTGGCGGTGGCCGGAATTTTGGCTTGCCACAACCTGGACGCGCCCACCATTGCCGCGGCCTTGCTGCACGACACGGTCGAGGACACTTCCATCACCCTGGATGATGTGCGCAAAGAGTTTGGCGATGAAGTGGCGGCGCTGGTAGACGCGGTGACCAAGCTAAAGAAGCGCGAAGGCGAAAGTTTGCAATACCGCACCGACCGCGAGGCCGAAAGCCTGCGCAAGATGATGCTGGGCGTGGCAAATGATATTCGGGTGGTGCTCATCAAGCTGGCCGACCGGCTGCATAACATGCGCACGCTGGAGGCGCTGCCACCGGAGAAACGCCGCCGCATTGCCCGCGAAACGCTGGAGATTTTTGCGCCACTGGCCAACCGCCTTGGCATTTGGGAGTGGAAGCAGCAACTGGAAGAGTTGGGGTTTCGGTACGCCGAGCCGGAGCAATACAGCTACATCAGCCAAATGTTGGAGCAAAGCTCCGCCGAGCGCGAGGCCGCTTTGCAGCGCATCATCAACACCGTGCGCGAGTCTTTGGCCGAGCTGGGCATTCACAACCCGGAGATCACCGGGCGCACCAAACAAATTTTTAGCATTTGGCGCAAAATGCAGCGCAAAGACCGCTCGTTTGATCAAATCATGGATGTGCGCGCCATCCGCGTGATTATTGAAGATGGCACGCAAGACGCCGCCCGCGCAGAAGAAACCGCCCCGGTGAATGACAACACGCCCGTTGAAGAAATTGTTCAGCAGTTGACGGCGGAAGCGAAGAAAGACCGCGAACGCCCGCCCGCCGAGCGCAGCCGCACGGCGCAATCGCTGGCTGTTCAGCAATGCTACATCGCGCTGGGCGTGATTCATCGTTTGTGGACGCCCATTCGCGGCGAGTTTGATGATTACATCGCCCGTCCCAAAGACAACCACTACCAAAGTTTGCACACCGCGGTGATGGCCGATGACGGCAAAACGCTGGAGGTGCAAATCCGCACCCGCAGCATGCACCGCGCCGCAGAATTTGGCATTGCCGCGCACTGGATTTACAAAGAGCAAAGCGATATTTCGCGGGATTATCAGGGGTATTTGGATGGGGTGCGCGAGGCCATTAAATCGCTCAGTCTGGCAGAGGAGGACCCGACCGCCTTTGTTTCGGCCCTCAAACAAGATACCGCGCCAAAAGACACCATCTTCTGCTTTACGCCAAAAGGCAAAGCGCTGGAAATGCCGGTGGGCGCGACCGTTTTGGATTTCGCGTATCACATCCACACCGATTTGGGCAACCATTGCCGCGGCGCAAAAGTGAACGGCGTGTTTGAGCCGCTCACGCGCAAGCTCAAGAACGGCGACCAGGTGGAGGTTATCACGCGGGGGAACGCCACGCCCAGCCGAGACTGGCTGCACGACTCCGCATACGTGGTCACGGCCTCTGCGCGCGGCAAAATAAAGCAGTGGTTCCGCAAACTGGATCGGGATCAAAATGTGGCCGGTGGGCGCGAGCTGGTGGAAAAAGAATTGAAGCGGCTGGGCACAAGCCTGAAATTGCCGGATGTGCTGGCGCTTTACAAAGTGGGCGAAGGCCACGAGGACGAATTTTTTGAGAAGGTTGGCGCGGGGGTTCTCTCTACCGATGGCATCATTGCGCGGGTGGAGGAAGAAGGCCGCCGCCGCGACAAAGAGCGCGAGCAGGAGCCGATGGGCTTCCTCGGCTCAATCGCCAATTTGCGGTCTCGCAAAAACATTGAGCGCAAGAGCGGCTGGCATGTGATTGGCGCGTATGACATCATGGGCATCCCATCCAGCTGCTGCAACCCCGTGCCCGGCGATGACGTGGTGGGCTATGTCACGCGCGGACAAGGCATAAAAGTGCACCGGCGCGATTGCAAGAATTTGCAAAACGTGGAAACCGAGCGCATGATGGAAATGTCGTTCAGCCAGGCGGGCGAGGATGTGTATCCGGTTCAATTTGTGGTCACCGCCGCCGAGCGCCCGGGCCTGCTCTCCGAGGTGTCCAGCGTGTTCTCCGAGCAGCGCATCAATCTGGTGGATTTTGGAATTGTGGAGCGCGACCAGAAGCAGGGCACGGTAGATTTGTTCTTCACCGCCGAGGTGGCCCGCACCAACGAAGTGGGCATGTTGCTCAATCGCATGAAGCTGGTGAAAAATGTGTTCGACACCCGCCGCGTGATGGGCAACTTTAAGAAGAAAGCGAAAAACTAAAACCCCCAAAGCCAGCCAGCTTCGGGGGTTCTTTTTAAGGGTGCCTTATGGGTCTCGAACCCACAGCCTCCTGAGCCACAGTCAGGCGCTCTGCCATTGAGCTAAAGGCACCGCGAGAGATCAATTATAACATTTTGATTTTCTCTCGTGCTTTTTAAGCTCGCGGGTTGGCCTGCAAAACCCTTGTCAAACAAAATCGCGCAGGCCAACCCACGAGGTTAACTCAGATTATTTTTGCATTTTGCATTCAAACAAACAACCCATCCACCGAGAGATACCGCTCGCCGGTATCGTAATTAAAGGTCA
>DAORUN010000043.1:0-23663 GCA_035433205.1 Thermoflexales bacterium | reverse complement strand
TCGCACAGCTTTGCTTCGCGTCGCTGTGCTCCTCAGAATGACAGACTTGCTCTTATCCAAAACTCGCGTTAATTTAAACATTTATGCTCAAAATTAGCGACTTTTCCCGCATCGCGCAGGTGCCGGTGGCTACCCTGCGTTATTACGATCAACTTGACCTGCTAAAGCCGGCCCAGATAGACCGGTTCACGGAATATCGGTATTACGATGTGGCGCAATTGGCGCGGCTAAATCGCATATTGGCGCTCAAAGATTTAGGGTTTTCGCTGGAGCAAATCAGAGGCTTGCTGATAAAACAAGTCAGCCCGGATGAGTTGCGAGGAATGCTAAAACTCCGGCTGGCAGATGTGGAGCGCGAAATGGAAGAAACGCAGGCGCGGCTAACGCGTGTGCAAGCCCGCTTGCGCAGACTGGAAGCCGAAGGTAAATCGCCGCGTTACGAAATTGTGATTAAGCCGCTTGCGCCAATGTGGGTCATCTCATCCCGCCAAACCATACCCACCGCTCAGGAGATGATCTGGCGATGCAATGCGATTCACGCAGACATTCGGAGTTGGATGGCGCAACACAAAATTGCAGCCAGCCAGCCGCCCGCGCCGCAATTGGCAAACTTGTATCACAACACCGAATACACCGAAGTGAACCTTGAGCTTGAAGCGTTTGTAATAACCCCGAAACCCGCCCAGCTTGGCACAAAACAACTGGCTGATGCCCCTTTTGATTTGCAAGCGCGAGAATTAGAAGGGGTGGAATTAGCCGCATGCGGCGTGCATCGCGGGTCAATGGAAACCATGACCGATTTAATTCAGGACATTTTGCTCTGGACTTGCGAAAATGGCTATATTCCATCCGGCCCTGTGAGACAACTTCATCTTTCTGGCGAGCCAACCAAGCCGGGGATTGACAACGTCATCGAGATTCAGATTCCAATTGAGCGAAGTAGCGCAGAAAAATAAACTGCGCCGCCTCAAGAATTTATGCGGGCGCAGTTGCCCTCCACTAAGCCGCTGGCTGAGAGCTTATGCCGTCTTCTGTCCTCCGTCTTCCGTCTTTTTTGCCTCTTGTGCCGCCCGCAGCGCCTCGCGCGCGGCCATTTGCTCTGCGCTTTGCTTGCTTGGCCCGCTGCCCGATGCGCCAAGCACCTCGCCCATCCACACCTCAACGTAAAAAATGCGCTGGTGGGCGGGGCCATCGGCGCCAACAAGCTTGTAGCGCGGCGTCACGCCCAGCTCTTCCTGGCTCCATTCCTGCAAAAGCGATTTCGGGTCGCGGTCTAAATTCTCGGCCAAAATGGCGGGCGCCCAGCGCTCAAAAATGGGGGTGATGAAGCTGCGCACGGCTTCAAGCCCTTGATCCAAATACAACGCGCCGAGCAAAGCCTCAAACGCATCGCCCAGAATGTTGGCGCTCTTTTTGCCGCCCGTCTCCACCTCGCCCTTGCCCAGCCGCAAATGGTCTGGCAGATCAATTTCTTCGGCAAACTGCGCCAAGGTGGACGAGCGCACAATCGCCGCGCGCAGGCTGGTCAGGCGGCCTTCATTCAGCTCGGGGTAATGCTCAAACAGCCACGCCGCCGAGAGGAAATCCAGCACGGCGTCGCCAAGAAACTCCAGTTTTTCGTTGTGCTCGGCAACGGGCAAATGCGCCTGCTCGGTCAGTTTATCTTGCGCCTGCTCATTGGCAAAAGAGGTATGCGTGAGCGCGCGCTCCAGAAGTTGTGGGTTATTAAAGGCAGGAAGCATAGGGGATTCGGAATGCAGAATTCAGAATGCAGAAAGAACACGTCTCATTTTCTGAATTTTGCATTCCAAATTCTGCATTCGGGGTCACTCTTCAAATCTCTTAAAAATCACGACCGAGTTGTGCCCGCCAAAGCCAAACGAGTTGTTCATCGCCACGCGCACATCTTTCTTGCGGGCGGCCAGCGGGATGTAATCCAAATCGCATTGCTCATCCGGCTCGGTCAAGTTCATCGTTCCGGGCATGATGCCGTGCTTGATGGCATACACACACACCGCCGCCTCCAGCGAGCCGGTCGCGCCCATCATGTGCCCGGTCATGCTCTTGGTGCTGCTGATGGCAACCTTGTAAGCATGGTCGCCCAGCGCCAGCTTGATCGCCTGGGTCTCGGCAATATCATTCAGCGGCGTGGCCGTGCCGTGCGCGTTAATGTAATCAATTTCACTGGGGTCAATCCCCGCGTCTTTTATCGCCCGGCTGATGCAGCGCCCAGCGCCCACGCCGCCCTCCGATGGCGCGATAACGTGAAAGGCGTCGGTGGTCTGACCATACCCGATGATCTCTGCCAAAATGTTGGCCCCGCGCGATTTTGCCAGCTCCAAATCCTCCAAAATCATCACACACGCGCCCTCGCCCATCAACGTGCCATCCCGTTTTTTGTCAAACGGCTTTGGCGATTTTGAGGGCAGCTCGTTGTCATGGCTGAGGGCGGTCACGCGGTCAAACCCGGCCATGCCCAGCTCGCTCACGGTGGCATCTGCCCCGCCCGCGATGATGGCCCGCGCCTTGCCATGCCGGATCAAATCAAACGCCTGACCAATGCTGTCATTGCTGGTGGCGCACGCCGACACGGGCGAATACGATGGCCCCTGCGCCCCGGTCTCAATCGCGATCATCCCGCTGGCCCCGTTCGCCATAATCATGGGGATGGCAAACACGTTGATCCGCCGCGCACCCTGCTCGCGCAACACAAAACTCTGGCTAATCAAAGTAGAGAAACCGCCCACCGCCGAGCCGACCACCACGCCAACATCCGGGGCCAGTTCGGGCGTAATTACCAGCCCGGAGTTTTTCATGGCCTGCTTGGCGGCGGCCATCGCATATTGTTCAAACAAATCGGTGCGGCGCAATTCTTTGGCATCAAACGCCAAACTCGGGTCAAAGTTTTTCACCTCGCACGCCACGTGCACCGGCAAACCCTTGGGGTCAAAACGGGTGATGGGAGCCACGCCGGACTTTCCTTCCAGCAACGCCGCCCAAGTCGTATCCATATCGTTCCCCAGTGGGGTAAACGCGCCAATGCCAGTGATAACTACGCGAGGTTTTTGCATATTTTCTCCGATTTTTTAGTATGAAATTTGGATTATAGTGTAATGTGTAAAGTGTAACTGGTTAACGGATGATACAAAATCTGCCGTTACGTTTTACACATAACACATTACATCGTGCCAAAACATTTGCCAAACAACGATGCTACCGGCGCTCCGCAAAACGCGGTGCGACTTGCATTTGAACACCTGACCCGCCGGGAAGATGCGCCCCTGCCCGTCATCGTGGCCGTGTCTGGCGGGCCAGATTCCATGTGCCTATGCGATGCCATACTGGAGCTGGCGGATGAGTTGCGCTTGCGCCCGGTCATCGCCCACCTCAATCACGGGTTGCGCGGGGATGAGGCCGCAGCCGATGCAGATTACGTGCGCACTTTTGCCGCGCAACGCGCCACGCCCTGCGCCATCGCCCACACAGATGTGCAAGCGCGGGCCACCGAGCGCAAGCAAAGCCTTGAGCTGGCCGCCCGCCAGGCGCGTTACGAATTTTTGGCGCAGGTGGCGCGTGAACACGGCGCGGCGCACATTGCGCTGGCGCATCAGGCCGATGACCAGGCCGAGACTATTTTGCTGCGGCTGATCCGCGGCACGGGCATGGCCGGTCTGCGCGGCATGAGCGCCATCAGCCCGCACCCCAACGACCCCGCGCTGGCATTGGTGCGGCCTTTGCTGGGCCTGACCCGCGCCCAAATTGAGGCGTATTGCGCCGCGCGGGGGCTTGCGCCGCGCACAGATTCATCCAACGCCAGCGCCCATCACCAGCGCAACCGCATCCGCCACGAGCTTTTGCCTTTGTTGGAAACCTTTAACCCCGGCATTCGCCGCGTGCTTTTGCATTTGGCGGATGGGGCCACGAGCGATTTAGAGATCGTCTCACAAGCCACTCAAGGTGCCTATGCGAATGCGCTCATCTCCGCCAACGAAACCGAAATTGTTCTGGATCGCGCGGCGTGGCGGGGTTTGTCGGTTGGGCTTCAGCGCGAGACCCTGCGCGCGGCCGTGCGCCAGCTTAAGGGTGATGTGACCAACTTGAAATTTGCCGCAATTGAAGAAGCCCGCGCCGTGCTAAACAGCAATGCAAACATTGGCGAGATTGCGTTGATGGCTTCGGTGCGCGTAAAAGTAAAAACAAAGGTGTTTACATTTTTGCATACGGAAGACGGAAGACGGAAGACGGAAGACGAGACAATTTAAATCGTCCTCCGTCTTTCGTCCTCCGTCAGTTTGTCATACACAAATTTCGCGCAGGCCACATCCTCAATCGCCAGCCCGCACGATTTGAAAAACGCCACGCCACGCGGGTCGTGATGCGCCTGCGGGTGGCCGCACACCAACGCGCCCAGATCGCACACGATATTTTCCAGCGCCCAGTCCCCTGCCCGCGCGGGGATGAGCAAATCGCCCGCCTCGGCCAGCGCGGCTTCGCGGTCATCCACAAACACCCGCGAGCGGTTGAGCAGCGCGGCATCCACCTCGCGCATTTCTGGCGTGTATGCGCCAATGGCAGCCACAACCGCGCCCGGCTTCACCCCATCACCCGCAAACAGCGGCTGGCGCGAGGTGGTGGCGGTGACGATGATGTCGGCTTGCGTCAAGCAGTCAAACCCATCAAAATTCTGGGGGATGAATTCGCGGCTGGCATCGGCGGCTTGCAACTCTGCGGCCAGTTTTTGGGCGCGGTCGCCCCGGCTCACAATGTTTACTTTGCGAATGGGACGCACCGCGCACACGGCCTCAATTTGGGTTGGGGCTTGCCCGCCCGCGCCAATGATGGTGAGTGTGGCCGCATCTGGCGCGGCCAGAATATCGCACGCAAGGCCAGTGACCGCGCCCGTGCGCAGACGCGTGAGATAGCCGCCTTCCAGCACCGCCAGCGGCGCGCCGGTCTGGGCATCCATCAATGTGACCAGCGCGTGAATGGTGGGCAAACCCCGCGCCGCGTTGCCTGCAAACACGCTCACCGTTTTTTGGCCGAGGGCGTTCGCGTCTGGCAAATAGGCCGGCATGAACAACGCAATGCCATCACGCGTGGGCAGACCCATCCGCACAGGCATGACCGCCCGCCCGTGATGCGCCTGCGCAAATGTTTCGCGCATCACTTCAATCGCCTCGCGCATGGGCAAGGCTTTTTTTATATCGGCATCGGTGAGGAAGAGCATAGATCCATAATAGCGCCCGGAGCGCGTCCGAACAAGTTCGCGGAGCGCTCCGGGCGCCAGGCATCACCACCCAGCCAGCACCGCCGCAGATAACGCGGCGCGTTCGGGCAAGCTGCTCAAAACGATGTGTTCAAATTTGGCGTGCAGGCCATCGCCCACCGCGCCAAAGCCATCCATCGTTGGGATTCCCATCCCAGCGGTAAACGAGGCGTCACTGCCGCCGCCGCTGGCGCCGTGCTCCACCTTCATCCCCAACTCCGCGCCAATCGCCTGAATGCGCTTGATGATCTCCAGCCGCTGCGCGTTGCACTCCATCGGCGGGCGGTTCCACTCGCCCTCAACTTCAATACTTGCGCCGGGCAAGCTGGCCGTGAGCGTCTTAAATTGCGCCGCCGTCCACTCGGCATCGCTCAACCGTTCGCAGCGGCAATCCACAAGCATCTCGGCTTTGTCTGGCACAACATTCACCGCGCCGCCGCCGGTGATCCACCCCACGTTAAACGTCACGCCGCGCGCGTAATCCGTCCAACCTTGAATGGTCTCAATTTGGCGGGCCAACTCGTGGATGGCGTTGACGCCCTTGGCATGTTCTGCCCCCGCGTGAGCCGCTTTGCCATGCGCGGTGATCTTCCAATCGCCCACGCCTTTGCGCGAAGACTTTAAGCGTCCATCGCTCAGCGCGGGTTCCATCACCATGACCAGCGCGTTGCCCTGGGCCGTGCCCTCAATCAGCTCGCGCGAGGTTGTGCTGCCCATTTCTTCATCGCTGGTGAACAACATGCGTATTTCGCGTTTTGGCATCAGGCCGGTGGCCTGCAATGCGCGGATGGCGTTTAGGGTGATGACGCTGCTGGCTTTCATGTCAAACACACCCGGCCCCCAAAGTTTGCCATCCTCAATTTTCACCGGCATTGGCCCAGCGGTGGAGCCAACCGGATGCACGGTGTCCATATGGCAAATCATGCTGATGGGCGACCCGCCGCCCGCGTTGATCACACCCAGCACATGATCGCCCGTTTTGGTTTGGCGGTCATAGCTCACGGTTGCGCCCAGCGCGGCCAACTCGCGGGCAATCACCGCGCCAACCGCGTCCACACCCGCCTTGTGCGGCGTGGGCGATTCAATGGTGACAATTTCACGCGCCAACTCGGTCATGGCGTCTTGCCTGCTCTGGAGATAGTTGAGGAGTTGCTTCATGCCCGCATTTTACACACGCTGTGTTGACCCCGCGCAAAAAAATAACGTGTACCATGTAACGCGTAACATGACCCCAACCGACTGGCTCATCGGCGCCGCTGCCGCCCTCATCATCGGATTCTCCAAAACGGGCGTGCCGGGCGCGGGTATTTTGTCCGTGCCGCTCATCGCCATGCTGTTCACCGGGCGGCTGTCTACCGGCGCAACGCTGCCCCTGCTCCTCGCAGCCGATTGTTTCGCGGCGTGGTGGTATCGCCCATACGTGCGCTGGGACAAGTTGTGGCCATTGCTGCCCAGCGTGCTGATGGGTTTTGCGGCGGGCGCGGTTGGGCTGCATCTTTTGACAACAAACGCCTCGGCCAAAAACACGCTCAACATCATCATTGGCTGCATGGTGCTGCTCATGCTGGGCATTCAACTTTTGCGGATGAAGCTGGGCGAGCGAATTAACCCAACCACCAAAGCAGGCCAGAACCTGACAGGCTTTGCCGGTGGGTTCTCTACATTTGTCTCCAACGCCGCGGGGCCAATCATGTCCATTTACATGACTGCGCTGGGGCTGGAGAAGCTGGAGTTTATGGGCACAACGGCGTGGTATTTCTTCATCGTCAATACCGCCAAAATACCCATCTACCTGCTTTTGACCGCGCTTGCCCCAGACCAGCCCATGTTCAACGCGCAAAGCCTGGCCTTTGACGCGATTCTTTTGCCGCTGGTGGTGGCTGGCGTGTTCGTGGGGCGATGGTCGCTGCACCGCATTCCGCAACGCGCCTTCACATGGCTGGTGCTGGTTCTGGCCGCCATCGCCGCCGCGCGGTTGATCGCAGGGTAATCAAAACGCGCATCTCATCGGCCCCTGCCATGCATCCCACGCGCGCAAATACCAGCAGCGCGGCTCGGTGGGCGCAATGTAACCGGTAAAACGGATGCGGTTCACGGAGCCATCGGCCAGCGCGTAATACAACGAGGCGGTGCTGCTGTCAAAAAACATCATCACATTGGTCGTGTCTGCCACAAAAAACGCAGATCGGGTGTATCCATTTTCACCATTCGCCATGAGCTGATAAATCGTGTTGCGGCAATAATCGCCAAAAAAGAAAGCGTTGGCATACGGCGCGGGCCACACCTTCGCATCGGCAAACGCCCCGCCGGTGACGGAGCACCCCTCCGCGCGGCCATACCAGTAAATGGGGTCGGTGAACTGCGCTGGTGTTTTTGTGCAACCAGCAGACTTGGCGTAATCACACGGGCCTTCGCGGGCCGGGTAGCCATAATCTGCGCCGGCTTTCACCAGATCAATTTCTTCCCAAGTGTTCTCGCCCACATCGTTGGCATACATTTGATGTGTGTCTGGCGCAAAAGTAAACTGCCACGGGTTGCGAAACCCACTGGCATAGGTTTCCTGGCACACCCCGCCCTGCTCCACCGCGCGGGTTTGCCCGCACCGCACGGCGCCATCGGCCTGCGCGTTTGGGTTGTCTTGCGGGATGGAGCCATCCAGGTTGATACGCAAAATTTTGCCCAGCAGGTTTGCGGGTGTTGAGGTTAACCCGCCGCGCCCATCGCCCACCGAAATGTAAAGCAGGCCATCCGCGCCAATGTTCAAATCTCCGGCGGCGTGCCACCCGCCGGGGCTGGCCGGGATGTAATTGAGCAACACGGTCTCGCCGCGCATCAGGTTGTCATCACCCAAAACAAACCGAGAGACGCGGCTATACGCGCCGCTCACATCGCCGCAAACTTTCTGGTCGGTATTGCCGTTATGCGTGTAAAACACATACACAAACTTGTTGGTGATGAAGTTCGGGTCTACCGCGAGACCCAGCATCCCCGATTCGCCGTAATAACAGGTCACGCTCTCGCGATCCAGCGCAGGCTGTTCCAGCAAAACATCATCTTGCACAATGCGCACCGTGCCTGTGCGCACAGCAATCAGCAGGCGCCCATCTGGCGTTTTGGCGAGGGCAACCGCGTCGGTCACTTGCGCCACTTCCTCATTCACAAAATAAGGAGGCAAGGCAGAAATTTCCGCAGCGCGGAGCGTTCGCACACGTGTCACATCGCGTGACACAAAGTGCGGCACGGTCACATACCGCCAGGCTTTTACAATGACAGGCACGCACAAAAAAAGCGCAAACGCCATCAGTCCGATAATAAATATTTTGTTGTGTCTATCCCTTCCCATACCCCATCGCGTCATGTTTTGGCAAAATAAATCAAATTCCAAAACACAACGCAGGGTTTCAATCAATTTTCAATATCCGCAAATTATCTGCACACTGCCTCAACTTTTCCCGCAAATACATCTTCCAACCGAATACGGTGCGTGAGCAAAACATCCATCTGCTCAATCTCGGCGCGGGTGAAGTAACCCACCTCGGTGGTTTCATCGCTCAGACCCAGGTGGCCGCCAGTCACCTCGCACTCAAACGTCGCCGAGACCACCTGCCAGCGGTTGCCATCGGCATATTCCACCGCAAAATTGGGCGATGTGTAAATGCCAATCAGGCGGGTTACCCGCGCCCGCAGACCGGTCTCTTCCCAAACTTCGCGCTCACACGTTTCCTCCAGCGATTCGCCCGCGTCCATGCCGCCGCCGGGCAAACACCACTGGCCGTTATCTGCGCGGCGCGTCAAGAGTATCTTCTGGCGGGTCTCATCAAAAATAACCGCCCCGCACCCAACGCGCAGTTTTGCGCCTTTGGCAACCCGATCGCCAGTGAGAACTTTCATAGTTTATTTGACGATGGACGATCTTTTTTCAATCGTCCATCGTCTATCGTCCATCGTCCAGAAATTTATCCCCCATTCACGGCCCACGCGCGGCCTTTGCGAAACACGCTGTGCTGCAAGGTCAGCCGGTTCAGCCGATCCATTTGCACATTCACGCCCAAACCTTTGCCGGTTGGCACAGTCAGCGTGCTGTCTTCTGTGTTCAACTCAAACACTGGTTCAATAATATCGGGGTTGTAATAACGGTTGCTGGCGCTCAGATCGCTGGGCAACCGGAAATTTGGCAGCGCGGCCAGCGCCAAATTATACGCTCGGCCAATGCCTGTTTCAAGCATTCCACCGCACCAAACAGGCGCGCCAGCCTGCTCGCAAATATCGTGAATCTCAATTGCATTTGTCACGCCGCCCACGCGCCCCTGCTTGATGTTGATGATCTTGCACGCGCCCAGCTCCAGCGCCATCCGCGCATGATCTGGCGCGTGAATGCTTTCATCCAGACAAATGGGGGTTTTCAGCTCGCGCTGCAATTTGTGATGCTCATACACATCGTCATACGCCAGCGGCTGCTCAATCATGATGAGGCCCAGATCATCCATTTGCTTGAGCATGTCCGCGTCTTTGAGCGAGTAGGCGCTGTTCGCGTCCACCATCAGCATCATCTCTGGGATGGCTTTTCGGACGGCGCGGGCATCGCCAATATCGCGGCCCGGCTTGATCTTCATCTTAATCCGCCCATAGCCATCAGCCTTAAATGCCATCACCCGCTCCACCAGTTTTTCTGGCGATGCCTGAATCCCAATGCTCACCCCCACGCTCACCCGATCTTTCATCGGGCGGCCTGTCACCTTGCCGATGTAATCGCGCAGGCTCAGGTTTTCGCGCTGCGCGGCGATGTCCCAGATCGCGGCTTCCATCGCCGCTTTTGCCATGTTGTGCCCGCGCACCGGCGCAAACCGCTTCACACAATCTGCCGGGGCGTTGATGGGCGACTTGAACGTTTCGGGAATCAAGAAATCGCGCATGATGTGCCAGCCGGTCTGCACCGTTTCATACGAGTAACCTGGGCCATCGCCGGTGTACTCACCCCAGCCCGCCACGCCATCCGCGTCGGTCATGCGAACCAAAATCGTCTCGCGGTCGGTGGCAACGCCAAAGCTGGTTTCAAATGGGGCGGTGAGTGAAATGCGGATCTGATAAAGCTCAATTTGTTCTATGTTCATGGGTGTCCTCTGGGATTTGTTTTTGTCGCCCTGAAGTGTATCAAGAATGCGCGGCGAGACGCATCACAACCTCGCAGGTTGGCCTGCAAGCCTTCTGTTGTCCAAAGACTTATAGACCAACCTGCGAGGTTAATAAAAATCACCTCATGGCCTGCTCATCACCGGCAGCCACAAACGCGTTTGAGAAACTAATAACGTCACCGGGATAATTTGCGGCGTCAGCGGCGAGTCGCTCATCAGCGCGATGTTGGCGCGATACAGACCGGCTGGCAATGTCCCCGATGCGTTCAAGGTCACGGTGAGGGTGGCCGCGCCAGACAAGCTGGCAAACTCGGCGGGCAATACACTCAGCCAGGGCACATCCCATCCGCCACATGGCAAGCCGCCCGGCGGGGTAAAGCACACCGCCGACCCGCTGGGAACAGAAGCCGCGTTGTATGACACCTGCAAACTGTTCGCCGCGTCCCGGCCTTTGATGCCAATCGTCGCGCTGGCGCCGCCATCAAACGCGGCCTGCCCAAAATTTGTGTCCAAATACTCAAATGAGATGGAGCCATTCTCGTAAAACACCGCTTGAACCGACGCGTCGCCGTTGCTGGTGTAATGCGGGCGACCCACCCACGAGACGACAGCCTTGCGGTTTGGCGCAATTCCCATCACTTTGAAGTACACCTGCCCCGCGCTGGCATCCAGGTCATCCCAGAACGGGGCAACCAGATACGCTGGCGCAGATGCCATATTTGTGTTGAGATATGCCAGCGAACCCGATGACGCGTTCAGCAAAATACCGCCGTTATTGCTCACGCCCAGGGCGCTCACCGTGAGCGAATAAAACTTGAACGTGAACGGCAAAGTCACATTCGCCATGCCTTCATCCCCAAGCATAAGCGGCTGGCCGTCCGTCACATCCATCCAAATAAATGGCGGCCCAAACGGGTCGCCCGTTTTTACAAAGGTATAACCGCCGGCGTCTGGCCCGCCGCTTTGGATGGCTGATCCGGTTGTGGCGGTCATCTCCCGAACCGCCACATGCGCCGGCTGGCTGCTGCTGGCCGAGATGACCACGCGAGCCGTGACCGCCTGAGAAAGCGGCGCAGAGGCGATGATCTGCGCCGGAGAATAGCTCAGACATGCGTCGGCCATCGGGAAAGTGACCGAGACATCCATCGTTTGGTTTGCCGCAAGCTGCGCCACTTTTACAACCGGCGCAAAGTTGGCCCCGCCAACCGTGATGGTATACACACCGGGCGGAACCTGCCGCCCAAACTGGCCGTCGGCACTGGTCACAACCCGCACCTGTTCGCCAGATGACGATTGCACAAGAATCATCGCCGCGTCAACTGGCTCTGTTTGCGCGCCGCAATTTAGAATTCGGCTTACTGTGCCATACAACATGGCCTGATTCGCCGATACCCGCACATCCAAACTTGCCAAAATATTCAGCGTGGGCGAAAGCGGATCATTAGAAATCAACTTCACCCGCCCGGTAAACAAACCCGAACCGCTCACGCTGGTGAACCCCGCCTTCCAATCTGCCCGCACCGCCTGCGCCGCGCCAGGGGCCAGCGTGCCGCTGGATGGGTTAAGCGAAAGCCAGGGCAGCATGTCCAGCCTTCCGGCCAGCCATTCCAACGCAGACCCAGCCACAATCATCCGCGCCTGCGGTCCAGAGAGAAATTCAAAATCAAACGGCAAATACACCGCGCGGTAATTTTGTCGCGTCACGCGCAAGCCAGCCGGGGCGCCATCGGCATACACCAAAATGGGCACAGCCAAACTGCCCGCGCCGATGGAATCCGGGTAGGGGTCGGTCTCCACCGAAGCCGAAAGCCCAGTCAGAATATCCTCGCCCGCAAGCTTGCAGTTCCCAACCGCGCCGCACGCTTTATCTGCCAAATAAACAGCCTGCAAATACGTTTTATAAAAATTGGTGTTCTGGTTATAAAATCCCAAGTCGTTATCTGCGATCAGCAATTTGCCGCCCATATCCAGATACGCCATCAGTTTGGCGTTAAAGCCGTTTCCGCCGCGCTCGCTGTTGCCCACAAACACAACCGATTCATACGCCAGCAAATCCGCAACTGGCGTCGTAGACAAGACGGACGCAGGGCTGATATCAAAGGTGTATCCCAGCGCGGCCAGCGTGGTGGTAACCGTCGCCAGCGAAACCGCGGGGTTGGCTGTGTCCGAGCTGCCCAACACCAGAATTTTTTGCGCGGCGCTTTCTGCATTGCGCGTGACAGACACCGCTTGCGCTGCGCGTTTATCAACCAGCCAGTTCAGCGGCGCATTGCCGGTGTTGGTAATGACAATACGCGCGTTCTCAACAACCGCGCCGCCATATGACAGGCTCTGAGAAATAGCCTGGGTAGACACAGCCAGCCGAGCCGCGTTCAGCGCAAAATCGGCTCTCCCAAAATTGCTTTGCGGCACAACCACGCCTCGGCTCTGGTTGCTGTAATTCGTCATCACCGCCGTGGCCGTATACGCGCCCGGCGCAAGACCGGTGAGGGTGTAACTACCCGTGTAATCGGTCAATGTTTGGGTGGTAACGCCCGCCACCGACACCGCCGCGCCCATCAAGGGCATCCCGGTCACCGCGCTGGTCACGCGCCCGCGAAGACCGCCATTGGTTGTGCTGGGGATCAGGCCAAAATTTTGTTGCTGGTCAAAGGCTGGCTGACCAATGCCGCGCACCATATTTTGATGAAACATCGCGCTGGCGGTTAGCGTATACGCCTGCCCGCCAGCCAGCGTCAAGCTGTAAAACCCGGTGGATGGATCAGTCGCCGCCGCTGGCGTTAGCGGGTCAAAGTCCGAACCGTTGGCCGCCACAAACCCCATCACCGGCAAACCCGTGACCGATGAGGTGACATACCCAGACACGCGATACACGGGCATGGCGCTGAGCGCAAACGAGGCCGTGCTGGTGGTGTTCGCCGCAACCGTCACGCTGGGCGCTGCTTGCGAGGCATAGCCATACGCCGAAGCGGTGAGCGCATACGCGCCCGGCGCGACAAACATGGCATACACGCCGCTGGCGTTGGTTTGGGCCTCGGTGGTTTGCCCAGCCCGCACACGGGCGTTGGGGATGGGTTGGCCGCTGGCCGCATCTCGCACTTCGCCGGTAATTAAGCCTTGTTCGGCGTTATACACCACCAACGCAAAATCCTGGTCGGTCGTGCCTGCATTGCCCGGCACGCCATCTCCTGCGATGTTGGTCGCAACCACCCGCACAGAAAAATCGCCGCTCACACCCGCGGGAATAAACACGCTCTCCACGTTGTTTCGCGCGTCGGCCACGCCACCCGGCGCAGAAAACGCCCCGCTCATCACATTGCCCTTGTAGGTCTGGCCGCCCACCGTCACTTCCAAATCAAGGTTATTGACGTATGCGTTGCCGGTCAGCGGGCCGGGCGCATCCGTCCAAACCAGCGTCACGCGGAAGGGTTTATCGCTTTGGTTCACTTTGCCAGAGATGGCGTATTGCTGGCCGGTGGCCGCAAAAATTTGGGCTTGGTCCAGCAAAAAGCGCGGGATGCCATCAAACATATTGCCAAGATTCACATCACCCCACCCTTGCGTTGAAGAAGGCAGCGTGTCGCCAGAGTTCAACCCTTGCAAGTAGCGCGGCGTGTTGAGCAAAAGCGCCTTTAGCATGGCTGGCGATGGCGTTGCGCCGGGCTTTAACACGCGCCGGTAATATTCCCAAAGCAAAGACGCGGCCCCCGCAACCGCAGGCGCGGAATGGCTGGTGCCACTGGACCAGGTGTAGAGCGTTTGCCCGGCGGGGTAATACGCGCTGCCAGATACCGCGCACACCCCAGAGCCATCAAACCCCGGGGCTTGCGTGGCCGGGCCTTGCACGTGTGTGCCGGGGGCGGTGATGTCTGGCTTGATGCGCTGGTCGGCTGTTGGCCCGCGCGAGGAAAACCCGGCGATGTCATCGGCGTTGTCGGCGTTTGGCTCGTTGCAGCCATCGTTCACGCCCTGGTCGCGCACATTCTCGGTCGCGCCCACGCTCAGCACATTTTTGCCGGTGGCTGGCGAGCCGATGGTGTGGCTGCCGCCTGCTCCCGCGTTGCCCGCCGAGAAAACGTGCAGCATTTGCTGGTTGCCATCCGCGGCGTTGCTGTTCGCGTCACGGGTCAGTGCGTCGTAGGCTTGCGCAGAATCATCATACGCGCCATTGGCGTTTGACCCCCAGCTATTTGAGGTGAGGTTGGCGCCGACGGCGTAACTTTTTAGCACCACGCTCTGGTCATTTCCACCGCAATTCACGACATCGTAACTGCCATCGTTTGCAAAAATTTTTGTGTTCGCCACACGGCCATACGGAGAAATCCCCAGCCCCAAATGGTAGTTGCTCGCATCGGCAAATGGAAAACCGGCGGCGTTGTTATACCCAGCCACAATGCCCGCGTTCAAATTGCCGTGCCCGGCGCGGCCATCGGCGGCGGGGTCGCTGGTGCAGTTGTTGGCATAAACAATGCGCGATGGGTTGGCGGCCAACCCAAACGCGCGGAAATCCGGGTGCTGCACGCTGGCTGGAACGCCAATGTCTATGCCGTCATCCACCACATCCACGATGGGATACGCCGCCGCGTCTTGCGGAAAACCCTTCGCGGCCAAAAATGCCAAATACCCCGGCCCGGTGGGGGCTACTTTTCCATTGGTAGAAATGACATTGCCCGCCAAAATTTGCCCCTGCGATTCATCCATTTTTTGCGGGGCATTCCACTCGCGCATGGCAAACACATCCGGCCACGCGGCCACATCGGCCAGCGCGGCTGCTGGCAACTGCACGGCGATGTTGCGGTAGACCAAAATGTCTTCTGGTTTGGTGATGAGGCCGCCACCCGCCGACTTTGCCAGCTCAATCAACCGCGCGGTTGTCGCGTCGGCCTCAGCGGTTCGGTAAATTTGCACCGCCACATTCAGCGCGCCCTTTTGCGGCTGGGCGGCGGTCTCTCTCAAAGTTGATGAGAGCCGGTAATACGGGTGATACGCGCCCGTCCATTGCACCGCGCGGTTGGCCTGTGCCATCGCGCCCATCCGGCTCAACGAGGCGTCATCGCCAAACACCACAAAGGCGTTCTCGGCCACATAGGTCACAATTTCCACGCCAGTTTTGCGCAGGGCGTCCAGCCACTCATCTTTGACCGGCCCGTAAAACTGAATCATGGCAAAGCGGCTGCCGGTTTGCGTCTGGCTCAAACTCTGGGGGATGGCCGCCGCGGCTGGCGCGGCGCTCAGCGTGTCAATCGTGGCTTCGCGCAAAATCAGCGTGTTGTAGTCCTCGCGCGGCTCAATCAAACTGTTTTTTGCAAGCGCGGAATCGCTCACGGAAGACACATCCCACATGCTAAACGCGCCATAATCTTCCAGCAACACCGCGCCCCCCAGCGCCAGTTTTTGCAACACGGCTGGGTCTTGTGTTCGCGCCAAAACGCGGTGCGCAAATGCGCGGACGAGCGCCGGAGCGGATGGCGCATCCACACGGGCGATGGCAGGCAGCGCCTGCGCGGGCGCGGAAACCATCAGCAAAATTGAAAGAAGCGCGGAAAAGGCTGTTTTTATCGGCATTGCTCAATCCTGTTTGTGAGAATGCGCGAAAGTTTAGCACTTGAGCGGTGTTTGCGCGCATTGTCCGCAGCTTGCGCTCACGCGCGTGTTTAAGCCTGCGTCAACGTGGCAGTTTAGCGTTACAATCAAACCCATGGATGCTCAAACGACGGACAACAAAACTTATCTCACGGCAGAAGGCAAAAAGAAACTGCAAGATGAGCTAACATATCTGCGCGAAACCAAAAAGCTAGAGCTGGCCGAGCGCTTGCGCGTCGCCATCTCGCAGGGCGACCTTTCGGAAAACGCAGATTACATCGCCACCAAAGAGGAGTATGGCTTTGTAGAAGGCCGCGTGATGGAGTTGGAGCGGATGCTGCGAAACAGCGCCCTGCTGGATGAAAGCAAACAGGGCGATGGCCGCGTGCGGCTGGGCGGCAGAGTGACGGTTAAGGAAGAAGGGTTTGACGATGAAGAGAGCTTTATGCTGGTGGGCCGCGCCGAGGCCAACCCCGCACAGGGCAAAATCTCAAATGAATCACCGCTGGGGGCCGCGCTGGTGGGCAAAAAGAAAGGCGACAAAGTCTCCGTTTCTGCGCCCGGCGGGCAAACCGTATTTCGGGTCGTCAAAGTCGAATAAATTAGAGACTAAATTTGTAAATTTGCAATTAAAAAAATGAGCACACTAGTCACCACCATCACCGACGGGCTTCGTTACAAAGGCAAACAAGGGCAATGGGCATGGGTCTTTCACCGCGTGAGCGGGCTGGGGATCATGTTCTTCCTTGTGCTGCACGTGTTTGGCATGTCTCTGGCCTCGTTCAACCCCGCCGCGCACGAGCAAATGCTGGAGCTATACAAACAACCCATCTTTGCCATTGGTGAGCTTTTTCTGGCCGCCTGCCTGGTTTATCACGCCATTAACGGAGCGCGCATTGCCCTGCTGGAGTTAAAGCCAGAGTGGTGGGCCAACCCGGCCAAGGCCATGCGCTGGAGCATCATCCTGACCCTGATTTTTCTCGCGCCTACCCTGCTCATCATGGCTGGGCGATCCATTCAACATTTTTTTGGCGCACCTTAAACACACTCAAATTTCACAACCATGACAACGCAATCTGCCCCCTCTGGCAAAACAGTGCGCACGGTAAAGCCGTTGGCGCTGGGCCGCAACCGCTTTGAGCGCGCCGCGTGGATGTTCATGCGATACAGCGGCCTCGTGCTGATCTTTCTGGCGCTCTCGCATTTCTGGATTCAACACATCCTGATTGGCACACAAGCGCTCTCGCAAGCGCAGACGGTGGCATTCTGGGGAGCGCAAGGCAACCCCATCACCATCGGCAATCTTATCTTTCGTTTGTATTACGCCGTGATGCTGGTTTTGGCCATGGTCCATGGCCTGAACGGCACGCGCCAGGTTGTGGGCGACTACGTGCATGGCAAACAAATTTTTATGCTCATCATGGGCGCCCTCACGCTTGTGGTTGGGTTTCTCATTGTGTTTGGTTTGTTTGGCCTTCTCATTGGCGCAAAAGCCAACTAACAATTACGAATTACGAATTACAAATAAGCCTGTTAAAAAAAGCCAATTCGTAATTCGTAATTTTTAATTCCTCGTGCGTTTCTCGTGGGTGCTGGTCATTTTGCTGGCGTTTGGGATGCGCCTGCACGACCTGAGCGCCATCCGCCAAAACGAAGACCGCGCCATACCGCATGGTCAGGGCATCGCCATCCGCGAGGCGCTGGCCGATGGGCGGATGAACGACCTGCCCGCGCTGGGCATCACCGCCAGCATTGACCTGCCCAACCCCATCGGGGCCAGCTATTTTTGGGCCGCCATCACCACCATTGACCCCGACCCGTATACCGCAACCGCGGTCGTGGCGATGGCAAACGTGCTGGTCGCGGCCTGCGCGTATGCCATCGCCCGCAAACAGGCTGGCGAACTGGCCGGGCTGGCCGCGGGCGTTTTGGCCGCCACCAACCCGTGGAGCAATTGGGTGGCCCGCGGCGCGTGGCTGCAAGGCAGCATCGAGACGTTTAGCGCGCTGGCGCTCTGGCTGGTTTACACCGGCGTGATCTCGCGCTCTGACAAGCGCATCATCGCGGCGGGCGCGCTGGTTGCGGCGGCCATGCAAACATATCTCGTGGCGTTTGGGCTGATGGCCCAACTTGCGGGGGCGTTTGTCATCAGCCGATGGACGCGGCGCGCATCTCGCGGTTGGTTCATCGCCCTGAGCGTATGCGCCATCAGTTTGGCATTATTTGCCGGGGTGGTTGCGGCGCACAAAACGCCGGGCACTTTTGGCAACCCGGTCAACCCGCCCCAGCGCACAGACTGGATCAACCTTGACCCCATCAACCACGCCCTGCGGCTGGCCAGCGGGCGCGATTTTGAGAACACGTTTGTGGAGGCCGACACGCCCAATTTTGCCCTGCGCGACGCGCTGAGCGATGCCCGCGCCACGCTGATTGACGCGCTGTTTGGCGTTGGGCTGCTCATGCTGGCGTGGCGGGCCATGCGGCAAACCGCCGCGCGTGCCTTGCTGCTTTGGGCGATGGCGCCCGTGCTGGGAGCGTTTGTCATCGCCAATTTTGTGTTTAAGGCGTGGGAGGTGCATGTCTTTTACATCATGCTTGGCTCGCCCGCTTACGCCGTGATCGCCGCGATGCCATTTCAATTACAAATGACACATCGCGCATGGCAAAAAACGTTTGGCGGGCTTGTTTTGCTTTTGGTGATGGGATGCGCGGCGGTTTCGCTTTGGGATTTTTCGGGCGAGGTGGCGGCCAATGTGCGCTTCCCCTTTAACCACGATGGCATCTCCAGCCTTTTGCTGCGCGACCAAAAACAAATTGCCGCGCAGCTCAAAACGGGGTGCGCCACTCTCTCCGCAAAAGAAGATGTTTACTGGCTGGCAAGCATGGCTGGCTCGGCGCGGGCGGCGCGCCCCGGTGCGTTGCGCGCCGCAAATGATTCCATCACCCTGAGCGTGCCCGCCAGCGGAAACCTGTGCGAGTTTGGTGTGAACGAACCCGCCCCCGCGTTTGCGCAAACAACCGCGCTGTCCATCCCCGGCCTTCGCCGCACAGACCACGTGCCGCTGGTGGTGGATATTCAACGGGTGGCCGCAAGCGCCATCCCCGCCAACCAAAACTTGCCCACCAACCTGGGCTGGACGCTGACCCACTTTGCGGCTACGCCCGCGGCAAAACCCGGCGAGGTCATCACGGTCACGCACGCCTGGCGGGTAGACAACCTGCCCGCCGAGCCGCACGATGCCTGGTATTTTGCGCCGTTTATCAAGCTGGTGGATTCAACCGGAAAAACATGGGTGAACCTTGACAACGCGGTTGCGCTGCAAGGCTCGGCGTGGCGCGTGGGCGAAACGATGTTGAACACCACGCGCTTCACCCTGCCGCCAGACGCGCCCGCTGGCGAATACACGCTCATCGCCAGCTTGTTTGACCCCAATCAGAAAAAGAACGCGGTGTATTTTGACCCGGTTAACGGCAACAAAATGATATTGGAGTTAAGACAGAAGATTGACGCGCAAAGCGCAAAGTGACGCTGGTAATTCTTATTTCACCCGCATCCGCGTTAGCTCAATTTGGTCGCCCACAAATTCCTCGCGGCTGTCATACGCGCCAACCTTGGGGAACGGGTCACGCGGCTGATAGATGACGATGAGCAAGCGGTACACGCCGGGCGGCGCGTCTTTTGCGATGGACAACACGCGCGTCTCGTTCGCCGCGCCATCCACAAAATTAAGCGCAAAATCTTGCTGCGCGGCTTTGCGGGCGTTGTCATCCAGCAATTGCACCGAGATGTTATACGCGCCATCCAATTTTTTGGCCTCGCGCAAACTCAGGGTCATGGTGATGGCCTCGCCATGCGCGGCGGTGCGCGGCGAAAGGTCGTAGCCAATCAGTTGCGCGCCGTTTGCAAAATTGAGCATCACGCCGGGCGGCGCGGGTTGCAAAGCCAACGCGCCAAACTCGGCGAACTCTTTGCCGTTGTCTGGCAGCACGCGCTGGCCGGTTTGCGCGTCGTACACGCCCACACGCCAGCGCAATTGCCGGGGCGCAAGCTCGCGCGTGGAAATGCGCAAGGCGTAATGATCCGTCCACACATACGGCGATGGCAGCTCGGCCAGCGCCATGTTGCCCTGCCCCGGGTACATATCGCGCTGAGCCACAATCACATCGTTCTCATCCACCAAATGCACAAACACCGAGTAATTTTTTGGCACGGGTTTGGTCATCTTCCAATTCAAGGTCAGCATGGCTTCCTCGCCGGGGTGGATGGGGCCAGCGGGCGGGTCGGCTTCAATCAGTTGGATGGAATCGCCAAAGGTGAGGTTTACCGGCTGCGGCAAACGCATTTGCCAAATGTTGGCTGGCGCGGCATACGCGGGGCCAATCACCCAAAACGGCGTGGCGATGCCCAGCAAAACAAACCCCGCCACAAACGCCATCAGCACCAAGCGGTGGATGCGCCACAAGCCATACGCCAGCGCCGCCGAGATCACCGCGATGGCGGGGAACATCAGCCGGCCTTGCGAGGCGGGCGTGAGCGCGCTCCAGCGCAAAAGACCGATGAACAAAATCACCACCCAAAACACGCACAAAATGATTTGTTGAATTTGAATCTCTCGTAAAGACGCAAAGACACCAAGCCATTTTCCTTTGCGGATTTGCGCCTTTGCGAGAGATAGAAAACCAAAAGCTGTCGCCACAAATGCAATCGCGGCGATGGCGTTGAGGAGGTGATACACAATTGGCGGGAAGATCACGTTTAACGCGCCAAACACGCCCCAATACGCCCACGCGAACCCTTCTCGCTCTGACCAGAGTTGCGCCAGCGAGGCGATCGGCACACGGCGGCCCACCGCATCCAAAAAGGCGTTCCAGCCCAGCAGGTCGCCATACAAAACTTGATTGCGCACATACCACCAGCCTGCGATGAGGGCGGCGAGAGCGAGCATGATGAGGCCAAATCGTATTAAGCGCCCGAAGCGCCCAGAGCGGTCAGCCCAATTTGTTGGGACACGCTCCGGGCGCTGGGTAGCAAGCAACGCCGCCACGCCAAACAGCCCCATCAGCCCCAGCGCAGAGACTTTGCTGAGCGCGCCGCACCCGGCGATGACGCCCGCGATGACCGCGCTGCGCAGGCTCAGGTCGCCGCGGCGCATCAGGCGCAAGGCCCACCACAACCCCATCGTGCTAAACATGACCGCCGCGTTGTCGTTGTTGATGGCCCCGCTGATAAACGCAAACATGGGCGTGAAGGCGGCGATGAGCGTGGTGGACAGCCGCAAAACGCGGCGAGACATTTCGCCATCTGGAAAAAGCTCACAAGCGATGAGATACACAAACAAAATCGTAACTGCGCTCATCACCGCCGAGACCGCACGAGCCAAATGCGCGGAGAGCGCGGCCCCGCTCCACGGAAATTTTTCTTCGGGCGTGTGCAAAATGCCATTCGCATTGCCATCTGGCGCGGGCACACCCATGTATGCATGAACATTCAAGCGGCGAATCTCGCGCCAGTTGGATGAATCTGCCGGGCTGCTCACCAACGCGGCGATGGCGTAATACAGGGGCGGCTGGCTGCCCTCTTGCCGCCAGGGCGCTTCGGCGTCGGTGGCATCTTTGCGCTGAACGGGCAGGCCGTTGCCGGTCGCCAGCGTTTGCACCATTGGGTAATGCCAAAGCTCATCGCTGGCCTCAAACAGCGGCGTGATGGCGCTATACGTGAGATACAGAATCAGCGAAGCCGCGAGGATGACAAATACGGCGGCGCGTTCGGAGTTTTGGCGTTGCAAGAGAAAATATTTTCACCGCAGAGACGCGAAGGCGCTGAGAAATAGGGCAGGCTCCGCGTCTCAGCGCCTCTGCGGTGAATAAAACTCAACCAGAGGCAGGCACGTCTGCCAGCGCATCTTCGTTCTCCATGCCGTTGGGCGATGGGTTGGCCGCGCGTAAACGCTCGTTGATGTCGAACTCCAGCTTGGTGATGCCATTGTTCACCACCTGGGCGCTGTGATCCAACTCTTCGCGCAGGCGCTTGAGCGTGTCCAGCGCGTAACGATCCGCTTCTTCGCGCATCCGGTCGGTCTCGCGGCGGGCGCGGTCTTCTATGGCCGCCGCGCGGTTTTGCGCAATTTGAATGACCGAGGCGTCATCTGCCAAATGGCTGGCTTCATCACGGGCAAGGTTGCGGATGTGCTCGGCCTCTTCTTTGGCCTGCGCCACGATGCGGTCGTGCTCCTGGGTAATGCGCTGGGCTTTTTTGATCTCTTCCGGGATTGCCAAAACCATTTGGTCAATCAACTGAAAGCAGCGATCCACATCTACCAGGCGCATTTTTGTGCCCGGAACTTTTTTGCTTTCCAGAAGAATAGCTTCCAGCCTGCCCAGCAAGTGTTGAATATCCATAAGCTTTTGCCCATATTTTCACCGCAGAGACGCTGAGGCGCAGAGCAAAAAAGTCTCAGCGTCTCCGCGCCTCTGCGGTGATAGATTTTTAATAAAACTTTTCAATTTGCCAACCGCGATCTTTCGCCAGCGCCAATAACTTTCGGTCTGGGTTCACCGCCACCGGACGGCCAACCAATTCCATCAGCGGTCTGTCTGAATGGCTATCAGTATAAAACGCGCAGTCGCTTAACGCAACCCCGCGCTCCTGGGCCATGCGCTTCGCCCAATACACTTTGCCCTCGCCGTAACACGGCTCACTCACAATGCGCCCAGTGAAGTGATTATCCACAATTTCCAACTCGGTGTAACGCGCCGCAAATCCTAAATAATCTGCCACGGGCAGCACCACAAACTGAGTGGAGGCGGAAAGCACAATGACCTCGTCGCCATCGGCCACGTGCTTTTTGGCGCGGGCCACCGCCGCCGGGGCAATCGTGTGGATGAGGTCCTGGCGAAAAAACGTCTCGCACAAGGCGCGTGTGGCTTGGGCGTCACCGCCTTTTACCCGCGCGTTCAACCGCGCCATCGCTTTCGGAAAATCCATCAAATTGAGCGAATATTGGGCGCTCACAAAAAATACGCCCAGCATCTCGCGCCGTGAGATCATGCCCCGCTGCGCCAGAAATTTCACATACTCTACCCCGCTGCTTTTGCTCAGCAGGGTTTTATCCATGTCGAAGAAGGCAATTGCCATGTTGGTTGTTGGTTGCTGGTTTTGCTCAACGAGGCCATGAATCTATAGGTGGCTCAGAGAAAAGAAGGTCAAGAAAACTTTGGTCTGGGGTGTCAATATCAATTACGTGCTCTGGCAAAAAAGGAATCTCAGCGTCCTGTCTCAAATAAAAGTTTTCGTCTGCATCAATACTCACAGGGCTATTTGCAAGTCGCCCGATGAAAAAGAGTCCAACTTTCTCGGATACCACCACCCACATCCTCTCTGTGCTCGTCTTATTTGACCAGCTTCATCATCATATTCAATTTCAAAGACCAGCTTTGCGCCATCCCCGCGTTTCAAAGATTCTCTAGAAAATAACGAAGGAATCTCAAAAGTGTCAGGTGATTGAGCATGTCTTGATTCACCTGACACTAAACACCAATGATCCTGGTCAAGCGAAGCTAATCTCATATTGCTCAATTGATGCCAGCAGAACCAGACCCGCACACGACCACGCACACGCGCTCGTCATCGCGCACAGAAACCTTGCCCGCCATCAACGCGCCCAGCGCGGCGCTCCCGCCAA
>DAORUN010000042.1:12623-23768 GCA_035433205.1 Thermoflexales bacterium | reverse complement strand
CGCGGTGTGTGGGCGGCCCATCCACCTGCAACTCAATCTCGCGGCCAACGCCCGCTAATTTGCGCAGGTGGTGGGGCAAAGCAACTTTCATAATTACCAATTACGAATTACTAATTACGCCTCGCATTAATTCGTAATTCGTAATTAGTCATTCGTAATTATTTGCGCTTCCACCGAAAGCACGGCGGGCAGGTCGTGCACAATTGTGCGCCACGAATCGCCGGAGTCGGACGAGACATACACCTGGCCGCCGGTGGTGCCGAAGTAGATGCCGCACGAAGGCAGCGTGTCTACGCTCATGGCGCTGCGCAGCACGTTCACGTAACAATCTTTTTGCGGCAACCCCTGCGTAAGCGCCTCCCATCTGCCTTTGCCCCCGCGAGAGCGATACACGCGCAGCTTGCCCTCTGGCGGAAAATGTTCAGAGTCGCTTTTGATCGGGATGACATACACCGTTTCTGGCTCGTGGGCATGCACCGCGATGGGAAATCCGAAATCGCTGGGCAGATTGTCGCTGATCTCGTGCCAATGGTCGCCCGCGTCATCGCTGCGCATCACATCCCAATGTTTTTGCATAAACAGCGTACCGGGGTTGGATGGGTGTTGGGCGATGCTGTGCACGCAGTGACCCACCTCGGCTTCTTTGTCTGGCAATTCAAACGGAGAGATCAGCCCGGTGTTGATCGGGCGCCATGTCTTGCCAGCGTCATCGGTGCGGAACGCGCCCGCCGCCGAAATGGCGACGAACATTCTGCCCGGATGCGAGCGATCTTGCACGATGGTGTGCAGGCACATGCCGCCTGCGCCGGGCTGCCAGAGATGTCCTTTGGCTTCGCGCAAACCGGGCAGTTCCTGCCACGTCTGGCCGCCATCTGTTGAGCGAAAGAGCGCGGCGTCTTCCACGCCTGCGTAAACCGTGTCTGGGTCGCTGAGCGATGGGTCTAATTTCCACACCCGTTTGAATTCCCAGGGGTGCTGGGTGCCGTCATAAAACTGGTGCGTGCCGGGCGTGCCTTCGTAAGCAAATTGATTGCCCACCGCCTGCCAGGTTTTGCCGCCGTCATCCGAGCGTTGGATGAGCTGGCCGAACCATCCGGTGGATTGCGATGCGTAAATGCGGTTGGGATTCACTGGCGAACCCTTGAGGTGATAGATTTCCCATCCGCCAAAGTGCGGGCCGTCCACGTTCCACTTTTCGCGCTTTTCATCGGATGTGAGGATGAACGCGCCTTTGCGTGTGCCAACCAATACACGAATCCCTGTCATGTATGCCTCCAAAATTATTTTCATCGCAGAAATGCTGAAAGAAAAGAATTTCTCCGTGTCTCTGCGCCTTTGCGGTGAAGCACTTTACGGTTTGTCGTAGTTGAATTGCCAAATGATGCCAAATTTATCCACCAATTGGCCATAGATGGCGTTCCAGAAAGTGTCTTGCAAGGGCATGACAATTTTGCCGCCCTCAGCCAGCGCGCCAAATAATTTCTTTTGCTCCTCCGTGTCATCGAAGTAAAGCATGAGCGTGACGTTGTCACCGTGTTTGCTGGGTTCGTTTGGCTGGCTGTCAGAAGCCATCAAGGTCATGGTCGTGGTCTGAAGATGGGCGTGCATCACAAGATTAGCCTGCTCTTTGGGAATGTCTTGGTTGAACTCGCCAAACGGCATGATGTTGAGCTTGCCGCCCAGCGCCTTGTGATAAAACTCCATCGCCTCGCGGGTATTGCCATTAAAAACCAAATATGGGTTAAGCGTCGCCATAAAAATTTCTCCTTGATTGTGTGGGCAGATACTAGAACAAATGTTTCTGGATGTCAAGGAAAAAGACAATTGTCAGAGTGCTTTAATCTCGTTTTGGACTTACGCAAAACCATCCTTTAATGCGGGGAATGGCGAGGCAGGGGCGAGGCATGGGTATTTCATCATTTTCACGAAATTAACGCGATCTTGCGTAAGTCCAGCTCGTTTTGTGAAGGTAACAGGTCTGACCGCTCGGCAAGCGAAGTGGCGCGGTCAGACCTGTGTGCCATTTAATTCAGCGCCGCTTTTTTCACAAACACCTTCTCCACTTCCAAAAACACAAACACGAGCGAACTTGCGCCGATGCACAAAAGTAAATCGGCGGGCGCAAGCGGGCTGGCGCGGAGGAAGGTTTGCACCGCCGGGACATACAGGGCGGCCAGTTGCGCAACCGCCACAAAAGCCATCAGCCCAAGCAGGGGTTTGTTGCCAAACGGCCCGGCCTTGAACACCGATTCTGACCCGGTGCGGGTGCCGAACGCCTGCCAAATTTGGGCGAACGCCAGGGTGGTGAACATCATGGTCTGCCAGTCGTCGTGGCCGGTGAAGAAGTGATACGCGCCCATGCCCAGCGCCACCGCGCCAATCACCAGCCCCGCGCGGATGATTTGCCCGCCCACGCCGCCGCTAAAAATGCTGGCGTTTGGCGAGAACGGCTTGCGCTGCATAACGCCGCGCTCGGCGGGTTCCACGCCCAGCCCCACGCCCAGCAAGCCATCTGTGAGCAAGTTGAGCCAGAGCAGTTGCAAGGGCAGCAGCGGCGCAGGCATGCCCAGCGCCACGCCGCCCAGCATCACGGCCATTTTGCCCATGTTGCCGCCAATGCTGAACTTGATGAACTTGCGCAGGTTGTCGTAGATCACGCGGCCTTCTTCCACCGCGGCCACAATGGTTGAGAAGTTGTCATCGCGCAGCACCATCTTGGCCGCCTCTTTGCTCACATCTGTGCCGGTAATGCCCATCGCCACGCCGATGTCGGCTTGCTTGAGCGCGGGCGCGTCGTTCACGCCGTCGCCGGTCATGGCCACGATGTGCCCGCGCCGCTGCAAGGCGCGCACAATTTTGAGCTTGTGCTCTGGCGAGACCCGCGCAAACACCGAGACGTTTTCCACCGTTTGATCCAGATCGTCATCGCTCAACGTGTTCAGCTCCACGCCGGTCATGGCGCGGCTGTTGGGCTGGGCAATGCCCAACTCTTTGGCAATGTTAAACGCGGTGAGCGGGTGATCGCCCGTGATCATCACCGGGCGGATGCCGGCGCTTACGCAGCGGGCCACGGCTTCTTTCACCTCGGCGCGGGGCGGGTCTAAAATGCCCATAAACCCGATGAAAGTGAGGCCGTCTTCAACCGGCGTCTGGTGATGGTTGGCGCGGAAAGCCACGCCCAGCACGCGCATCCCATTTTCGGCCAGGCTTTTGTTGGCGGCTTCAATCCGTTGGATGAGGCTGGGGTTGATGCCGACCCGCGCCCCATCCACCCACACGTGCGATGACACGCCCAGCAAGCCATCTACCGAGCCTTTGGTAAACGAGACAAACGGCGCATCAAGACTGGCAAGCGCGGCACGGGCGGCGGGGTCAATCTCGTCGCCCAGATTTGCCAGATCATGCAGGGTGGTCATGCGCTTGCGGTCAGAATCGAAGGGAAGCTCGGCGCGGCGCGGCAAAGTCGCATCCAGCGCGGGTTTGAACAAGCCATACTTGGCCGCGGCCACCACCAGCGCGCCCTCGGTTGGGTCGCCCAGCGCGTGATGCCGCTCACCGCTCGCATCGGGCATTTTGAGTTGGGCATCGTTGCACAACGCGCCGCCGGTCAAAAGCAGGTTGAGGGAACTTTCGGCGGGGTGTGGCTCTGGCTGGCCAATGAACTCTTGCGCTTCACCGCTGGACGTGGTGTCCTCGTTCACCTCAATGCGATGCCCAGCCACATCCAGCACGGTCACGGTCATGCGATTCTCGGTCAGCGTGCCGGTTTTGTCGGAGCAAATGGTGGTGACCGAGCCGAGCGTTTCTACCGCGGGCAGTTTGCGGGTGAGCGCGTTGCGGGCCAGCATTCGTTGCGCGCCCAGCGCAAGGGTGATGGTGACAACGGCGGGCAAACCCTCTGGCACCACCGCCACCGCCACGCTCACGCCCATCAGCAACACATCCAACAAAGATTGGCCGCGCAAAAAGCTGATGCCCCCGATGAGCGCGGCGATGACCAGCCCGCCCGCGGCCAGCGTTTTGCCCACCTGATCCAGCCGCTTTTGCAGGGGCGTCATTTCATCGGTTGTGTTTTGCAGCAAGCCCGCAATTTTGCCCAGCTCGGTTTGCATCCCGGTCACGGTCACCAGCCCCGCGCCGCGCCCGTAAGTCACGGTTGTGCCCATGTAGGCCATGTTTTTGCGGTCGCCCAGCGGGGCGTTTGGTTTTTCCAGCGGGGTGATGGATTTCTCGACCGCCTCGGATTCGCCGGTGAGCGCCGACTCCTGGATGCGCAGGTTGGCTGTTTCAATCAGGCGCAGGTCGGCGGGGACGATGTTGCCCGCCTCCAGCACAACCACATCACCCGGCACCAGCGCGTTGGCGGCGATCTCTTGCGTGCTGCCATCGCGCCGGACGCGCACGTTGGGCACGGCCAGCTTTTTCAGCGCGGCCATGGCTTTCTCGGCGCGGTATTCCTGAAAGAACCCCAGCAGGCCAAACAAGACCACGATGGCGAGGATGGCGATGGCCTCTTGCCATTTGCCCAAAAAGCCGGATACCACCGCCGCCGCGATCAGGATCAGGGTCATGCTGGCGGTGAATTGCTCCCACAAAATTTTTAGCGGGCGGCGGCCTGCGCCTTCTTTGAGTTCGTTGGGGCCGTAGGTTTGCAGGCGGGTTGCGGCTTCTTGCTGGGTCAGCCCGGTTTGGGCATGGCTGGCAAGGCTTTCCAGCGCGTTTTGCACGGTGAGGGTATGAGCGATTTTTGCGTGTTCGGTTTCCATCATTTTTTTGTTTTTGTGTGGCGGAAACAAAAACGAGACCACCACTGACTTGATTTCAGTGATGGTCTCGTCTCAGAACACGTTCTGTCGCCGTCCGAGAGATGTTTGTCTCTGTATTGACGAATCGGCGAACCTGCTCGCGCAGGCGGGCTACTCCCCAATCAATGGGCGGTATTGTATGGCAGCAAAATTAGAGATGCGTTAGAAAAAGGACGGAGGACGGGAGACGGGAGACGGCCCATTCTCCGTCTCCCGCCTTCCGTCTCCGGCTAGGCTTTTTCGTAGGCCTGGCGCAGCCACACGAACACCTCGGCGTTGATTTCTTTGGGGTCGGCGATGCGGATGCGGTGGGTGACCATGGCGTTCCACGCGCCGGCCAGCTCCACGCGCCCAATCGGCCCAGCGCCCTTGAGTTTTATGCCAATGTCCATGCGCTCGGCGGATGAAACTTGCACAATGCCAAACTTCTTCTCGCCGCGTTGCAGGTTGATGTAGGTGCGGTTTGGCGCGAATTTGACATCATCGCCAAATTTGGCAATTTCCGCGGCCATTTTGTCATATGGTTTGCGCCACTTTTCTTTGTCGCCGGTGAAGTGCTCAGCCAGTTTGTCTGCGGCAGGTGCGCTGAATTTGTCATCGTTCAATGCGCGTTGGGCCACATAACTGGCATGGCCGTGCCCAAGCCCATATTCGGTTTTGAGCCACGCAACGGCTTCGCCTACTTTGGCAAAACCTTTGGCTTTTGTCTGGGCAATTACGGCCTCAACCGTTTGGCCGGTTTTGGCCTCAATGCTCTTTCGGTAGGTTTCCAGCGCCTTTTGGGCAGATGTTTTTTCGGTGGGCATGGTTTGTGATATCCAACGTGTAACGTGATCTTTTACACCTTACACGTTACATCTTATTCAGCATCTCCATCGTCTTCGCCAGTCTTCGCAAGCGGGTTTCCGGGGCTTTGGCATCTTCCAATGCCCGCACGTGCTCTTTGCGATGGCTGTATGCCAGTTTCTCGAACGCGGCTTTGGCGGCGGGGTTGGCCTCCAGCGCCTGTGCCAAATCGGATGGCACCTCAACCGTGCGGGGCTCGGTGTCCAACTCAAGCATGATGTCAATCACATCGTTTGCGGCCACGCCGCTGGCCGCCCGCGCCTCTGCGTTGACCACCAGCAAATACCGGCCACCCATCACCGCAATGGTGCTGCGATACGTGTGTTTGTTGATGGTGACTTTGACCGGCGGCTTTTTGCCGCTGCCCAGTTTTTCCACCACCTCTGGCGGAACAACGATGCCGGTTGCGGTTTTGCCCATCAGCTCAAGCGTGGCTTTGAATGAAACTGGTTTTGGCGATGCAGTTTTGGTTGGCATGATGTGTTTGTAACATGTAAGGTGTAATGTGTAAAACGATCGCGCTCTCTCGGCAATCTATGACAAATTACACGTTGGCTGTGTATTTCAACATGGTCACCCCGGTTGGCATGGTTTTGGTCTCGACCAATTTTAGTCTGCCATGCCAGCCCGCGGGGAACAATTTTTTTCCGCCGCCCAAAACCAGCGGGTAAACGTGCAAAATAAACTCATCAATCAGGTTGTGCGGCAAAAGCGAGTGGATCAGCACACTGCTCCCATCCATCAAAATATCTTTGCCCTCGCTGTTCTTCAGCGCGCGCACCGCATTGACGATATCCTTGTTGATGAGCGTGGAATTTCGCCACATATTGGCATCTTTCAGCGTGGTGGAGACCACATATTTTTTGATGCCGTTCATCGCATCCGCAAACGGATCGCCTTCCATTGCCTCAAAGGCCTCGCCATGCGTATACCAGGTTTTGCGGCCCAGCAAAAGCGCATCTGCGTTTTGAAAGGCCGAAAAGAAGTTCAGCCCAATGTCATTGTGCCAATAGGGGATGGTCCAGGCGCCATGCGCAAAGCCGCCATCTGTGTCTTCTTTGTCCCCGCCCGGCGCTTGAATCACGCCATCCAGCGTAATAAATTCATGAACAATTAATTTTCTCATTTTTATTCTCCCGTGTGTTCATGCCATTTTAAACGTCAGCGTTTGGGATGGGGCAGTGGCGGGCAAAAATTCAGTGTTTTGTCAGGGAATGAAACCTCGCAGGTGGCGCACATCCATAAAACCATTTTGTGTTTTGTGTTGCGTCACCTGCGAGGTTGTTAAGCGACTTGCGAGATAATAAAAAATTGTGCATGAGTTATCCATCGCCCATGAGCTGGTGAACATTGCCGATGAGGCCGCGCGAAAGGCGGGCGCAACCCGCGTGACGCGCGTGCACTTGCGGCTGGGCGCGCTGTCTGGCGTGGTTAAAGATTCATTGCTGTTTGGTTATGGCATGGCCACGCAAGGCACTTTGTTGGATGGCTCTGAGTTGGTGGTGAACGAATTGCCGGTGGTGATTTATTGCGATTCGCCAACATGCCAGCGCGAGATTGAACTGCAAGGCACGCAGAGTTTTCGCTGCCCTGCCTGCGGCCAGCCCGCCGCCAAACTTGTGCAAGGCAAAGAATTACAAATTGAATCTATTGAGATTGATGAAGAGTAATTTACCGCAGAGGCGCGGAGACGCATTTTCCGCGTCTCTGCGGTGAAAAGAAAAATGACTACCAGACTTTTAGACATCCGCCAGGGTGTGTTGAGCAAAAACGACCAACTGGCCGCCGACCTGCGAACGCAGTTCCATCGTGCGGGCGTTCTGGCGCTGAACTTTGTCTCCAGCCCAGGCACGGGCAAAACCGCCTTTATTGAGCGGCTGATGACCGACCTGCGCGCCAAAGGCCGCACGGTGGCCGCGCTGGTGGGTGACCTGCAAACCGATAACGATGCCAAGCGCCTTGCGCGGAGCGGCGCGCCGGTGCGCCAAATTGTCACCGGGGGCAACTGCCATCTGGAGGCAGACATGATTTCCGCGCATTTATCGGACTGGAAGTTAGACCTGAGCGGGCTGGACTTTTTTATCATTGAGAACGTGGGCAATTTGGTGTGCCCATCGTCTTATGATTTGGGCGAGGATGTGCGCGTGGTGTTGCTGAGCGTGACCGAGGGCGAGGACAAGCCGCTCAAATATCCGCCCATGTTTCACTCGGCAGATGTGGCCGTGATTACCAAAATGGATTTGGCTGCCGCCTGCGAGTTTGACCGCGACCTCGCCCGCGCCAATATCAACGAGGTGCACCCCGGCATCCGCATTTTCGAGACCTCATCCAAAACAGGGCAGGGGATGGGGGAGTTTATTGAGTTTTTAGAGAAATGCAAAATGCAAAATGCAAAATTCAAAAACTAAGCTGCTTTTGCATTTTGTATTCTTCATTTTGCATTCCCGGAGGGAAACATGTGTCTAGGAATACCCGGACAACTAAAAGAAATTTATGAAGCCAATGGCGCAAAGATGGGCAAGGTCAACTTTGGCGGCATTGTCAAAGATGTGTGCCTGGAATATGTGCCCGAACTGCAAGTGGGCGAGTATACGATTGTGCATGTCGGGTTTGCCCTCACCCGCATTGACGAGCAAAGCGCCATGGAAACGCTGGGCATGTTCAAAGAGATGGGCGTGCTGGATGAGGAATTGAAAGGAGAAGAGTGAAGGGTGAAGGGTGAAAGACGCTCCACTTCAACCCTTCACCTTTCTCTCTTCACCCTTCACTCTTCACCCTTTTTATATGAAATATTTAAACGAATTCCGCGATGGCGAGATCGCGCAAAAGCTGGCCGCAGAAATCAAGAGCATCACCACGCGGCGCTGGGCCATCATGGAAGTGTGCGGCGGGCAAACGCACAGCATCATCCGCAATGGCATTGACCAGCTTTTGCCGCCAGAGATTGAGCTGATTCACGGCCCGGGCTGCCCGGTGTGTGTGACGCCGCTGGAGGTGATTGACCGGGCGTTGGACATCGCCGCCCGCCCGGATGTCATCTTTTGCAGTTTTGGCGATATGCTGCGCGTGCCGGGGAGCGAGAAAGATTTATTCCGCGTCAAAAGCGAGGGCGGCGATGTGCGCATTGTCTACTCGCCGTTGGACGCGGTGAACATCGCCCGCGAAAACCCATCCAAACAGATTGTTTTTTTTGCGATTGGTTTTGAGACCACCGCGCCGCCCAACGCCATGGCCGCGAATGTGGCAAAGAAGCAGGGCCTCAAAAATTTCTCCATGCTCGTCTCGCATGTGCTGGTGCCGCCCGCCATCGAGGCCATCATGACCTCGCCCACCAACCGCGTGCAGGCGTTTTTGGCGGCGGGGCATGTGTGCAGTGTGATGGGGTTCTGGCAGTATCCGCCGCTGGCCGAGCGATTTCATGCGCCAATTGTCGTGACCGGTTTTGAACCCCTCGACGTTTTGGATGGCATACGCCGAACCGTGCGCCAACTGGAAAACGGCGAGGCCAAAGTGGAGAACGCCTACGCCCGCGCCGTCACCGAGCAGGGCAACATCCCCGCGCAAAAATTGCTGGCCGATGTGTTTGAGCCGTGCGACCGCTCCTGGCGCGGCATTGGCGTCATTCCACAAAGCGGCTGGCGCTTGCGCGAGGCGTTCCGCGAGTTTGACGCGGAACAGCGTTTTGATGTGAGCGGGATCAAAACGCTGGAGTCGCCGCTGTGCCACGCCGGCGAGGTTTTGCAAGGGATGATTAAACCCAACCAGTGCCCGGCCTTTGGCAAGGAATGCACTCCGCGCACCCCGCTGGGCGCCACGATGGTGAGCAGCGAGGGCGCCTGCGCCGCGTATTTTAATTACGGGCGAAAATAATTTTCACCGCAGAGACGCGGAGGTGCAGATATAAAAAGCTCAGCGTCTCTGCGCCTCTGCGGTGAAATAATTACGCTCTGCCCGTCAATTTGTTCCTCACATTCCGCAGTTTTATCAGCCCGCCCAGCAGCATGGCATACCACGCGGGCAGGCGCACACTTTTGGCGATGGGATACGCGCCGCTCAAATAGTCGGCCACATACAGCCGCGTAAACCGGATGGTGGCGCGCGGCAACTGCTCAACGTCAAACCAGTCCACCGCCACCGATTCCCAGCCGTGATCCGCGGCCTTGCCGCCGATGACGCGCCCGATGAACACGCGCTGCGTGTCGTTTGTTTTGCCTGGGCGGTTGTAGGTGTAATCTCCCAGCAGGCCATCAATTTGGGTGATGAAGCCCGTCTCTTCAAACGCCTCGCGGATGGCCGCCTGCTCTGGCGTTTCGCCTTGCTCCATCCCCCCGCCCGGCGCGCCCCACACCCTAAAGTCCTCGCGCTTTTGCAAAAGCAGCTTGCGTTTGTCCTCGCTCAAAATGAGCATGGCCACGGATTTTGGCGTGGGCGTGTTGGATTGCACAGATGGAATTGTATTCGGGGAAAAGAGCCTAAAGGTCTCGCAGACCTTTAGGCTCTTAAGCGCCACACCTCAAAATTGGCCTGCATTTGGTTGATGTGATCCGGGATGTGGCGCTCGTACGTGTCCAGCCAATCGTCCATCGTGATTACGCCGTTTTCGCTGTGCGTCACCGTATTGGCCCACGCGTTTTCTGGCAGGTCTTTGATGAGCGCGTGGGTGTTGCCGCGCAGATACTTGAACAGCTCCAGCGCGGCATCCATGCTTTGCGCGTGGTAATTCAGTTTGCGCGCCCAAAGCGCCTCATCGTAGCCCGGCACGCCGCTGCCCGGCTCGGCCAAAAAGCGGCGGCAGCGAAAGAAACTGCTCGCTTCGCTGTCTGCAATGTGCACCACAATTTCGTGGATGGACCACTTGCCGGGCGCGGGGCGAAATTGCCACATCTCGCGCGGGAAACGCGAGAGCGCATCCACAAGCAGCGCGTGCGCCTGCCCGTAAGATTCAATTTTTTGTTTGCGTTGTTCGGGCGTGAATTGCATGGGGCAAATATAATCCACAAGTAAAAGGACCTAAGTCTCACAGACCTTTAGGCTCTAAATTAGAAAATGAAAAAAACAAAAGCGATTGAAATTCTTGACCAAAACAAGGTGCGCTACGAGCTGCGCGAGTTTGAGGCGAGCGAGTTCACCACCGAGGAGACGGCGGCCAAGCTGGCTTTGCCGCTGAACATGCTGCACAAAACGCTGGTGGTCAAGGGCGAGAAGAAGGGTCTGGTGATGGCGGTTGTGCCGGGTGACCACGAGCTGAGCCTGCGCAAGCTGGCCAAAGCCATGGGCGATAAAAGCGCCGAGATGATTGACGT
The DNA here is from genome assembly GCA_035433205.1 of Thermoflexales bacterium. Lineage (GTDB taxonomy): Bacteria > Chloroflexota > Anaerolineae > J036 > Brachytrichaceae > DAORUN01. The sequence goes on along the minus strand of DAORUN010000042.1, from coordinate 12,814 downwards.
GGAGGACTTGTTCCGTCTGACCGGCTACCTCAAGGGCGGATGCTCGCCGCTGGGCGCGCGCAAGGCCTTCCCGGTGTATTTGGATGCGGGCGCGATGGCGCACGAGCGCATTAGCGTGAGCGCGGGCCAGCGCGGGCTGCAAATGCTGCTTGCCCCGGCAGATTTGGCGCGGCTCACCCGCGCGGTGGTGG
>DAORUN010000042.1:0-12523 GCA_035433205.1 Thermoflexales bacterium | reverse complement strand
CCCACCCAATGATGAAGCTATAAATCATGAACCAGTTGGCGAACTTGCGGCCAAGCTCTTTTGCCATCACGCTATACACCGCCAAACACGAGTTGTAAAGCAAAAGCAAAATCATAAAAGACAGCGAGGACAGCGGGGTGAAGGTGGATTTCACCGCATCTTTCAGGGCGTTGTTCCCGTTGTCGGTTGCCTCCAACGTGCTGAAGCCCAGGCTAAACAAAGAAGCCACGCTGTTCTTAACCGCCTCGGCCAAACCAACGCCTTGTTCTTGCAAAGCTGCGCCCACGTTCATGGGCTGGGCGGGCGGCGCGGCTTCTTGCTCGGCGGCGTAAATTGTGGCCATAAAGCTGAGGGCCACCTCGCGGGCGAGGAACGCCGGGATGAGCGAAGTGGTGGCCCGCCAATCGGTCAGGCCAATGGGCGCAAAAATTGGGGTGATGGCTTTTCCGGCGCTCGCCACTAAACTATCGGCGGGTTTGGCCCCAAATGGCACGTGAATGAGCAGCCACACCACAACCGAGACCGTGAAAATAACCTTGCCCGCGCGGTCTAAAAATTCGCGGGTGTGGCTCCACACAATTGCGCCAACCGTGCGCAGGCGCGGCATTCGGTAGGGCGGCAATTCCATCACCAGCAAAGACGGGCTGTTTTTGAACAGGCGCTGTTTGATGAAGAGCGAGGTGCCGATGGCGACCACAACACCCATCACATATAACCCCATGATGACCAGCGCCGGGTTGGGGAAGAACAGCACGGCAAAAAACGAGAACACCACCAGCCGCGCCGGGCAGCTCATAAACGGGATCATCAAACACACGATCATTTTGTCGCGGGTGCTTTCCAGGGCGCGGGTAGCCATGATGGCAGGCACGTTGCACCCCAGCCCCAGCAAAAGCGGGATGATGGCTTTGCCGTTCAGCCCAATGCGGCTCATAAAACGGTCCAGCACAAAGGGCAGGCGGGCCATGTACCCGCTCATGCCCAGCAGGGTGAGCAAAAAGAACATGACCGCGATGAGCGGCAAAAAGGTGAGCACAAAGGCAAACCCGCCCAGAACCGCCTCGGCCATAAACTGCGCCAAAATGGGCGGCGCGTTTACCGCCAGCAGCGCCTGCTGGGCCAGCGGGGCCAAAAATCCGTTCACAAACCCATCCAGCCAGCCCATGTATGGCGCAGAAAAGTCGAACGAAATTTTGAAGAACAAATACATGATGCCCAGGTAAGCCAGCAGGCCAAACACGGGATGCAGCAAAACCGCATCCAGCTTTTGGGTGAGCTGGCCGCCCTGCGCCTCTCGCTTGAGGACAATGGTTTCGTAAAGCGCATCGGCGGCGCGCTGGCGTTCTTCGCGGGTGTTTTGGCCGATGGCTTTTGGCGGGCGGTTTTGCGCGTGCGCCTGCAAAATCGCGGGGAGCAATTCTTTTACCCCCGCGCCGGTGCGGCCAATGGTGGGCAGGGCTTTTACGCCCAGGTTGTCCTCCAGCGCGGGCAGGTTCACGCTCAGCCCGGCGCGGCGGGCTTCATCGGCCATGTTCAGCGCCACAACCATGGGCGTGTTGAACCGGGCCAGCTCCAGCGTCAGACCCAAATTGCGGGCCAGGTTGGGGGTTTCCACCACGTTCAAAATCACATCTGGCTTTTCGGTGGTCAGGTAATTGGCCGCGACGCGTTCATCCTCGGAGAGCGGCTCCAGCGTGTAAATGCCGGGCAGGTCTACAAAATGAAACGTGGTGTTTTGGAAAACCGCCGTCCCTTCTTTTTTTTCAACCGTCACGCCCGGCCAGTTGCCCACGCTAAAGTTTGCGCCCACCAGCGTATTGAGCAGGGTGGTTTTGCCGGTGTTTGGGTTTCCGGCAATCGCAACGGTCAGGGTGGATGGGGTAAGGGCGGGGGTTGGAGAATTTTGAGAAGAGGAGGCCGAGGAGCCAGATGTTTCTTCTTCGCTCATTGAACTTTTATGACGTGGGCAAGCTCGCAGCTAACCGCCAGACAGGTGGCCCCAATTTGCAGGAGCATGAGGCGCCCGCTGCGGCGCAAAATGTGCACGCGTTTGCCAATTTGCAGCCCCATCGCCTGGGCGCGGATGATATCTGCGCGATGTTCACCTTGCTGTTCTGGCATGGCCAAGATGGTGTGCTCACCGCCAGCGGGCAGCTCGCTCAGCCGGCGTTCACTCGCGTGTGCTTTCAACATATCGGCCAAGCTTACGATATTTTTCTGCGAAGGCAAGCAAGCAGGTTTTTTGCAGTTTTACCAAAAGTTGAAGTTGAAATTAACAGGCGTTAACTTTTGAGGGGTTGGCTGAACGGCTGCGCGGGGCAAGGATATCTTTGCTGATAGACTGGCGCACAAAATGCAAGGGAGAACGATTGATAGACGGATGAAAAATGGAGAGATATTAAAGCTGGCGCTGGCATTGGCGATGGGTTTGATGTGCGCCGCCTGCGCGCCGCAAACGCCATTGGCCGCGCCAACAAGCGCGCCTGCGCCAACGCCATCACCCGCAAAGAAAACCACGCCCGCCGTCACCTCATCTGCCGCGCCAAAACAAACGCCCACCGCAATTCCATCCCCCACGCCAATGACGACGGCATGGCAAGTGGTGCGCCCCGGGCTGGAGTTTTACCGCTCGCCCGTGCGGGTGAATGAGCAGGATAACGTGGTCGTGGCGGTGCGCATCAACCCGGCCAACGCGCAATTTAAAGTGACATATGCGCCAAATGCGCCAAAAGGTGTGAAGGATTGGCTGGCGGTTTCGGGCGGCGCAGTTGCCATCAACGGCGGGTTTTACACGCCACAAAACACACCGCTGGGGTTGCTCATTAGCGATGGGGTTTTGACCGGGCAAACGTATCGCGGGTTTGGCGGCATGTTTAGTGTGCGCGATGGCAAACCCGCACTGCAATGGCTGGCAAAACAGCCCTACGCGGCGGATAAAAAGATCACCCAGGCCACGCAAAGTTACCCGATGCTGGTTTGGGGCGGCAAAAAAATTGACACGATTGAGGACGCGGGGCGGCGCAGTTTTCGCACGTTTGTGGGGATGGATAAGCAAGGGCGGGTCATCCTTGGCACGGCCATTGTGCCGCTTTGGACGCTCACCGATTTGGCGCAGTATTTGGATAATGAGCCGTTGTTTGCGCTGGACTCCGCGCTCAATCTGGATGGCGGCGGTTCCACTGGTTTGTGGGTGAACGGTGTGAGCGACGCCCTGCTGATGGATTCATTTGACCCGGTGCCCTCGGTGATTGTGGTGACGTTAAAGCAATAAAAATAGCGCGGCAACCCATGAGGTATATTCGGGCGCAGGGTTTGTTGGGGGTGAGTTTGCTGCGTTTGCGTAACCTGGTAGAAGGAGAGAAAAAATATGGCGTTGCCGATTCGTCCTCGGTGGTTTTATATTGCAATTTTTATGAGCGTTTGTGTTGGTGTTTTGTTTTTCGCAAAGCCAATTCAGGCTCAGGAACCCCCTTCCGATCCCAACCCTTTGCCGGAAATTGTGTTGAATGAGCCGCCATTGATGCAGGCTGAAAATGCGACGGGCGCATCGGCCATGCGCATGGAAACCGCGCTGGCGGTTACAAACGTGGTCTCGCCTGCAAACAGACAGGAATCGTTTGACTTTTTTTGGTCGCAGTATGAGATGACCACCACGCCGCCTATCAGTTGGACGGGCACATACAGCCCGTGCAACCCTGGCGCTACATCTTCTGAATTCAAAGAGGCGGTGGCGCAGCGCATTAACTATTTCCGGGCGATGGCTGGCGTGCCCGCCACAATCACCTTCTCTGACACGCTGAGCGCGCTGGATCAGGAAGCCGCCTTGATTATGAGTGTGAATAATTCTCTGAGTCACACGCCGCCAATTACATGGACATGTTATACGACCAACGGCTATACCGCAGCGGGCAACTCTAACCTTGCGAAAGGCACAGGCGGTCTTGGGTATGGTTGGAACGCCATTAACGGCTACATGTCGGATTGGGGCACGAACAACTATTACGTGGGGCATCGCCGATGGGTTTTGTATCCGCAGCAACAGGTGATGGGCACGGGCGATGTGCCCGCTGGAAGTGGTTACCCAGCCGCAAATGCGCTTTGGACCGATAACTTTAGCGGCAGCCGCCCGCCCACGCGCGAGGAATTTGTGGCGTGGCCGCCGCCGGGCTATGTGCCGTTTCGCGTGGTGTATCCGCGCTGGTCTTTTTCCTATCCAAACGCCAATTTCATGTCGGCCACCGTTTCAATGATCTCCGAGACCGTGCCGATAACGACTTATCTTTATAGCGTCTATCCTGTGTATGGCGGTGGGTCGTATGTTGGCGAAGAGACCATCTCTTGGGCGCCGGCGGGTTACAACACAGATGGCTCTGGCTCATGGCCCCCTCCGCCTGCGGGTCAGGATATGACCATCACCGTCATGATTAGCAATGCCATCATTGGGGGTGTCTCAAAAAACTTTACCTACACGGTGGTTATTTTTAACGATGACATCATCGCCCCAACGGGCGGCATCACCATTGCTAATGGCGCGGAGTACGCGGGCAGCGCAACCATGCTGGTGTCTTTTCCCACTTTTGATTATCGCGGGGTGACCCAGATGCGGTTTTATACCGATACGATGTCGGACTGGCAAACGTATTACCCCTCCAATTGGATGAATTTTGGCGCAACCCAGGGACAAAAATCCCTTTCGGTGCAATATCGCGATGCGGCGGGAAACATGAGCGACTGGTATACCGACACAATCATTCTGGATACCACCGCGCCCACCGGCACAATTTTGGTGAACAATGGCGCGGTATACGCCATGTCTTCCACTCAGGTTAATCTCACCGCGTTTGATAATTACTCGCTCACCCAGATGAATGTGTCGGTCAACGGCGTATATCAAGGATGGGAGCCATATTCCGCCACGAGACCCATCACTTTTGCGGCGTTTGGGACAAACTGGGTATATGTGCGGTTTATGGATGCTGCGGGGAATATCGGCGGAAGTTATAGCGATTCAGTCATCGCGGATTTTGCGCCGCCCAGCACCACCGGCATCACCATCGCCGGGGGCGCGGTGACTGCCAGCGCGCCGGCGATGATGCTAACTTTGAACGCCACCGACAACTACTCGCTGACTTCTGTGAACATTGGCATAAACGGCGCGTGGCAGGGGTGGGCGCCATACGCTGCCTCCAAATCCATCACGCTTACCGGCGGCCCAACCGTGCTGATGGCCGCTGCCGCCGCGCCAAACCGCGCCGAGAAAATTTTGGCCCCAACCGCAGATGGCAACCAGACCGTCAACGCGATGTTTAGAGATGCGGCGGGGAATATGAGCGTTCTGGTGACGGATACGATTTTGTTGGACACCACGCCGCCCACCGGCACAATCTCCATCAACGATGGCGCGACGTATGCCACTTCCACCACGCTCACGCTCACGCTCTCGGCAACAGATAACTACACGGTGACGCAAATGCGTTTTTATTACAATGGTTTTTGGCACGCGCTTGTGCCATACACAACCAGCGCCACCATTGTCATTACCGATGGCAATACGTATCCCACCGTAAATGCGCAGTTTGTGGATGAGGCCGGGAATGGCAGCGCCTCGGTGTATGACGCGATCATCATTGACATGATGCCACCCACGGGCAGCATTGTCTTGAACGGCGGCGCGGCCTATACCAACCTTTCGCTCGTCACGGCGATCATCACCGCCGCAGACAACACCTCGCTGGATGCGATGCAACTGGCCTATGATGGCGTATTGCAGGGCTGGGAGCCGGTAAACACCATCAAGCAAAATTCTTTTGCGGGTGAGGGCGTTCATACCGCCACAGTTCAAATCCGTGATGGGGCGGGGAATGTCAGCGCGTGGTATACCGATACGATCATCGTGGACACCACGCCGCCCGATGGCACAATTTTGGTGAACAATGGCGCGACATTTGCCAACACCACCACGCTCACACTCACGCTCTCCGCAACCGATAACTACACGGTTGCACAAATGCGGTTTTATTACGATGGCTTTTGGCACGATCTGCAACCCTACGCCACAACCGCCACGATTGTTGTCACCAGCGGCAACACGTCTCCGGCCATCAATGTGCAGTTTGTGGATGGGGCTGGGAATGGCAGCGTCACCGCCATTTTTGATGGCATCATCATTGACATGACGCCGCCCACCGGCAGCATTTTGTTGGGCGGCGGCGCGGTCTACGCCACCACATCGCCGGTGATTGCGAGCATTGGCGCAAGCGACAACATTGCGCTGGATGCCATGCAACTGGCGTATGACGGCGTTTGGCAGGCCTGGGAGCCAGCCGCTGGCTCAAAAAACATCCCATTCACCGGCGATGGCGTGCACACGGTCACCTTGCGTGTGCGTGATGGGGCTGGGAATATCAGCGTTCTCTACACCGACACGATTATTCTGGACACCACGCCGCCCACCGGCACGGTATCCATCAACCTGGGCGCGACCTACACCAACCAGCCCACCATGACGTTGTATCTCACCGCCACCGACAACATCTCGTTGACGATGATGAACATCTCGCTGGATGGCGTAACGTGGCTGGGTTGGGAAACATACGCGCCCACAAAAACGGTTGTGTTTGCAGCGGGTGATGGAGCCAAGGTCGCCAACGTCTCATTCAGGGATGCGGCGGGAAACATCGTTAATCCGGCGGTATTTGACATGATTATTTTGGATACCGTTACGCCATCATCCACCGTGTTGTCATTGCCTGCGGTGGTTGCCACGCCGTTTGCGGTTTCGTGGGCATGGTATGGCACGGAGATGAGCGGCGTGAAGTGCTATGACGTGCAATCTCGCGCGGGGCTGGCAGGCGCGTGGACAACCTGGCAGAGCTGCGCCGCGATCACCAGCACGAATTTTGTGGGGGATGTGGGCACAACGTATTACTTCCGCAGCAGCGCAATAGATAACGCGGGCAACGCGGAGGCATATCCCATCAGCCCGGATTACGACGCCAGCACGTGCGTGGACGCCCACGAGCCAAACAATGGCTCGGCGCAGGCCGCGGGCGCAACCATTGGCATCTCTCAAACCAATGCTTTTTGTTTGCCAAGTGATGTGGACTGGGTCAGGTTCACCGCGCAGGGCGGGGCTAAATACAGCATCGCCGGATTTGGCATCACGGCCACGTTTGACTTGATTGCGCCGGATGGGGTGACGGTGCTGGCGACCGGGGTGAACAGCATCCCGGCGCACACCTTTGCCCCGGGCGTGTATTTTGTGCGGGCCAGAAACACATCTGCCCTAATTGGCCGATACGATGTGTTGATTCAAATGACGCAACCGCCGCGCATGGTGTATGCGCCCAACACTCAGCGGGCCTACTCGGCGGGTTGGTAAAGATGGAACCAGGGATGGCTGATGATTCGCGGACGCATTGACCCGCGAAATCATCAGCCATCACATTTGCTCTCACTCGTCAATCTCGGTGGGCAGGCGGTCAAAAAACAGCAAAAGCGTGCGGCCATACTTGCGCTCGTCCACCAGCTCCAAATGCTCCAGTTTTAGCTCGCGGTACTCGCGCGGGTCAATCTGAACGATGACGGTGCCGGTGCCATCCAGAATATCGGGGTTTTTGTCCACCGCTTCCAGCGCGCGTGACCACAAATCCTTGTTCTGGGGTGGGGCGATGTAGATGAAATCAAACGCGGCGATGGCAGGCAATGCCAGATAGCGAAAGGCATCCTGCTTGATCACCCGCGCTTTGGGCAGTTGCCCGGTGGCTTTCAAATTGTCTTTGATCACCTGAATCGCCTCTGGGACGACATCAAGAAAAACCGCGCTCTCTGCGCCGCGGCTGAGCGCCTCAATGCCAATGGCGCCAGTGCCAGCGAACAAATCCAGCCAGCGCGAGTCGCGCACGTCGTCCATCAAAATATTGAACACGGCCTGTTTCACGCGGTCGGTGACTGGGCGAGTGGTCTCGCCAGGAACGGCTTTGAGCGCGCGACCTTTCGCCGCGCCGGTTGTGACTTTCATTGGCTGGAATGATAACGGATTGCAAACGCATTTCAAGTTAGAGGGCGGGCTTCTGGTGCGGTATAGTCTGGATCGAAAAGGGCAAGGGCAAGACACGCGCAGCATTTTTCGTATTTTGAATTCATTATGACTTCCAACCGAAACGTTGAATTATTCGCCATTGGCAATGAGCTTTTAGTGGGGCAGGTGCAAGATACGAACTCGCATTGGATTATTCGCAACATCACCAGCACGGGCGCAAAAGTTGTTCGCGCTGCCATGTTGCGCGATGAGATCAAGACCATTGGCGATGAGATCAAAGCGGCGGTGCGCCGCAAGCCGCGCCTCATCCTCACCACTGGCGGCCTTGGCCCAACCGATGACGACCTGACCGTCCGCGCTATTTCGCAGGCGTTCAACCTGCCGCTCAGCGAGGATCCCATCGCCCTGGAGATGGTGCGCGCCCGCTATGCGTATATCGCCTCCATCCGAGAGAATTACAGCGCGGAGCTAAACGAAGCCCGCCGCAAAATGGCGCTGATGCCTGCGGGGGCCATCCCCCTGAAAAACCCAAATGGCGCAGCGCCCGCGGTTGCACTGGCGCTTGGCGAAACCGTGTTGGTGCTTTTGCCCGGCGTGCCCTCGGAAATGAAAGAAATTTTTGCTTCTTCCCTGCAGCCCATTCTGGAAAGAACGATTGGCGCGGGCGGCTATGTGGAGCGCAATATGGTGCTGGACAGGGGTGATGAATCGCGCATCGCGGATGTGCTTCAGACGGTTCAGGCGCGGCACAGCGCGGTGTATATCAAATCGCGCGGGCAGATCTTGGCCCAATACGGCCAGCGGCTCACGGTGGTTTTGTCTTGCGGCGGCAACGACCTTAGCGCGGCGCGAGCGCAAGTGCATGAGACAGAGGTTGAGCTATTGGATGGGTTGCACGGTCTGGGTTACGCCATCCTTGATGTGCTTGATTCCTGAGCCGCCTCGCCCGCCAACCGCATCACACCACGCGCGCCACGCTGCCCCGCGCGGTCTTGAACACCTCAATCCGCGAAGGAAACGCGTCTTTTAGCTCGTCTATGTGCGTGATGATAAACACGCGGGTAAAGTCATCCTCAATCAGGCGGATGGCCTCAATCAACCGCTCGCGGCCCAGCGCGTCCTGAGTGCCAAAGCCCTCGTCAATAAACAGCGTTTGCAGTTGCGCCCCGGCGCGGTGAGCCAGCAACTTGCTCAACGCAATGCGCACCGCAAAATTAATGCGGAATGCCTCGCCGCCGCTGAACATTTCGTAAGCGCGTTCGCCCAGCTCATCGCTGATGCGCAGTTCCAGCGTTTCGCTCACGTTGCCGGTTTGCGCCACGCGCTGGGTCTCGAACCGCACATTCATCCGCCCGTTGGTCATGCGCCCCAGCAAATCGTTGGCGTTGGCTTCCAGTTGCGGCAAAATCGTCTCCACAATGAGCGCCGGGGCGCCATTTTTGCCAAACGCTTCGCGCAGGTCGCCAAGCAGGCTTTGGCGCTGGCGCAGCGCGGTCACCTCGCCGATAAACCGCGCCCGTGTCCCTTCCAAATTTTTGCACGCCTGCACTTTCTGGTTCGCCTCGCCCACTTTACGCTGCGCCGCAAAATACTCATTCCGGGCGCGAGAAAAATTAGCCTCGGCTTGCGGGGCGCGGGTCAAGTCTTTCTCCAGCGCGGCCAGCTCGGCTTGCCAGCGGGCCATCTCGGTTTGGGCGGTCTCGTTTTGCGCCCGCGCGTCTTTCTCGCGCAGCTCCAGCGATTCCAACGCGCTGCGCTCGGCCTGCACGCCAATTTCTGCGCGATCCAGTTGCGTTTTGCGCTCCACAAACCCGCGCAGGGCGGGCAGCGCCACATCGCGCAACTGGGCGTGGCTTTTGCCGTCATAACCCAGTGCGTTTAGTTCGTCCATCACTGTTTGCAGGGCAGCGCGGGCCGCATTCGCATAGGCACTTTGGTTGAGGGCGCTCTCGGTCTTGGAAAGCTGTTCGCGCAGCGGCGGCAATTCCTGCGCGGCGCTGGCCGCCTGCGCCAGCCGCGTTTCCTGGGCGGCGTGTTCGCGCTGAATGCCGGGTAGCTTGCGCAGGCTGGCTTCCAACCCGGCCAGTTTGTCTTCCAAATTTTTGCGCTCCGCGATCAGCTCGTCCAGCCGTGTCTGGTTGGCGCGATGCTCATCGCCCATGCGTTTGCCATCCGCGTTCCAATCGGCCAAAATGCGCACGCGGTCTGGCTCGGCCAGCTCGCGCCCGCAGGTGGGGCAAATGGCGCCCACGCGCCCCAGCTTGGCGATGCGCTCTTTCAGGTCGCCCATCTTGCGGCGCAGCTCATCGTTTTGCGATTTTGTCTCCACGTGCTGTTCGCGCAGGCTGCTCAAATACTCGTTCATGGAGGTCTGCGCCTGCTGATCTTCGACCAGCGCGTTTAGCTCGCGGGTGGTGGCCTCAAATTCCTGGCGCAGCTTCGCGTCGTCGGCCAGCCGTTCGGTTTCCTGGGCGCGGCGTTTCAGCCCATCACGCTCGCTTTCGATGGCTCTCCGCGCGTCGGCGATCTCGGCTTCGGCCTTTGTTTTGCGCGTGTTTAGCTCCACCATGCTCGCCAATTTCAGGTTCAGCGCGTCAAGCTCGGCGCGGGCGGCCTCGTGGCGGGCAAACCCGGTTTCAATTTGCTCTCTTTGGCCGATGGCCTCTTGATACGCCGCAAGCGCCTCGCGGTGGCGGCGGCTCTCATCGCTAATTTTGCTCAAGTCTGCGGCCAGCGCGCCAGCCCGCGTTTGCAACCCCGCGATGTTTGTTTGCGCGGCGCGGGCTTGTTCGCGCAGCTTGTTTAGCGCGGCCACTTCCGCCTCGCTCTCGTTCATGCGCGTTTGCGCGGCGGCGGCTCCATCCTGCGCGGCCTGCAATTCCTGCTCGGCTTCTGGCAGCCGCGCCATGTCGGCCTCAATCTCTTTCAGCCGCGTCTGGCGGATCTCCAGTTCGCGGGCGGTTTCATCCAGCTTTTCTTTGGCCTTTTTCTCGTAAACCTGCCACACGTCCAAATTCAAAATTTCGGCCAGCAGCGCTTTGCGCTCGGCGGGCGAGCGCACGGTGAACTCATCGGCGCGGCCTTGTTTGAGATACGCGGTGTTGATGAAGGTCTCGTAGCCCAGGTTGATCTCGCGCTCAATTTTGGCCTGTGTCTCGCGCACGCTTTGCTCGGTCAGGGTGGTGAAGCCGCTGTCATTGTCAACTAAAAACTCCAGCGTGATGGATGCGGTGGCGGCTTTGGCTTTGCTGGCCTTGCCCAGTTTGCACACCCGCGAGATGCGATATGTTTTGCCGTTTTCGCTAAACACAAACAGCACGCGCATCTCGGTCTCGCCCTGAGAGATCAGCTCATCGTTGCGCCGCCCGCGCGCCTCGCCCCAAATGGCCCAGGTGATGGCGTCCAGCAGGGTGCTTTTGCCCGCGCCGTTCTCGCCGGTCAGCACCACCGTGTGCAGCCCCGCAAAATCCAGCGCGTCTGGCTCGCGGTAGGCCATAAAGTTCTTTAGTTCAAGTTTGAGAGGGATCATGAATGTGCTAGATGTTATCGGAGTTTAAAACCTCGCGGAGTGGCGCATGCGGTTTGGGTTGCCTGGACGTGATTGGTTATCAGATGGTTATCTTGTGGTTATCTTGATTTTGCGCCATGTTTTCCATCCTTGTTGTTAAATGTTTTTGTTTTTCAATTGAGCGTACGCCCAGTTTATTTCCTTCATTCTTTGTTCGGCTAATGCCTGAAGCTCTGGACCCAGCGAGGCCACTTTGTCTGGATGGTACATTTGCGCCATCTTTCGATAAGCGCTGTTTATTTCATCTAACGTGGCATTTGCAGAAACATGAAGAATTTCACTCGGTGATTTCTGTGCGAAATTTTCTGGGGTTGAAAAATTGTTGTTGTTCCTGCCTGAGTTTTGCGATTTCCCCTGATTTTTTGAGTGATTGGCTTCCCCGAAAAGAGTTTTTTCAAAAAAGGAAGTGGCATTCTTGTTAGAAGCCATCAGCTTAAAATTGAATCCTGCGGCTGAAGTTATCTCGAGCACGCCATAAGAAAATATTGGTATTTGGTAATTCTTTTTATATCTAAGATCGGGTTTCCCGTTTTTGTTTGTCCATTTCCATGTGTGACCTAATAATTCGGCGTCTGAGGGACATTTGCCTTCTTCTATAAATCTTGTGTCGCTAACGCTGATCTTGAGCGATGGGTAGTAGATGGCACGGTAAGTCTTTTGTTTAATCAACAATGCATCGGGGAAAAAATATAGACTTTTTTCGCCCAAAACAAGGTGGGGGATGCTGATATCAGTTTGAAAATAATCAGGTGTTCCGAATCCGGCTTTAACCCTCTTTCGTTTGATCGTTGATGATGCGCCAGAATTCCATTTTGAATTCACAACTGTTTCTGAGCCTGTAATTTCCCAGAGCATTTGAGATTGTCTTAGATTTTCGATTGCATTTTGAATGCTTGCAAATCTGTCAGATGCTT
>DAORUN010000041.1:0-24079 GCA_035433205.1 Thermoflexales bacterium | reverse complement strand
AGCGTTACGTGAGCTGGGTTCAAACCGTCGTGAGACAGGTTGGTCTCTATCCGGCATGGGCGCAGGGGAATTGAGAGGAGCTGTCCTTAGTACGAGAGGACCGGGATGGACGCACCGCTGGTGTGCCAGTTGTTCCGCCAGGAGCATAGCTGGGTAGCCAAGTGCGGCAGGGATAACCGCTGAAAGCATCTAAGTGGGAAACCCGCCTCAAGATGAGTTCCCCCTGAAGACCGCCAGTAGACTACTGGTTATATAGGTGTGAGGTGTAAGCATGGCAACATGTTCAGCTAACACATACTAATGGTCGTTTGGCTTATCACATGATGCAGAGAAGTCGAATTTCTCTGAATCTCAGATAGCCAACCCAATTACAAAGTTCGTTTTATTCAGTTTTTAGGGTGTTAAAACCCGAAAAGAGAATTTTTTGGTGATTTGAGCGGCGAGGTCACACCCGGTCCCATCCCGAACCCGGAAGTTAAGCTCGCCAGCGCCGATGGTAGTGTGTGGGCGACTGCATGCAAGAGTAGGTCATTGCCAGAGAATTCTCTTTTTTTTATTTTTCGCGCTCATTAAACAGGTCAGACCGATTCAAATGGTCTGACCTGTTGCGTTTTATATCTTCATCACCATGTGCGCCAGCGCTCGCGTTGCCTTAAACCCCATCTCTTGCAAAGCCTGGTGCGATGGCGCGTGCGGATGCGATTGAACTGCCGTGATTGGCTGGCCCACAAACTTCTCAAGCCGCAGCAGCGCTGCCCGCGTTAACCCAATGCCAACCGCCTTCCCCGCAGACTCGTTCAACATCAGTTCCATGTTGTGTTCAACCAAGTCGTAATTTACCCGCGTGCGGATGGCCCCGCGAACGGCGCCGCCTTCTTCTGCCAAAAACCAATGCTCCGGGCTGCCGTTCATAAAGTTATCCAGCCGCCAAAACCAGCCAGGCCGATACAACGCGCGGTCAAACGGCTCGGAATAAGTTAAATCATCGGGCATGTTGTGGCGCGTAAGTTCCCAAATCGCCGCCGCATCGCTTGGTTTGGCTGGGCGAACCAAACAGGTTGTGTCGGCGATCTCGCTCGGCACAGCCTGCGCATTTACGCCTGCGCGCCGGTAATGCGTGGTCAGCCCCACCCGGCTCAGCCCCAATTTCTCATAAACACGCGTGGCGGGCGCGTTGCCATCCACCACCTGCAAAGCCACAAACCGCGCCCGTTTTTGGCGGGCATATTGGATGGCCGCCTGCATGAGCGCAGCCCCAATCCCCCGGTTGCGTTGCGCAGGATGCACGGCCACATTTCCTACGACCCAGGTGTTCTTTCGGGTGGGGTTTTGCTGGATGGAGGCGTTGCCCATGATCTCGCCGTTCTCATCCCAAATAAAACTGCGCGATCCTTCCAGCGCGGCAGCCTCAAACGGGCCGTAATGCCGCAGCATGTGCAAAAGCCGCCGCCCGCCTTCATCAAACGGCTCATCCTTAAACGCCAGTTCCAGCAAATCGGCCACGCCGCGACCATCGCGCCATGCGTTCATGGGGCGTACATGTGTTGTGGCGCGGGATGTAGCCTGTGGCGGCGCGGAGACGACCATGAGGCGGTATTGTACGCGCGAGGTTACTCGTAAATGTCCACCAAAATGCGAATTCCCCCGGTTTTGCCCTCGGCTTTCACCTGTACGTTGAACTCCCACTGGCCGTTCATCCCGCACGGAAGCTCCACCGAGTAATGTCCATCACCCAGCGGAATCGCCAGAACTTTGAAGTCGCCATGCGGCATATCTGGCATGTTTCCGATGATAATCACATTGGCATTGATGTAAGGGGTGTTTGGGGTTTCCTCAAACAAAAATAAGTCAAAATTCCGCAAAAAATTGGCGTCGGCGGGTTTCAAATCCAATTGCCCCATAATTTTGCCGACCACCGGCAAAATGGTGCCTTGCTCAAATGGCTGCGGGATCCCGCCCACCAATAGCTGAATGCCATCGGTTGTGACCGGCCCTTGCGGGGGCGTGGGCGTGGGCAAAGCAAGCGAAGGCGCGCTAGCCGTAACGGATGTGGGCGCGGGCGTTGCGCGGGGGGCAGTTGACGCCAGGGAAGTTGTGCGGGCCAGAACGGCCATCCCTGCGCCCGCGATGACCGCCAGAACAAGCAACGCGTAGAGCAAAATTTTGTTGTGGGGTTTTGCCTCATTCATCGTGTGTCGCTCCATTAACCTAGCGGCAAAACTTTGTATAGCCATCCGCTTACCACATGATAGTTGCCAGAAATCATAATGATGCCGAAGAACAACATCACCGCAGCCGATATCAGGCCGATGGCTGGGGCGAACCGCTGCAACTTTTGGGCGATGGGAATAACCCACGACAAGCCATACGCGGCCAGCATAAACGGTATGGCCAGACCGAGAGAGAACAACAACATGGCGAGCGCGCCGATGGGGGCAGAGCCAAACAACCCGGTGTACACCATCAGCACAGCCAGCACTGCCCCGCCAAAGCACGCCAAACAGCCGGTGGCGATGGCAAAACCAGAGATAAACGTGGTGAGCAGCGGTGTTTTTTTGCTGTTTTGCACCGCGCCGGGCATGGGCATGTGGCACACCACCGGCGCGCGGGCGCGGTAGGCCACGATGACCGCCATCACAATCATGGCGAAGCCGGAGATGATGACGACCGGCCCGGTGGGCGAGAGCAACCCGCTGGCCGCCAGCGCCTGCCCCATGCCGCCAATCATGGCCCCGCCCAGTGTGTAGGGAATGGTGAAGCCCAGGACAAAAATGAAGGCCACCCACATCACCTTAACGCGTTGTGCCCGCTGGCTCAACCCGGCATTTGCGGCATCCATCCCCACCCCGGCCAGCATGGGCAAATAAAACACGGTGAGTTGCAGCAGGCACGGGGAGATGGCCGCCAGCAGACCCGCGCCCAGCGCCAGAATCAAACCCGGTGTGATGGGTTGGGCCTGCTCCACCGTGTCTGGGTAGTCTATTGGCGTAAACCATTGCAGGGCGGCGCGTTTGCCGTCTGCGGTTGCGGGCAATAGCATTTCAATGGTGTGGCTCTGGGCCAGCATGTCCTGCGGCGCGTCGGCATAGCTAATGATGGAGGTGCGGTGGTGTGAGGCATCGGTGAGCACTTCCACGTTGGATGGCACATACATGCGCGTGCCGTCAACCATCAGAATGGGCGCAAAGTTTTTGGGCAGTTCGCCAAAATGCACCACCTCGTTTGCCACAAACACCACGTGCTTATCTGCGCCCATTTGCGCGCCTTCCTGGGCGCGATTGGTGAGGTGGAAGAACTCTTTTGTGGCAAGGATCATATCCACCGTGTCATCCTCGGCGGCCAGACCAGTGCGGGTCAGGCTTTTGGTCAGGTCGCTGGTGTGCACCGCGCGGAGTTTGTTTGTCTCCACAATGGTCTGGCGGCCTTGCGTTTTTGCGATTGCCAGCCATGCCAGCGCCACAATAGATGCCACCAGCAAAAGAGCCAGCAACGCGCCCCATTTGAACAAAGGCCTCTTCCAGAATTTATCCGGGCCGGGCGCGTTGATGTGTGTCACTTTTGGGATCTCCTTGTGTGAAATGTGCAGGCTAATGGATGATGGGTAATGTGTAACCTGTAAGAAATAGCCTGAGCTGATCTTGCGCGTTACGCGTTACCCATCACCCATCACACCTTGCTTTTTACTTGACCGTGACCACGAACTGCATGGCCGGGTGATACGCGCACACCACCGTGAAGGTCATGGCGTGATCGGGCGCTGTCCACATATAGCTGCCGGTTGCGCCGCCCGCGATGTCTGGGCTGAGCAAGTTTGTGCCTTCGCCTACACCCACCAAATTGTGCTTCTCGTCGTCGCCGTTCTTCATCTCAAAGCGAATCTTCTCGCCGGGTTTCACTTCCAGCGCCTTGATGTCCCACAACAACTGAGACGTTGTGATCTTCACCACGCGCACATCGCTCGCTGGCGCGTTGGAAGTTGGCGCTGCCGCCGCCGTCTTGACGCTGATCTTGAGGTCTTTGTTTGGCGCGGCGTCGTTGGTCTTGGCTGTGAATTCGCCGCTGGCTGGGGCTGTCCACTGCACTTCCTGGCTGTCTCCGGCGGTCAAAACCATGCCCTTAATGCCAAGGTCGGCGCTATCAAACGTGATCTTGCCCGCGCTGGTGCCCGCCACGTTCTTGACGATCAGGCGATACGACTTGCCGGCATCGGCATTGATGGATTTTTGCAAAAAGCCGTTGCGGTTGATGTTGATCTCCAGCTTGGGCTTGGCGGCATATTCGCGCTGCGCCTTGAGAGCGCTGCCATGCAAACCGGAATAATCGGAAACCACTTCGCCTTTTACGCCGCCCTTGCCGTCATCGGAATATTGCACAAAGATGCCGCCGTGAATGTCGCCATCCGCCGGGTCTTGGATGATCTCGTGCGAGAGCGTCTTTGTGTTGTAAACATGAATGTTGTGCTCGGCGTTGGAGGTGAACCACATCTCGCTGCCATCGGGCGACATGATGGCGTGGTCGGTGGTCAGGCCAATATCCAACACATCGCTCACGCCCAGCGTAGACAGATCAATCACGGTGCTGGTGCGGCCAAGCTGGTTGTAGCCGGGGCCTTCGCCCTTGTCGGCGGTATACAGTTTGCTGTTGTCATAGTTCAGGCGCGCGCCCCATGGGCCGGGGCCTGTCTGCACAATGCCTTCCTCTTCCATCGTGTCAAGGTTAACCTTGTGTACGCGGGCTTCGCCGCCAGAGGTCACGTAGGCGTATTTGCCATCCAGCGATACCTCTGCCCACAGCGGATCCTTCATCGGATACATGCCCACCACTTTCCATGTCTTGGGGTCCACCTTGGCCACATAGCCATCCATCTTGTCGCGGAAGGCCGACATGGGCGCGGGCACGGTGACGATGATGAACTTGCCATCTGGCGAGGGCGTGGTCACATACGGGTTGCCCTGGAAGTCGCCATTGCTCATGCCGCCCACCACCGCGTTATTTTGGCTGGGGTCAAACACATACACGCCAGAGCCAGTCATGCTCCAGTTGAAATCCTCGCCAATGATGAGGCTCTTGCCGCTGATGGGGTCTTCCCACAACTTGTGGTGGTGCGGGCGGCCCAGCGTGGTGATCTTCTGCACAATCTCCATCGTGCGGCCATCCAGCACATCAATGTGGTTGACCTTGCCAAGTTGGGGCAGGTAAATATATTTGACATCGGCAGAGATAAACATGCCGTGGCTGCTGTATCCTTCGCTGCCCGGAGGCGCGTATTCTGCAATTGTTTTGCGCGTCTTGGCATCAATCACCCACACCGAGTTTTTGGTGTTGGTTGCGCCCCAGGTGGTGCTGGAGTTGGAGAAAAACCACAAATCGCCCGCCTTTGGGTTAAGGATGGGCTGACCCTTGACCGGCTGCATCTCCGAGACCAGCACGCCCAGGCGCTCACTCCAGTTCTTGGAAAGCAGGTTTGGGCCGGCTGATGGGGCGGCAAATCCGCCACCCGGTGCCTGAGACGTGGCGACCACTGGCGCGGCGGGCGCGCTGGCCTGATTAACCGTTTGCGGGGTGGCTTTTGCCTGAGCAGCGGCCTCGGCGGGGGCCTTGGTGGCCTCTTGTGCTTTGGCGGGTTGCGTCGCAGCCTGCTGGGGTGCGGGGGCTGCCGCCTGGCAACCCGCCAACATTGCAACGATCAACGCCGTCGCAATTCGTGAAATTGAACTGTACTTCATGGACTTTCTCCTTCTAAAAAAACAAAAGCTTGCGCTTTTAAGAAACAAATTGCAGGTTTTGCTTGATGACGCCGAGCAGGTTTTCCAGCCCGCTGGCGGCGCGGGGCTGGCTGTGCAACATCAACAAGTCATCGCTGTTCACGTCCAACCCCACCAGCATCGCGCCCGCGTTGTCTTTTAGCAGTTGGGTGATGGCTTGCCAGTTTTGCGCAGTGTCGTTGCTGTCAAAAATGATCGTGTCGGGTAGGAACGCCTGTAATTCATCCTGGGCATGGGGCAGGTCTGGTTGTATGCGCCGAACGATCAACTCTGCGCGCCCAGCCAGGCTTGCTTCCAAACCCGCCAGCAGCAGAGATGAGCCATACAACACAACTCGTAAAACGCCCATGCGTGCAAGTCAGTCTAGGGCGTTTGAGGATGGTTGACTATGTCCCCCGGCATAGTCCCATCACCATGCAGACTGACCTAAAGGACAGGGGGAATTCTGAATTCAGAAGGCAGAGTGCAGAAGGCAGCGTTATTCCGGGGTTTGCACCAGCCCGGTGCGCAAAGCATAGGCAATGACTTGCGATTTGTTGCGCAGATGCAACTTTTGCAGAATTTCGCGCATGTGATATTTCACCGTGCGCTCGGTAATGAACAGCCGCGCCGCGATTTCGCGGTAAGTCTCGCCGCTCACCACCGCGCGCAACACCTCTGTTTGGCGCTCGGTCAGGTGGTCGGGGTCATCGGCAGATGGGGCGGCGTCGGGCTTTGGCGTGGGATGCGCAAATTCGCGCAAAATGCGGGCGGCCAGGTCGGGCGCAATCGCGGCCTCGCCGCGCTCAATCCCAAACAACAGCTCAAAAAATCGCTCAGAGTCCAGGCTTTTGAGCAGGTAGCCGCATGCGCCGCTTTTGATCGCCTCAAACAGGCTTTCGTCATCGGCAGAGGTGGTGAGCATGATGATGCGGATTTGCGGCATCTCGGTGCTGATCAGCCGGGTGGCGGTCAACCCATCGCAGCGCGGCATTTGAATATCCATCAAAATCACATCGGGTTTGGTGGTGCGGGCCATTTCCAGCGCCTCCAGCCCATCTTTTGCCGAGCCGACCACCTGCACGCCGCGCGCGCCCAGCAAGTTGCGCAGCCCTTCTTTGAACAAGGCATGGTCATCGGCCAGTAATACGCGCATGTTGCTTGCAGTTGTCATGATGGGGTGTGATTGCATTACGCGGTTTCCAGAACGACCGTGTGTTGGATGGGCGCGCTGATCGTCAGGTGGGTTCCCTGACCAGGCGCCGATTTTACGGTTACCGTCCCGCCAATTTCGGCGGCGCGTTCGCGCATGATGCTTTGCCCAAACCGACGGCCATCGCCGTTTGCCAGCCGCGCCTTGTCAAAACCCTGGCCGTCATCAATCACGTCAATGAGGATATCTGAGCCGGCCATGTCTACCCGCACCGCCACTTTTTTGGCGGCGGCGTGTTTGCGCACGTTGGTCAGCGCTTCTTGCACAATCCGCAGCAATTGCGATTCCATCTCTGGGTTAAGCAGCGCCATTTCGGCGGCTGGGGCCGTCTCTACCGAGGCGAGGATGTCGTTGTTTTGCCCAAACCGCGTCACATACCCGCGCAAAGTGGGCAGCAGGCGGCGTTCTGGCGAGATGTTGGTGCGCAGCCCAAGGATGTAATCGCGCACATCGGCGTGCGCGTCTTGCGCTACTTCGGTCAGGCGTTTCATATACGCATCCGCCTGATTTTTGTGCCCGTCGGCCAGCAAAGCCCGCGCTGCCTGGCTTTGGGTGCTGACATAGCCCAAAATTTGCCCCAGATCGTCGTGAAGCTCGCGGGCCATGCGCTCGCGCTCTTGCAGCACGGCGGTGGCTTGTTGCTGCTTTTGCAATTCCTGCTCCAATCGTTTTTTGTCGCTCAGATCGGTAGAAACGCCCACTGTGCCGATGATATTGCCATCAGCATCGCGGATGGGCGACGCGGTGACCAGCACCGGGATGATTACGCCATCTTTGCGCAGGCGTTGCATTTCCATGTTAGAGATGGTCTCGCCATTCCAAATGCGCTTGATTAACTCGTGCGCCTGCGGGCGAAGCGGGTCGGGGATCATGGGCAAGACTTTGCCCAGCGCTTCATCCTTCGGCCAGCCATAAATATTTTCCGCTGCTTTGTTCCAGCCGGTAATCGCGCCTATTTTGTCGGTGGCGATGATGGGATTGCCGGAGCTTTCTACCAAAAGGTCAAGGTAGGCTGTCTTTTGGATCAGGTCGCGTTGCAGCCGGGCCATCATGCTAAAGATGACCGTGTTAAAGCCAACGATGATAAAAAAGAACACCGCCAGCGAGGCCACATAAAACACGGGCTGATGCAGCAATTCCGGCCATACAAAATGGCGGATGTATTCAAAGGTGATCAGGTAAGCCATCACCAGACCGATGGTTAGCCACTTGAGATGATTGAGTTTCATGATGTGTTCGCCGCTTTTTTGTTTTGCGCTCATTATTCGCTCAGCAGGTTTTTTGTGTATTGCGCAATCACTTCTGGTTTGGTCATATACGAAAAGCGCACCCGCCAGCGGCCCTGCGCATCCAGCAAATAGGTGTTGCTGGTGTGCACAATCAAATACGCCGCCGAGGTTCCCTCTGGCTTTTTCTTGACAAACGAGGCGCCATACTCGCTGGCAACGGCCCGCACATCATCTGGCGCGCCGGTCAGGCCGATGAACGTTGGATCAAACAATTTGAGGTAGTTCTTCAATACTTCTGGCGTGTCGCGTTCGCCATCCACGCTCACAAACACAAATTGCACTTTGTCGCCATCTCCGCCCAGCGCCTTTTTGGCCTTGAGCATTTCTGACAAGGTAAGCGGGCAAACATCCGGGCAAAAAGTGTAGCCAAAGAATAAGATGATCGGTTTGCCGCGCAAATCGCTCAATTTAACGGGCTTGCCATCTTGATTGGTCAGGGTGAAATCGGGCATTTGCCGTTTGTCGTTTAGCACGGTGGGCGGGGGCGCAACCGGTTCCGGGGTGGGGATGGGGGTTGGTTCGGCTGGGGCGGCGGTGGGCGCCAAAAAATAAACACCCGCAAAAGCCAACATAAATGCGCCTAAAAGAGCGACGAGAATCGCGAGCTTGTTCATGCCATGAGTTTAAGACACGCCGGCGCGTTTTATACCTGTTCACTTGGGGAGTATTTGCCCCCAAAAACTCGAATTTGGCGCTTTATGTGCTTGTCTGGCGCGTTCTCATCTTTTATTAAACGACGCAAAATTGACGATAAAAGCGTAAACTTGCGGGCGTCACATCGGTAGACGCTCGTCTGCTGATCACACGCTTTTGATTCAAGTTGGTTCAAGGAGGTTGTTTATGAATCGTTTTACGCTACACATTGCCCGTCTTTTGGGCGCTCTTTTTCTGCTGACGGCTTCTCCTCAATTTGTCCGCGCGGGCAGCGAAGGCCCCGGCGAGACCAGCGGGGGAAGCGCCGCGCCAGAGTCTGTGGATGCCTCATCCACCAGCGATGACAACCTGATGGCCCCGCGCCCAATGGGCTTGAACGCGGTCTTTAGTTACTACACGGTTTCGGGCGTGGCGTTCCAGCCGCGCAGCAGCGCCACCACGTACGCCTACGCGGGTGTGGGGTGCATTCGCAAATCCGCAGGCAGCGACTTTTTTGTGACCAACTTGTCTTTGCCAGACGGCGCACAGATCAAATATTTGCGTATATACACCTACGACTCAGCCGCTGGCAATACATCCGACGCGTTCATCACCCGCTACAACCGCCAGGGCGGGTATAACGACCTGACCGCGGTCACCAGCCCTTCTGGCACAGGGTATCGCACTTTCCTCAGCGGGGAAATATCCGAAAATGTGGACACAGGCGTGTATTCGTATGTGGTGAATTGGCTGCCCAATAACAACACCACCGCCCTGTGCGGCATCCGCGTGGCCTACTACGCGCCGGTTCTCTTCAACGCCTACCTGCCGCTCATCCGCCGCTAAAAACTGAGACAATTGAGAATTAAAACTGGACTTACGCAAAACGTGTTATTCGCGAAAAAGCAGCGCGTGTCAATTTAGACGCAGCTTTTCGTAAGTCCAGTACTAATTCTCAACTGTCCATGCAAACCGATCTTCCCATCTACGCCCTGCGCGATGACCTGCGCCGCGCCTGGGCAAATGGGCGCAACCTTGTCATTTGCGCCCCCACCGGCTCTGGCAAAACCACCCAGGTCTGCCAATACGTTTTGGCCGATGGCGCGGCGAACGGCAAACGCATTGTGGTTTTGCAGCCGCGCCGCGTGGCCGCGCGCAGCGTTGCCCGCCGCGTGGCGCAAGAGATGGGCGTTGAGCCGGGCGGGTTGGTGGGCTACCAGGTGCGTTTTGACGAGCGCCTGAGCGCCGAGACGCAGATTGCGTTTGTGACCGAGGGCATTCTTTTGCGCTGGCTGCAAAGCGACCCTGACCTCGGCTCCATCGGCGCCATTTTGTTTGATGAATTTCACGAGCGCAACCTGCTGAGCGATACCGCGCTGGCTTTGTGCAAGCGCATTCAGCAAACCGCGCGGCCAGATTTGTTGCTGGCTGTCATGTCGGCCACGCTGGAAGTGAAACCGGTGGCGGCGTATTTGGGCAACGCACCCGTGATTGAATCCGAGGGGCGCAGCTACCCGGTGCAAATTAACTACGAAACGTGGGGCGATGAGACGGCCATACCCGAACGCGCCGCCGAACGCGCCGCAAAAATTTTGCGCGAGACCAGCGAAGGCGATGTGCTGATATTTATGCCGGGGATGTATGAGATCACCCGCTGCATGGACGAGGTGCGCCAGTTGTGGCGCAACGCGGCGGGCCAGAGCGCCATCCCGCCGGTGGTGCTGGCTTTGCACGGCGAGATGTCCCCAGCCGACCAGGACCGCGTGTTTGCCCCCAGCGAGTATCGTCGCGTGATTGTGGCGACCAACGTGGCCGAGACCAGCGTGACCATTCCGGGCATTCGCTTTGTGGTGGATGGCGGCCTGGCCCGCGTTGCGCGTTACGACCCCGCGCGGGGCGTGAACACACTGCATCTTGAACCCATCTCCCGCGCATCTGCCGACCAGCGGGCGGGCCGCGCGGGCCGCACCGCGCCCGGCGTGTGCTGGCGGTTGTGGCCAGAGCAAGAGATGGCCTTTCGGCCTGCCCGCAACACGCCAGAAATTCAGCGCACCGAGCTGTCTGCGGCGTTGCTTTTGCTCCACGCGCAGGGCGTGCAAGATGTGGCCGCGTTTGACTTTTTGGATAAGCCCGACCCGGCGCGGGTTTTGGCCGCCGAGGAATTGTTGGAAAGTCTGGGCGCCATCCGCACCGGCCAAATTACCGAGACCGGCCGCGCCATGCTGCGCATTCCGGCGCACCCGCGCTACGCCCGCATGTTGATTGAGGCGCAAAAATTTGGGTGCGTGCCGCAGGTGGCGCTGATGGCCGCCCTGGTTGGCGGGCGTGATTTGCTTATCCGGTTGACCCGCGAGGACAAAATTCAACGCCGCAACCGCGAAAGCCTCATCAAGCGCGGGCAAAACGCCAGCGATTTTTTTCTTTTGGCGAATAGTTTTGAACACGCGGTAAAAAATAAATTTGACGCCAAAGCCTGCTATTCATTTGGCGTAAACCCGCACGTGGCCCGCGAGGTGGCGCAGACGTATGAGCAGTTGATGGAAGTGTGCGACTTAAGTGGTCAGACCGCTCGCAGCGGTCTGACCACTAATGATCCAGTGACCGGAGCACTGGATAGCCCTGAACCCACTTCAGCGCTCCGGCCACTCACAGTGACCGGAGCGCTAGATGGCCCCGAACCCGCTTCAGCGCTCCGGCCACTCACAGTGACCGGAGCGCTAGATAGCCCCGAACTCACTTCAGCGCTCCGGCCACTCGCAGTGACCGGAGCGCTAGACAGCCCCGAACCCATCCAACGCTGCCACCTGGCCGGGTTTTTGGATCATTTGGCGGTGCGGGTGGGCGCCAGCGATGAATACGACCTGAGCGGTGGGCGGCGCTGCGCGTTGATGGACGAGAGCATTGTTGGGCGCAATTTGCTCATCGTGGCTTCGGAGATCCGCGAGATCACAACGCGCAAGGGCGATAAGCTAAGTTTGCTGGGCTACGCCAGCGCCGTTAAGCCAGAGTGGGTGCGCGCGCTAAACCCATCTGGCCTGACCGAAAAAGTGGAGCATGTGTATGACCGGCTTAACCGCAAGGTGGTGGCGGGGCGGGTGATTCGGTATCACGATTTGCTCATTGGCGGCGAGCCGGTGACCGAGCTTGACCCGGACGAATGCGCCCGTGCGCTGGCCGGGGAATTTGCCGACCAGCTCAATAAATTGCCGCAATGGGGGCAAATTAAGCCGCTGCTGGCCGCCCACCCGCGCCCGCGCGAGGATGTGACGCGCATCCTTGCGCGGGCGTGGCGCGGGTGCGCCACTTTTTCCGAGGCCGCCAAACGGGATGTGGCCGCGTGTTTTGCCGAAAACGAAAGCTAAGCGGGGTGTTTGGCGGCCCGCTTAGGCCTTTGCAATCTCAACGTATTCCTGGCGCAGCAAGGCCTCATCGCCAATGCCAAAGCGCGCCAGCAGCCGCCCAATCACGGCGGCTTTCTTCTCGGCGTCGCGCACGCTCCAGGTGCGGCTCTTGATTTCAAGGAAGTAGCCGTCTTTGGCCGGTTTGATCATGCGATCCAAGTTGACGTATAGCTCCTCGTCCTCAAAGAACACTTCCCAGCGCAGGCGATCCTTCTCCACGATCACCTCGCGCTCTGGCCGGAAGTACTCGCGGTAAAAGCGCAGGCTGCGGTCTGCAGGGGCAATAAAGCGCGAGCGCGAGAGCAAGATGGAGTGCGCAAATTCGCGGTCTTTCTTGCCGCTCACCATCGTCAGGCGGTAGCGCGAGCTGGTCAAATCGCCTTTTTCGTCCAGCAACTCGTCTTCGCGGTAACGCAACCGCGAGGCTTCCTTCTCAAAATAGAAATACGTGTCGTATTGGCGGTAGTGTTTGTGATACACAATCCGCAAATCATCGCTGCTCTTGTTCAGCTCCGCGATGATGGCCGAGGCATCGGCGACCTGCGCCTTCACCTGCACCTCAAACGATTCCTCTTGCTGCACCCCGCCAATGGCCGCCAGCTTGCCCAGCACGCTGCTCTCGCGGGCAGACAAGAAGCTGTCAATTTTCTGCGCCATCTCGTTGGCTCTGGCGCGTATGTCGGTCTCGTTCAGGGTGAGGAGATTCTGTTCGCGCATAAGCGGCTTGCCATTCACAAACACATCGCGCACATCGCTGGCTTTGCTGGCATACACAATTTGGGTGTAGATGGAATCTGGGTCGCGGCCAAGCCCGGCAAAATATGGCGTGTTGTGCAGTTTTTGCATATCCAGCACAATCACATCGGCCCGCTTGCCCACCTCGATGGAACCTGTGACCTCGCCCATGTGCAGCGTTCGCGCCCCCTCAATCGTAGCCATCGCCAAAGCGGTGCGGGCAGGCACCGCCACCGGGTTGCGGGTGCTGCCCTTGGCCAGCAAGGCCACCAGCCGCATCTCCTCAAAATGATCCAGGTCGTTGTTGCTGGCGGGGCCATCTGTGCCAATGCCCACATGCAGGCCGGTCTCCAGCATTCCCTGCACATCGGCAATTCCGCTGGCCAGTTTTAAGTTGGCCGATGGGTTGTGCGAGATGGTTGCGCCCGCATTTTTGAGCGTGCGCATCTCGCTTTTGTCAATCCATACGCAATGCGCGCAAATCACTTTGGCTTCCAGCAGGCCGTTCTTTTTTACCCAGTTCACCACCGGCATAGAGTGCAGGCGTTTGCAATCTTCCACCTCTTGCGCGGTTTCCGAGATGTGCGTGTGCAGCGGCACATCATACTTAACCGCGATCTCCGCGCATTGGCTCAAAAGCGGGCCGCTGCACGTGTAAATGGCGTGCGGGGCAATCACCGGCGTAATCAGCGGGTGGCCTTTCCATTTTTGGATGAATTTCTCGACAAATTCAAGGCTCTCATCGGCAGAGGCGGCATCGGGCGTGGGGTACTGCATCACACTTTGCGAACACAACGCGCGCAACCCCGCCGCCGCAATTGTCTCGGCGATGTCATCCTCAAAATAATACATGTCGTTGGCGCAGGTTACGCCGCTGCGGATCATCTCGGCGCAGGCCAGTTGTGTGCCCAGCCGCACAAATTCTGGCGAGACAAATTTTTGCTCAACTGGCAGCATGTAGCCATACAGCCACACATCCAGCCGCAGGTCATCGGCCAGCGCCCGCAAAAGGGTCATGGGCAAATGGGTGTGGCAGTTGATGAGGCCCGGCATGATGGCGCACCCGGCGCAATCCAGCGTCTCATCGGCGGTGTGGTTTTTTGCAATCTCGGCCGCGGGGCCAATCGCCGCGATTTTGTCATCTTTGATGGCGACCGCGCCATTTTGAATGATCTTGAAGCCGGCATCCATGCAAACGACGATGCCGTTAGTGAGAATAGTATTGACGTGCATGGCGAAGTTATATCACAATTGCGCCTGAGCGAAACCTGTCGCCCAAATAAGCAAAAGAAAGCCCGTTATTCCCGCGGTATGCACGGTGAGAAGTCGGACTGCTCAGGCTTGGGCAAGCCAAAAACTTGCCCGGTGAGCAGTCCGACTTCTTAAAAACTGCGCCTCATGATGGGCAGATAAAGCTTTTTGTAAAGCCCCGGCACATGCGCCATCACCGGCTGGCCGCGCCCGGCAGATGGCGCAATCATACCCGCAAAGCTCACGCGGTAATCACTCAGCGTGAGGGTGCCGGACAACATTGCCGTGCCAGTAAAGCGCACGCTGGCCGAGGCATGTGGCGGCAGGTTGCCCAGCCCCCAAGTGATGCGGCTGCCATCAAACAAGCCGCCATCCGAGGCCACATTAAACACAAGACCCGCCGGAACAGCCGCGCTTACCTGCGCATCGGTCAGCGTCACCGCGCTGGTGTTGGTCACGCTCATCTCAAACGTGACGCTGACCGGCACGGCGATGTTGGATGACAACCCAATCGTGGCGGTGATGACCGCCTTGAGCGCCTCGCTCACGGCGGCTTGCGCGTTCACCAGCCCGTAGCCAAAGGTGTTGTTGGGGATGGAATACCCAGACACGCCGCCGCAACTTTCCGCAACCACCAGCGGGGTCGCGGTCTTTTCCAGCAGGGTCTCAACCTCATCCACCTGGCCGCGCAAGCCCGGCGCGGCGCTCATCACCAGCGCGGCCACACCCGCCACATGCGGCGAGGCCATGCTGGTGCCGATCCCCATAAAATACCCGCCGATGTAATAGGCCGAGAGCACCCCTGTGCCCGGCGCGGAGATGTTGGGCTTGATGTTTCCGGTGAGCGAGGATGGCCCACGGCTGCTCGTTGCGGCAATAAAATTTCCAGAGTCAATATTGCCTACCGCAAAGGATTGATCCAGCATACCGGGCGCGTATTTGACCGTGCTGCACACTCCGTTGTTGCCGTAATTTCCTGCCGCGCTCACCACCATGATGCCCGCATCGCGCAGGGCCTGAGTGATTGTGATCAGAGCGGTGGGGTTGTCGCAGCCGACTTCACCGCCTGATTCACACGACCACGAGTTGTTGGTAATGTCGGCGGCCAGCGCTGGGTTGGGCGCGTTGCCAGCCACATCCGTTGGCGCAAGCGAAAACTGAAAACACGAGGCATAGAGCGAGACGCTGCCATTGCCGTGATCCATGTTCCGGCAGCCAATCCACTTTGCATCGGGCGCAACGCCAATTTGGTAGGTTGGCAATTCCTGGCCCACAGCCGTGCCGATGGTGTGCGTGCCGTGTCTGTTGTCATCCAGCGGGATGGGGCTGAGCGCCACCGGGTCAAACCAGTTGTAATCGTGTGTGGCCGTGATGCCATCCCACCCGCGATATTCCGCCTTGATGGCCGGGTGCGCCCAGGCGATGCCGGTGTCCAACCCAGCCACCACGATTCCCGCGCCGCGGTAGCCCATCGCCCACACCAGCGGCGCGTTCACCCGGTCCACGCCCCAGGTCACCGTTTGCGGGCTAAAGACAAAGGGCTTGCGATACGCGCTCCAGGCTGGGTTTTGCATTTTTCCCTCCACGCCGCTGAATTTGGCGTCCAGGTCAATTTGGCGCACATCTGGCCGCGCGGCCAGCTCGCGCAGCAGGCTTTGGTCGGCGTTCTTCACCGCCAGCGCGTTGATGATCCACAACGCCTCAAACGCCACGCCGCGCCGGGTTAGCGCGCCGCGCAAGGCGGCCAGCGAGCTTTGGGCGTGGGCGCTCAGCGCGTCAAACACAAATTTTGTTTTGGCTTCTTTGGTGATGAGGCTGCGGGCGGGCGAGAGATCGGGATACCCCGCGCCATATACGATGACATCCGCCGTGCCATTTTCTGCCGCGCTCCAGGCTTGCGCGGCCACATTTTGGGGCGGCGGGTTGCTCTGGCGGGGGATGGCGCTCACGGGTTGCCATGCGCCAAACATCATCACAAAAACGCTGAACAGGGAAAACAAAAATTTGTGCTTCATGTGTTCTGGCAGATTTTAGTGCAACTCAGCTTTCCCAGCGTCCGGAGCGCTAATGTTTTCCGTATAATTTCCCCGCACATGAAGACGCCATCCGGCAAAGAATGCCGTTTTTATTACGAGGATTTCTTTCGTGGCAAAGAAACCCGCGAGTGCCGCCTGCTGGAGAAAAACCCAACCGGCGGCGAATGGAAACCCTCGCATTGCAATGGCTGCCCCGTGCCCGATATTTTGCGCCAAAACGCCTGCCCCAATTTGGTGCTGGAGGCCAGCATCAGCAAAGGCATTCTGGGGTTTGGCGAAAAAGTAAAGGTGTTTGCCGTGTGCGCCAAAAAAATGACCGAAGTGAGCAAGCCCGAAGTGGGTTGCGGCGAGTGCCACACCAAAGTTTTTTAACGTGGATGAACAGGATGAACAGGATATTTTTATTTCCTTCATCCCGTTTATCCATGTTTGATTTTATAAAACCATGACCCAATACACCCCCGAAGTGGGACGCAAGTTTTACGCCGATGGCTTGCCGCGAGAGTTCCCCGGCAACACCATCATTTGCTTTGCCCAGCCGGGCAGCGCGGCGTATGCTCTGGCTTGCGGGCTGATGGATGACGTGCGGGCATTGCCCTTTGCCCACAAATTTGCGCTGCTCCCCCCCTCCAGCCTGCACATGACCACCATTGAGCTGCTGTGCGACCAAAACCGCCGCCCAGAGAAATGGTCGGCCCAGTTGCCGCTGGATGCGCCGCTGGAAGAAACCGACCAATTCTTTTTGCGCACGGCGCCGGGCGTGCCCGCGCCAGCCACGTTTCACATGCGCTACGCCGGCGTGCGGCAACGCCCCGGTCTCAGCATCACCCTGCTGCCCGCCAGCGATGACGACGCGCGAGCGTTGCGCGAGTACCGCGACGCCATCTCACGCGCCACCGGCGTGCGTTTCCCCGACCACGACACCTATCGCTTTCACATCTCGCTGGCCTATTTGCTGATGGAGCTTGAACCAGACGAGGAGTTGGCGCTGGCCGCGCTGTTTGCCGAACGAGAACCCATCCTGCGCGAAAAATTTGGCGTGTTCCAAACCGGCCAGCCGCAATTGGTTTTCTTTGATGACATGTTCCGCTTTGTCCCCGCCTCGGAGCGCGGCGGTTTGCGCACGCGCGGCAAAACTGCGGCATGAAAACGGTCTACTCGCCCGCCCACAAAAACCATCAGCCCGCCCAAGAGTTTTTTGAGGCGAAACTCATCCCATTTCAAGAGACGGCGACCCGCGCCGAAAATATTTTGCAGGCGGTGCGGGCGGCCAATTTGGGCGAGGTGATCTCGCCGCGCGATTTTGGCCTTGCCCCCATTTTGGCCGCGCACGACGCGGATTACATCACCTACCTGCAAGGCGCGTACGCCGTGTGGGTGCAGGCCGGTTTGGATGAGGTTGGCGTGTATGCAGACACATTTCCCATCCGCAAAATGCCGCACAAACCCAGCGGCCCGCTGGGGCAAGCCGGGTTTTACGCCATGGATTTGACCGCCGTGATTGTGCGCGGCACATGGCAGGCCGCGTATTCATCGGCCCAATGCGCGCTCATGGCGGCGCAGCTTGTGGCAAATGGCGACCGCGCCGCGTTTGCGCTGTGCCGCCCGCCGGGGCATCATGCTCAGCGCGATCTTGCGGGCGGGTATTGTTTCATCAACAACGCGGCGGTGGCCGCGAACTGGCTGGCGCAGGCGGGCGCAAAAGTGGCCGTGCTGGATGTGGATTTTCATCACGGGAACGGCACGCAAGAGATTTTTTACCAGCGCGATGACGCGCTGTTTGTCAGCATTCACGCCCATCCAGACAGGCAGTATCCGTATTTCAGCGGCGGCGCCGACGAGCGCGGAACGGGGCGCGGGCGCGGGTTCAACTTTAATTACCCGCTGGAGAAAGGCGTGAGCGACGCGCGGTATTTGGCTGTGCTGGATGGGGCCTGCGCGGATGTGACGCGCTTCGCCCCAAATTTTTTGGTCGTCTCGCTGGGGGTGGACACCTTCGGCGGCGACCCGCTGGGCGATTTTGCGCTCACTGGCGCGGCGTTCGCGCAAATTGGGGCGCGCATCGCCAAACTCAACTTGCCCACCGCATTTGTGATGGAGGGCGGCTACGCGGTGGACGCGCTGGGGCAAAATGTGCTGAGCGTGTTGCGGGGATTTGAAGAAGAGTGAAGAGTGAAGGGTCATGTATTCCGAGTAATTCGTTAAAAGTGCTGATTGAAGCTGCATCCTGCTCATAAACGTTGCTCAAAAGCACATTTTCTTTAGACGTGCTTTGCATAACTGCATTTGTGTATCGGCGTTTCACCGGCAGCGGATAAAATCCGCCGCCTAAAGTTTTAGAAAACCCGCTGGCGCGGGTTAAAAACGCCGATATAACCCGCGAGCGGGTTTCCTAACCGATTAGCCGCCGGATTTATCCACGTCCTCCTCGCGAAAGCGGGGATGGCGGCAACCGGCGGACATTGCGTCAGAGTGAATTACTCGGAATGGATGGGGTGAAGGGTGAAAAATTATTCTTCACCCAGGCGTTGGTCGCAGGCTTCGCGCACGCCGCAATACGCGCAGCGGCGCGGGGCGTTGTGGCTGCGTTCTGCGCCTTGCGGGTCTTCGGTCATATCGCGCATATATTCCAGCACATCCAGCAACTCATCCTCCAGCTCCGGCGTAAAGTCAACCTCAAATTGCTGGTCATCGTATTTGATGATGCCGTGCGTGGGCCGCGTGTTCATCGTCTCCTCAATCATCACGCAATACGCGGCCAATTGCAAAATGTGCCCCTCGCGCGGGTAGCGCGGGGCGCGGCCGGTTTTCACCTCCACCGGAATGATGGCGTTGCCCTCGCGCACAAGATAATCTGGCTTGCCCGCCAGCCCATGCCGGTTGGAAAATAGCGGCTTTTCGTTGCGCGTCCACGCCCCCGCGTCCGAGTAGACCACGCGCCCCTCTGGCAGGCCGGTTTTTTGGCGCGTTTTGCGCGAGAAAAACCACATCACCAACGCGGCGAGCAAAAGGAAAATGGCGAGAAAAAGCATGAGCAAGAGTTGTCACCCAATTACGCCGGTGACCAGCGCCACGCTAAACAAAATGATGGCGAGACCGCCCACCAGCCCCGCGCTCAACGGCTCGCCCAAAAAGATGCCGCCCCAAAGGATGCTGAAGAACGGCACCATATACGCATACACCGCCGTGCGCGTTGGCCCCAGCGAGCCAATCAGCCGGAAGTAGAGCATATACGCAAAACCCGTGCATAGCAGCCCCAGCGCCAGCGCGGCAAACAAGCCGAGGGGTGTTGGGTGCGCGGCGGGCGCGTTTGCCATCGCCAGCGGCAAAAGCAGCGTGCCCGCAAAAAGCTGCTGGGCAATGGTCATGGTCAGGGTGGGCACGCCCTTGAACCCAACCCGCACAAACACGTTGCCAATGCCATAGCACAACGCGGCCAGCACGGCCAGCAGCGCCGCCAGCAAAACAGCGGGCGTCAGCGGCAACGGACTCCAGCCCATCAACACAATCACGCCGGCCAGCCCCAGCGCAATGCCCGCGAGCTGCTTTGGCCGAAGTTTGTCTTTTAGCCAAATGGCTGCCACCAGCGAGGTGAACAGCGGCACGGTGGCGTTGATCACCGCGCTGATTGAGGCGTTCAGGTTGCTCACCGCAATGCCAATCAGCGTCATGGGCAGCGCGGAGTTGATGGCGCCAAGCAGCAAAAACATCTTCCAGCGCTGGCGCAGTTCTGGCTTTTGGCCGATGGCAACCGCATACGCCAACACCAGCCCTCCGCCAATGAGCAGCCGCGCCGAGGCCAACACCACCGACCCCAGCAGCGGGGCGGCGATGCGGATAAACAAATATGACGCGCCCCAAATGGCCGAGAGCGCAAGGAGCGTGAAAATTTCGCGGGGTTTCATTGAAGGGTGAAGGGTGAAGAGTGAAAGGTGAAGAGTGAAGGGTGAAAGACGAAGGGTGAGATGCGCGGTTGCTTTTCTTACACGTTGAGTTTCTCGCGCCCTTCGGCCAGAACACGGTCAAAGAGTTTTTCAAGGGCGGGGTTTGCGCCACGGCAACCGGCCACCACGCTTTCTGCCCAGTCCAGATAAGCTACGCGCCGTTCCAAAGACCAATCGGCGGGCGGGTCATTGTTAATATCACGCACATTGCATGTTTTGTCGGCCAGCTTGATTTGTTTTGCGCCCTCGCTGAGATGCGGGGCGTGTTCAATTTGCAATTGTTTGCGGGTTTGTTTGGGCAACGCGCGGTCATCGGTCACCTCGCGCACAAAACCGGCCACGCGCGGGCCAAAGTGGGCCGTTAGCTCATCAAATGTGGTGGCGGTGTCTTCTACCGTATCGTGCAAAACGGCGGCCAGCAATACGTCTTCGTCGGTCACGTTCCCATCGCCCGCCAGCAGGTTTGCCACGCACAACACATGGTTGATGTATGGCGAGCCAGGCGCGTCTTTGCGCCGCTGGTCGCGGTGCTTGTTGGCCGCGAACACCAGCGCGCTAAAAAGTTTTGCCGCGTTCAATTGGGTTGCGCCACCGCCGAGGCTTCAATCTCCACCACGTATTCGGGCGAGATAAGCCCCTTGACCTGAATGAGTGTGCTGGCTGGTTTGACATCGCGAAAAACCTCGCCATGCGCGCGGCCAATTTCTGGCCAGTGGGCAATGTCGGTCACATACATGCGGGTGCGGATGACATCGCGCATGCTCATGCCCACCGCGCCCAGCGCCCGCTCAATTTTGGAGAAAATGTATGCGGCTTGCAGATAAGCGTCGCTGCCGCCCACCACATTCCCAGCGTCATCCGCCGCCACCGTGCCAGCCACCTCGGCCACAATGCCAATGCGCACCGCGCGGCAATACCCCACTTCTTCTTCCCAGCGCGTGCCGGTGGTCACGTTGATCCGCCGCGCGGCGATGTCGCGCATCCACGGAAGATGTTCATCAAAATGACCAAAAGTGTTGCCCACCAGCCAGCCAATCACTGGTTCTTGCGTATCGGGCGCGCTGGGCGCAAAATGCGCGTAGGGTTTGATGAGATCCGCGTCGCTCAAGGTCTCGAATACTTCCCAAAACTCGGTGTCGGCCTTGTCAAACATCTCCATCGCCTCGCCCGATGACAGATGGCGATGCTGTTTGAAAATGATGTCGTTGGTCGTATCGTAATCGCTGGATTTGCCCTGCGCATCGCTCACGCCCATGGCCGCAAAACGCGGCTGGCCGCGCAGCAGGGCTGTCATGCCGTTTTGCCACACCGCCAGGTGAATCAGATGATCTTTAACCGCCCAACCCGCCGCATCGTGCGTTTTGCTCAGTTGCGCTTCGGCCAGGTCATATACAAAATCGGTCAGCCTTTCGCGGGCGGCGTCGTATCGCTTTGTAAATTCGGCAATGGTGATGGCGGGTTCTATCGTCATGTGCGTATTTTAGCCGCTGGTCACTTCGTTATCTTCGTCGTGCGCTCACAATCATCCCGGCCAAAATGCCAAAAATGGCCGCCACGATGAGGCCAAGTTTGAGCGGCAGGCCAAACGCCGCCAGCGCCACCAACCCACCCACCAGCGCGGCGGCCATGCCCGCGCGATCTTTTAGCGAAGGCACAACAATCGCGATAAAGGTGATGGGCAGCGCAAAATCCAGCCCCCAGCTTTCGGGGATTTGCGCCCCCAAAAACACGCCCGCCGCCGTGCTGAGCTGCCATGTCGTCCAGAGCGCCATCCCTGCCCCAAAGTAATACCAATGACGGAAATCTGGCGAGGGCACGCGCTCGCTGCTGGTGTAGCGCGTGATGACCACCGCGTAGGCCTCATCGGTGAGCAGATAAGCCAGCAGCCACTTCCACGGGCGGCTGAGGTGGCGCACATGTGGCGCGACCGATGCGCTATACAACGCGTGGCGCAGGTTCACCACAAACCCGGTCACAATCATAATCAGCCCGGGCGCGCCCGCCGCCACCAGCCGGGTTTGAATAATCTGCGCCGAGCCAGCGAACACGATACACGACATGAGCTGCGCCATCAGCGGGGGCAAACCGGCCTTGATTGCCAGCGCGCCGTAAATGACGCCAAACGGCAGCACACCCAGCAAGATGGGCAATTCATCGCGCCAGCCGCGCATAAACTCAGTTCGCCGCATGGGTCACCACCTGCAAAATCCAAAACATGCCCATGCCAACGGCGATGGTGAGCAAAACATTTTTTGAGCGCAGCGCCACCAGCCCGGCCACGATCCCCGCGATCATGCGCGTGTTGGCAAGGTTCACGGCCATCTCGCCATTGCGCATAAAAATTTCTGGAAAGATGATGGCGGTGAGCACGGCCAGCGGCACAAACCGCAGGGTGTGGGTGAACACCGCTGGAATTTTCTTTGCCCCCAGCCATTCAATAAAAGACAGGCGAATGGCAAAGGTCAAAAGGCCGATGATGCCTAGAATAATCCAAAGCGATGGGTCTTGGGGTGACATGATTAAGGCGGTGAGTATACTTTGCAAGCGAATGGTTACCTGGTTGAAATGGCGGCTGGTTGCGCCTGTCTTTGCGCTGGTGATGGCGCTTGCGCCGGTGGCGTGTGTGCTGCATTGCCAGGCCGGGGCGCAGGTGCAGATGGTGCACGCGCCGGCGCGGCTGCTGGGCCAAAGTTTTATGCCGGATTGTGGCATGACTCAGCCATCATCTAATCCAGCGCCGCTTAATGACATGCAGCAAACTTACGAGCAGGTGACGCAGGCGCTTGCGCCCGCGGGCGTAACGCCTGTCCGCGTGGTCGCTCTTGCGCAGGCGCGGCTGGCCGTCATGCCCATCTTGCGCCAGCTTGCGCTTGCCCCAGAAACGCCACCACCTAAAATTACAAATTACGAATTACTAATTACGAATTCGGTTTCGTAACTGGTAATTCTTGGCTTTCCTCATTCGCAAACCCAATTTGTAATTTGTAATTAGTAATTTGTAATTGAAAACCATGAACCGCAGAACATTTTTGGCCGCCATCGCGGCTGTGACCATGACCCTTGTTGCCGCGTGTGGCGCGCCTGCCGCGCCCGCTGGCGGAAACGCCATCACCGCAAAAGACCCCTGGGCGCGGGCCGCCAAGGCGGGCGGCGTGAGCGCCGCCTACATGACCCTTGCCAATGCCGGGGCGGCAGACAAGCTGGTGAGCGCCAGCGTGCCAGATTATTCGATGATGGTGGAAGTTCATCAGACAAAGATGGACGCCAGCGGCATGATGCAAATGGCCCCGGTGCAAGGCGGGCTGGACGTGCCCGCGAACGGCTCTGTTGAGCTAAAGCCGGGTGGGTATCACATCATGATCATGAACCTGAAGCAGGACATGATGACGGGCAAGACCATCAAACTCACGCTCAAGTTCCAATCTGGCAAAGAGATGACGCTGGATGTGCCGGTGAAAGATTCAACCGGCATGTAAGTGAATCGTGATCGTAAAAAAGAGGTCGGGCTTTGCGCAAAAGCCCGACCTCTTTTTTGTTCCGTTCGCCCTGATCCTTCGATAAACTCAGGGTGAACGGATGAGCAAAGCGAGCAGTCGAAGAGCGGCTCACGGTCAAGGTTTTGCACCGGGCAAGACAGTCATCCTTCGACTGCTCTTGCTCGTGCCTCGCAGTCGCGCTCAGGATGAACGGACTCCGCAATCGTTTTATCCAAACCCGTCAAATTAACGCCAGTTTTGGATAAGCAAAATGAGCCGAAAAATGTCATTCTGAGCGACCAGAGGGAGCGAAGAATCTCTGGCTAATTCTTTCTTAGCCAGGATTTCGCAGAGATT
>DAORUN010000040.1:4554-24288 GCA_035433205.1 Thermoflexales bacterium | reverse complement strand
GCTTTCCTTCCGCTTTCCTTAATTTCCCCAAAAATCCCCTAAAAATCTAACTTGACACTAATCATTCGCATGGTAATATCGTTAGCCGTGTTCTGGCACTCTGATTGATTGAGTGCTAAAAACACGCAACTTATGGTGGAATTAACACCCAGACAAGAGCGAGTTTTAGGCCAGGTTATCAAGGCATACGTGGCAACCGCCCAGCCTGTCAGCTCAAAATCGCTGCTGGAAATTGCCGGGATGCGGGTATCCTCGGCCACAATCCGCAACGAAATGGCGGAATTGGAGGAGTTGGGCTACCTCACGCACCCGCACACCTCTGCTGGGCGCGTGCCCACCGATGCCGGATACCGCTATTTTGTGGAGCATCTGCTGGGCGAATCTGAGCTTCCACTGCAAGAACAAAACACCATCCGCCACCAATTCCATCAGGCCAGAACAGAGATGAGCCAGTGGATGCAGCTTGCGGCGGCGGTGTTGGCCCGCTCGGCGAGGAGCGCCTCACTGGTTACCGCGCCTCGGCTGGATTCGCCTATTTTGCGACGGTTGGAACTGATCTCCACCCAGTCGCGGTTGGTGTTGCTGGTTTTGGTGCTGGAAGGTGGCACCGTTCGCCAGCGCATTGTCACGCTCAAAGAGCCGATGACGCAGGAGGCGCTAAGCCAGGTGGGCGCAAAGCTAAACGGGCATTACGCGGGCGATACCAGCCTGGTCATGCGGGCTAAGTTTGGTGGGCTGGCTGAGTTTGAACAAGATGTAATGGCGCTGGTGATTGAGTTGATGGAAACCGGCGGGCAAAGTTCCGCCGAAACATACCGTGATGGATTGAAGGAAGTATTGCGCGAGCCGGAGTTTACCGATCAAGATGGGGCGCGGGCCATCGTGGGCGCCATCGAACAGCCCGATTTTTTTGACCAAATTACGCCGCCAGTGGGCACGGTGCAGGTGGTGATTGGCGGCGAGGGCCGCTGGCGCGAATTGAGCGCGTGCAGCATGGTGGTGGCGCGGTATGGTGTGGAAGGATATGCGACCGGCACGCTGGGCGTGCTTGGCCCAACTCGTATGCCATACAGCCGCGCCATCAGCACCGTGCGCTATGTGGCCGATTTGATGAGCAATTTGGTGAGCGATTTGTATGCGGAGTAAATTTTGACGGAGGACGGAGGACGGAAGACGGCTAAATCAGTCTTCCGTCTTTCGTCTCCCGTCTTGCAAATGAGGTGACAAATAAAATGGATGATGTGATGCCGGAGACCCCGGTGACAGACAATGCCGCGCTGGAAGCAGCAAAAAAGCAGGCGGCGGAATATTTGGATGGCTGGCAACGCTCACGGGCGGAGTTTGCCAATTACAAAAAACGGCAAGAAAACGAGCTGGGCCAGTTGCGCAGTTTTGCCACCGCCGATCTTATCAAGCGGTTGTTGCCCGTGATGGACGACTTTGACCGCGCCAGCAAAACCATGCCCGATTCGCTGCGGCACATGACCTGGATGGAGGGTTTGATGCTGGTTCATCGCAAATTGCAACTTGTGATGGAAGCCGAAGGGGTCAAACCCATTGAGGTCAAACCGAATGACGTGTTCGACCCCAACATCCACGAGGCCATCAGCCAGGATGATGCGGATGGCATTGAGAGCGGGCACATTATTGAAGAATTGCAAAAGGGCTACAAACAAGGCGAGCGCGTGATTCGGCCAACGCTTGTGCGCGTAGCAAGATAAATTTGACGGAAGACGGAAGACCGAAGACGGGCAGTGCCGTCCTTCGTCCTCCGTCTTCCGTCTGCAAAAGCAACCAACAACCAGCAACTAACAAAAAATCATGGCAAAAATTATCGGAATTGACCTCGGCACGACCAACAGCGTTGTTGCCATCATGGAAGGCGGCGAGCCGACCGTTATCGCCAGCGCAGAAGGCTCGCGGCTGATCCCATCGGTGGTGGCGATTAACCCGAAGAACAACGAGCGTTTGGTGGGGCAGGTAGCCAAGCGGCAAGCGGTGACCAACCCAGAGAACACGATTTTCTCGGTCAAGCGCTTCATGGGCCGCAAGTTCAACGACCCCGAAGTGCAACGCGCCATCAAAATGGTGCCCTACAAAGTGGTGGGCGCGCCAAACGGCGATTGCCGCGTGGTGATGGGCGGCTCGGAGTATTCGCCGCAGGAAATTAGCGCCATGATTTTGCAAAAGATCAAGGCCGATGCTGAGGCGTATTTGGGCGAGACCGTGACCCAGGCCGTGGTGACCGTTCCGGCGTATTTCAACGATGCTCAGCGTCAGGCCACAAAGGACGCGGGCAAAATCTCCGGTCTGGATGTGCAGCGCATCATCAACGAACCAACGGCTTCTTCGCTGGCGTATGGCCTGGACAAGAAGAAAGACGAGACCATCGTGGTGTATGACCTGGGCGGTGGCACATTTGATGTGACCGTGCTGGAACTGGGTGATGGCGTGTTTGAGGTGAAGGCCACCAACGGCGACACTTTCCTGGGCGGCGATGACTTTGACATTCGCGTGATGGACTGGCTGATTGACACGTTCAAGAAAGAGAATGGCATTGACATTCGCAACGACCGGCAGGCCCTCCAGCGGTTAAAAGAGGCGGCAGAGAAAGCCAAGATTGAGTTGTCATCCACGATGGAGACCGAGATCAACCTGCCATATCTCACAGCCGATGCCAGCGGGCCGAAGCACCTGGTGGTGCGGCTCACCCGCTCGCGCCTGGAGCAAATGACCGAGGATTTGATCAGCCGCTCAATGGCCCCGTGCCGAAAGGCGCTGGATGATGCCGGGATTACCGCGGCCAAAGTGGATGAGGTGGTGCTGGTGGGCGGCATGACCCGTATGCCCGCCGTGCAAGAGGCGGTGCGCAAGGTATTTGGCAAAGAACCAAACCGCAGCGTGAACCCCGATGAGGTTGTGGCCATTGGCGCGGCGGTGCAGGCTGGCGTGCTGGGCGGCGAAGTGCGCGACGTGCTTTTGCTCGACGTGACACCCCTCACCCTGAGCATTGAAACGCTGGGCGGCGTGGCTACCCCGCTGATTGAGCGCAACACCACCATCCCGACCAAAAAGTCGCAGGTGTTTTCTACCGCCAGCGATATGCAAACCAGCGTGGAAATTCACATTGGCCAGGGCGAGCGCCCAATGGCGCAAGACAACAAATCGCTGGGCAAATTCATTTTGGATGGCATCCCGCCCGCGCCGCGCGGCGTGCCGCAAATTGAGGTCTCGTTTGATATTGACGCCAACGGCATTTTGAATGTGACCGCCACCGACAAGGCCACCGCCAAGACCGCGCATATCACGATTCAGGCGTCATCTGGTTTGGCGAAGGACGAGATTGACCGCATGGTGAAGGAAGCCCAAAGCCACGCCGCCGATGACAAGGCCAAGCGCGAGAAAATTGAGGCGCACAACGAGGGCGACAACGCGGCGTATCAGGCCGAGAAATTTATTCGCGATAACGGCGATAAGATTCCCGCCGATTCCAAGACCAAGCTGGAAGATGAGATTCGCAACGTCCGCACCGCCATCGCCGGGACAGATTTGGACGCCATGCGCAAAGCCAGCGAGAGCTTGAAGAAGGTGATGGGCGATGTTGGCTCGGCCATGTATGCCCAGCAACCGCCGCCCGATGCCGCACCTGCGGGTGATGGCGCCTCGGCGGGCAACGAGCCGCCTCCGCCAGATGACAACGTGGTGGATGGAGAATACACAGAAACAAAGAATTAGGCGCTGATTGCTAGTTGCTAGTGGGTTGTCCCTCCACTAGCAACCAGCCACTAGTAACTAGCAACCAACAATGACAACAAAACGCGATTACTACGAAGTGCTGGGCGTGCCAAAAAACGCCGCGCCGGAAGACATTAAAAAGGCCTTCCGCCAGTTGGCGCGCAAATATCACCCAGATGTGAACAAAGAGTCCGACGCCGAGGGCAAGTTCAAGGAAATTAACGAAGCCTACGAAGTGCTGAGTGACGACCAAAAACGCGCCGCGTATGACCGTTACGGCCACGCCGCAATGGGGCAGGGTGGTTTTGGGGCAGAAGGATTTGGCGGCGCCGGCTTTGGCGACATCAACGATATTTTCTCGGAGTTTTTTGGCGGGTTTGCGCGGCAGGGCGGCGGGTCAACCGCCCAGCAGCGGCGCGGCCCGCGGCGTGGCGCAGACCTCAAATACGACCTCAAGATTGAGTTTTTGGAGGCCGTGTTTGGCGTGGAAAAACAAATCGAGATTGGCCGCAGCGAGAGCTGCACCAGATGCGCTGGCAACGGCTCGGAGCCGGGGACACAGCCCACGCGTTGCCGCACATGCAATGGCAGCGGCGAGGTTCGGCGGGTTCAGCAAAGCATTCTTGGCTCGTTTGTGAGCGTGAACACTTGCCCAACTTGCGGCGGTTCTGGCGAGACGATTGCCGTGCCATGCAAGCAGTGCGGCGGCAAAAAACAGGTGCGTGTGACCAAGAACTTGCAGGTCAGCGTGCCGCCGGGTGTGGATTCTGGCACACAAATTCGCTTGAATGGCGAAGGCGAGCCGGGCGCAAACGGCGGGCAGGCGGGCAATTTGTATGTGGTCATCAACGTCGCGCCGCACCAATACTTCCGCCGCAAAGACAATGACATCGTGATTGAGATACCCATCAACGTGGCGCAGGCCGCGCTGGGCGATGAAATTGAAGTGCCAACGGTGGACGGCAAGGAAAAGTTGTCCATCCCGGCTGGCACACAGGGCGGGAGCGTGTTTCGCATTAAGAACAAGGGCGTGCCGCATTTGCGCCGCAACATGCGCGGCGATGAGCTTGTGCTGGTCTCGGTGGCCGTGCCCACCTCGCTCAGCGCAGAGCAGCGCCGCCTGTTTGCCGAGCTTTCCAAGACAATGGGCAAAGAAGTGACCCCGCAAGGCGAGAAGGGTTTTGTGGACAAGCTGAAAGATGTGTTTGGGGTGTGAGCCTTTGACCGATCAGCCCAGATGAAACCCCATCCGTTTGTAAAGCGGGTGGGGTTTTTTGTTGTGATAAAACCAGAGCAATGAAAGTGTTTCGTTCAACTATCTTGATGTTGGTTTTGCTCCTTGCGGGGTGCGGCAATATTGCGCCGCCCGCGCAGAGCGTGTTTCCTTCGCCGGTGGCGTATGTCACGCCTGCGCCGCTGCCCATGCCCACCATCACGCCCACGCTGCCGCCAGTGGCCAAGCCCACCGCGCCGCCCGCCACCGCTGTGCCGAAGAAGCAGCCCATTGACAGCACGGCGGCCATCGGTTTGTGGGGTGACCGGCTGGATGGCTCGCAGGCTTTTGGCGGATTTTTGGATCTGGCCAGCGGCGGGGTGGGGCAGGCAATGGCAAAACAAAACATTGCGCTGGTGACGCTGGGCGCGCGCCAGGTGTATTTTGATTTTGCCGAAAATTACACCGACACAAAAGCCAGCAGACCCAATTGGTTTTTGCAGGATAAAGATGGCAAGCTGGTCTTTGCCAGCAACACCAACGCGCCGCTGCTCAACATTCGCGAGCCAGATGTGCGCAGCTATATCGCGGGTGAGGTGGCCAAGGCCGCCCAGGGGTTTGATGGCATCGTGATTGACGGATTGGGCGCCGACCTCATCCGCCCAAGCGCAAGCCCCATTTTTAGCGGCACAAAACCTTTTTCCGATACCCAGCGCCAGGAAGCTGCCGAGAGTTTGCTGCGCGCCATCCGCGCGAGCGTGCCAGACAAACTGCTGATTATGACCGGGTATGCGTGGAAAGATGGCACGGTGTATGCGGCGCGAACCGGCGAGGCGCAGGATATTGCGGGCATCGCCGACGGGGTGCATATTTCCGAGTGGCTGCGCAACCCCATCAGCGGGACAAAAGATTTTAAGACCGAGGCGGGTTGGAAGCGCGATGTGGATTATCTTTCGGCTATTTCGGCAGATGGGAAAGTGGTGCTGGTTACAACGCGGCTGAACGGAAATCCGCTGCCCGCCGAGGTGAGCGATCAGTGGCTGAGCTATTCGCTGGCCTCGTTTTTGATGGGCAAGAACGGCCCGCGCACTTACTTTCAGTTTGACTTGAACGGCTCAACGCTGTCTAGCTCGCAGGTGGCGCTGCTGAACGCGCAAATTGGCGCGCCGGATGGCAGCTACACCAAACTTTCCAGCGGGTTGTTCGCGCGCAAGTTTTCCAATGGCATTGTGTTTATCAACGCCTCGGATAAAACGTTGTCTGCTGACCTGGACGCGGAATACAAAACCATGTCTGGCGCAACGGTCAAAAAAGTGACGCTGGCGGTGGATAACGGGTTGGTGCTGCTTAAGCCATAGTTTAGAATGCAGAATTCGGAATGCTGAATGCAGAAAAATTTCTGAGTTCTAAATTCTGAATTCTGAATTCAATGACAATCATCACACCCAAACCCATCAGCGGGTTCCCTGAGTTGTTGCCAGAGGGCCAGCTTGTGCTCAACCGGTGCATCGCCATTATTCGCGAGACGTTTGAGCTGTCTGGCTTTGCGCCAATTGAGACGCCATCGGTTGAGCGCAAGGAAACGCTGACCGCAAAAGGCGGCAACGAGAAAGAGATTTACGCGCTCAGCCGCCTGTCTGCGGCGCAGGGCGAGAACGCCGAGACCGATGTGGCGTTGCATTTTGATCTGACTGTGCCGTTGGCGCGGTATGTGGCGCAAAACAGCGGCAAGCTGGTTTTTCCGTTTCGGCGGTATCAAATTCAAAAAGTGTGGCGCGGAGAACGCAGCCAGGCCGGGCGATACCGCGAGTTTTACCAGTGCGATATTGACGTGATTGGGCGCGGCTCGGTCAGCCTGCTGGCCGATGCCGAGATGCCGGTCATCATCAACCGCATCTTTCGCCAGATGGGGATTGGGGCGTTCCAAGTGCGGCTGAACAATCGGCGCATGTTGCAGGGCGCGATGATTGCCGCGGGCGTGAAGCCGGAACAAAACAATGACGTGCTGCACGCGATTGACGACCTGGAAAAAATTGGCCGCGACAAAGTGCGCGGGTTGCTGCTTAACAAAGTTGCGCTGAGCGAAGATGTGGCCGAGCGCGTGTTGGCGTTTGTGGAGACCGGCGCTGGTCTTGACACAAATGCGCTCCTGCACAAGCTCCATCAGCTAAAAGAAGAATACGGGGCGGCCAACGAAACGTATGCGCGGGGCGCGGATGAATTGCGCGAGGTGGTGGACGCCATGCGCAGCTTGGGAATGCCGGAAGATGCGTTTGCGGTTGACCTGACGGTTGTGCGCGGGCTGGAGTATTACACCGGCACGGTTTACGAAACGCGCTTGCTGGCGCACCCGGATTTGGGCAGCATTTGCAGCGGCGGGCGATACGATGACCTTGCCAGCTACTTCACGACCGAGAAGTTCCCCGGCGTGGGCATTTCGATTGGCCTCTCGCGGTTGGTCTTTCGCCTGATTGAAGTGGGTGTGCTGAAGGCTGGGCCATCCACGCCAGCCAAAGTGTTGGTCACGGTGATGGACCCGGCACGCATGCAGGATTACCTCAAAATTGGCGCGGAGCTGCGCGAGGCGGGCATCTCAACCGAGGTGTTTTTGGAGAAGGGCCGCATTGGCGACCAGCTCAAATATGCCAGCCGCAAGGGTTTTGCTTGCGCGGTTATTGCGGGTGGGGATGAGTTCTTGGCGGGCGTGGTGAAGGTGAAGAATTTGAACGCGGCCACCGAGCAAGCCATCCCCCGCGAAAGATTGATTGAGGCGGTCAAGGCGGTCTAAAACGTCATGCTCAAGCATATTGGTTTAGCTCACAACCCAAAACGCGAGGAAATTACATCGCTGGCGGATGAGATTGCCGCGGCGTTGGAGGG
This sequence comes from Thermoflexales bacterium, assembly GCA_035433205.1. Classification (GTDB taxonomy): domain Bacteria; phylum Chloroflexota; class Anaerolineae; order J036; family Brachytrichaceae; genus DAORUN01. The sequence goes on along the minus strand of DAORUN010000040.1, from coordinate 16,460 downwards.
GTGGGGCGCGCAGGTGTATCGGTGCGAGACCGGCGACACCCCCAGCATGAATCGCGTGGCGACACAGGTGGAATTGCTCATCGCCATTGGCGGCGATGGCAGCACGCTGCGGGCGGTTCGCGCAGCCGCGCCGCACGGTGTGCCGGTGCTCACGGTTAACATGGGTCGGCTCGGCTTCCTCTCAGAGATTCAGCCGGAGGAGTGGCGCGAGCAATTGCCGCGTTTGCTGAATGGCGAATACAGGGTGGAAGAACGCCTGATGATCACGGCCTCCGCGTTTCGTGAGGGCAAACTTCTTGGCGCGCGTGAGGCCCTCAACGAAATTGTGATTAGCCACGGCACGCTGGCGCGTGTGGTGCGGCTGGAGACGCGGATTGACAATACGCCGCTCACCACCTACGCCTGCGATGGGCTGATTGTGTCTACGCCAACCGGAAGCACGGCCTACGCGCTGGCCGCGGGCGGGCCGGTGATGCCTCCCGTTTTGCGCACGATGGCGCTTGTGCCAATTGCGCCGCACCTAAGCCTGGAGAAGCCAATTGTGCTGGCCGATACGTCGGTGGTGGAGGTGCGCGTCAACACCGATCATCAGGCCATCCTGACCGCCGATGGGCAGGATGAGGTTTCTTTGCAAAATGGCGACCGCGTGACGGTGAAAGCCAGCACGAACGTGGCGCGGTTTGCGCGTATTCGCCCAGCCAGCTATTTTTTTGCCACGCTCATCCCGCGGTTATCTGCATGTTGAGCGAGTTTGCCGCGCATTTTTGGGGCGCATGTGTTTGCCAATGAGATAATTGCGCTTTGCAAAATTCCGAGGAGAAAGTAAACGTAAATGGATTTGATAAAACAGTTGGTGGATATTGTCTTGCATGTAGACAAATATCTTGTGCAGTTGATTCAGCAGTTTGGCGTGCTCACGTATGTCATTCTGTTTGGCATCATTTTTTGCGAAACCGGTTTGGTGGTGACGCCCTTTTTGCCCGGCGATTCGCTTTTGTTCGCGGCGGGCGCTTTGTCGGCGGCAGACACATCCAACACGCTGCAAGTTGTGCCACTTTGGATCGTAATGTGCATTGCGGCGGTGCTGGGTGACAGCGTGAACTATGCGATTGGCCGCCGCATCGGCCCCCGCGCGTTTGACGGCACCAACCGCTTCCTCAAGCCGGAGTATCTTAAGAAAACCGAGGATTTTTACGCCAAGCACGGCGGCAAGACGATTATTCTGGCGCGGTTTGTGCCCATTGTGCGCACCTTTGCGCCGTTTGTGGCCGGCGTGGGCAACATGGCCTATTCCAAATTTTTTAGCTTCAATGTCATTGGCGGCATCGCCTGGGTCAGCCTGTTTGTGTGGATGGGATACCTGTTTGGCAACATCCCGTTTGTCAAAGCTAATTTTGAGCTGGTCATCATTGGCATCATCCTTGTCTCGGTTGTGCCGATTGGAATTGAGTGGATGAAGGCGCGGCGAGAAAAGAATAACGCGTAATGCGCAAAAATATACGCGTTATATCTTATACATTGCATTATGCCTCCCATTGACCATACCTGGTTTGTGAAACCGCCTCATGTCCCCACGCACATATCGTGCGGGGGCGTGGTTGTGCGGGTGGAAGACGGCGTGACGCTGGTGGCGCTTGTGCGCGAAGGCCCGCGCACTGGCTATGTGCTGCCAAAGGGTCATTTGGAAGCGGGTGAGACGTTGGAGCAAGCCGCGCGGCGCGAGATTCAGGAAGAGGCCGGTCTCTTTGACATCACCTTGATTGAGAAACTAGGCACGCTGGAGCGGCTGGATTATTTCAAAACCGCATGGAAAGTGATTCATTACTTTCTGTTTGTCGCCAATGATATGGGCGGCAAACCCACCGACCCCAACCGGGAGTACATCGTAAACTGGTTCCCGATTGACAACCTGCCCCCAATGTTCTGGCCAGAACAACGCGCCTTGATCCAAACCAGACGCGACCGCATTCTTTCTCTTATTCGTCATTCGTAATTGCAGTGAACTGGCTCGCTCACCTTTATCTTGTTGGCGCAGATGACGAGGAACGCATTGGCAGCGTGATTGCCGACTGGGTAAAGGGCGAGGCGCGGCTGGCGCTTAGCGCGGGCATTCGCCGCGGGATCGCGCATCACCAGCAGGTAGACGTTTTTACCGATGCGCATCCCATCCACCAGCGCAGCCAGGCGCGTATACAACCGCCCTTTCGCCGCTACGCCGCCGTTTTGGCGGATGTGTTTTACGATCACTTTTTGGCGCGGGATTGGGAGATTATTACCAGTCAGACGGGGCGACTTCATGATTTCACGCGCTCGGTTTATGCCTCGTTTGCCGCGCACTGGGATGCGCTTGACCCGCGCGTGGCGCAGGGTTTGCGGCGCATGGCCGCAGATGATTGGCTCGGTTCGTACGCCACGCTGGAGGGCATTGACGCCATCTTAAAACGCATGACCCGTCGCCTGAGCCGCCCCAACTTGCTGGGCGAGGCTTTGCCTCAACTGGTCGCGCATTATGATGGGTTGCGCGAGGATTTTTATGAGTTTTTTCCGCACTTAAAAAGCGAGTTGGGAAAATAAAAAAAAGGAGAAATAAGAAAGCCTGAGGCTCGCTTATTTCTCCTTTCTTATTTCTCGCTTCTTTTTACCCTACCAAATCGCTTCTTCGCAGCGGGCGGCGGCGACGGCCAAATGTTGATGGAACAGGTGGCCGCGCAGGGCGGGCCGTGTTCCCATCTGCCCGCTCGCCAGAGCGCGGCTGACGCGCCGGCCCGTGCGTGCGCGCGCCAGGTTGCGCAGGCACGTGAGCTTTTGGCGCGGGTGCCAACCCGTAATTAAAGTCATCCAACTTGCGGCGTTCAATTGATTGGCCGATGGCCCGTTCAATATCGCGCACCATTGGGTTGTCCTCGGGTGTCACAATCGTGAAAGCATCGCCTTCGCGTTCTGCGCGGCCTGTGCGGCCAATGCGGTGGATGTAAGCATCGGTCGTGTCTGGCACATCGTAGTTGATCACGTGAGAGACGGTTTCAATATCCAGCCCGCGAGCCGCGATATCCGTGGCGACCATCACCTGGAATTTGCCGCTCTTGAACCCACCCAGCGCTTGCAGGCGTTGGTTTTGCGAGCGGTTGCTGTGCAGGGCGGTCACCTTGAACCCAGCGTTCTGAATTTGCTTGGCCAGGCGATCTGCGCGGTGTTTGGTGCGGGTGAAAACCAGCATAGAGAAGGCATCGGTTTTCTTTAGCAATGCCATCAACAACTCTGTTTTAAGGTGATTGGGCACTGGGTAAAGCGCGTGCGCCACCGTGTGCGCAGCCACGCCCGTATCCACCGCGATCCGCTCCGGGTTTCGCAATGCCTCGCGGGTCAGCCGTTCCACTTCGGGCGGGAAGGTTGCGCTGAACAGCATGGTCTGGCGCGTCTTTGGCGTGCGGGCGATGATGTCTTTGATGGCGGGCAAAAAGCCCATGTCAAACATGCGATCAGCCTCGTCAATCACCAAAAACTTCACGCGATCCAGCGTAATATTTTTTTGTTCGATGTGATCCAGCAGGCGGCCAGGGCAGGCCACAACGATATCCACGCCAGCTCGCAGCGCCTTCTCTTGCGGGCCAAACGACACGCCGCCATACACGGTCACGCTGCGCAGGCTGGTGCCAGCGGCATACGCGCGAATGTTCTCGTGAATCTGCTCCGCCAACTCGCGGGTGGGCGTCACGATCAACGCGCGGCACGAGCCTGGGATTGGCGACTTCTTGTCCTCTAGCAGCTTTTGCAAGATGGGCAGCGCAAAGGCCGCCGTTTTGCCCGTCCCTGTTTGGGCGGTGCCGATTAGGTCTATGCCATTCAAGGCCACGGGTATGGCCTGGGTTTGGATGGGCGTGGGGGTCTCATAACCCGCCTTCTCAATTGCTTTTAGCAGCCGCGCATCCAGATTAAATTGTGTAAAACTCAAAACTTTCCTTTTGGCACGCATGTGCCGTCTCGCGCGCAGGTCGCAAACAGTTCTACCGCCGTGATATGGCTGGCACAACGCGCGCTTTTACCGGAGACAAAACATTTCAGATGGCGGAGACCAAGTCGAGGAAAATTTCACTCTCACTGGCACGGCGCAACTCCATGTGTTCACCCTGGAGTTTCGTCTCAAACGGGCTAAATTTTAACGCATACGCGCAACCTCATAACAAAAATGCGCGTGACGGCTCATTTATGCGCGGGCAACGCCTATGAGCGGGTGGGGCGGCAAATATAAAACGCTAGGAATTCCCGTTAAAATGTCTTTATCTTGAACAAAATGTTTGCAGACGAAGCCCCTTCTGCCGAGGCCGAAGCCGAAATGCTGGCGCGCATTAAGGCGGGTGACAAGGCTGCTTGCGATGTGTGCATTGAGACGCACACGCCCACGCTTTACCGGCTGGCGCTGCGCATTCTGGGCGATGAGGCCGAGGCCCAAGACGCGGTGCAAGAGACGTTCATCAACGCTTTTAAGGCCATTGGCAAATTTGATGGGCGTTCCCGGCTTGCCACCTGGCTGTATCGCATCGCGCACAATCAGGCGCTCATGAAGCTGCGCTCGCGCCGCGAGACGGCTTCGCTGGATGAAAGCGAAGACAACGAGGAGTCGCGGCCAGAACTGGCGGTGTGGGATGAATCTCCGGATGCCCTCACGCTGGAGCATGAAACCACCCGCGTGATTGGCGATGCGGTAAACGCGCTGCCAGACACGCTGCGCAACGTTTTTATTTTGCGCGAAATTGAGGACATGAGCACCGCGCAGGCCGCGCAAAAACTGGGCGTATCCGAGGCCGCGCTAAAAGTGCGGCTGCACCGCGCCCGCGCCGCCTTGCGCAAAAACCTCAGCGCGTATTTCGCGGAGCGCGCCATGCCGGCAGATCAGTTGGAATCGCTGGCGTGCGGCGAGGCGCTCAAGTTTATTGAACACGCCGAACAGCGTGGCGAGAAGGTGGATGAATCGCTCAAGGAGTCGTTGCGCGAATTTGTGGCGCAGTGCGAACGCTGCCGCTTGTTGCTGGACCCCGGCCACAAGTCCATCCTTTTTTATTGCGATGACCGCGAGAGCGCCGTGCCAGAGCGAGTCCGTAAAAAGCTATACGCCAGGCTGCGCAACATTGTGGAGAATTGATTAAGCGCGCAATCTGAAAGCCGAGAATTCCTTGCGCTTTCGCGCGTTACGGCTTTTAATTTGTTCAAAAAAATCATCGCCATCCCTCAACAACACGGCTCTTGGGCATTGTGGCTGTGTCCATATGCCGTTGGTGTTTTTCTTGGCGGTTTCTTTCGATGGGGGCTCGTTTGGCTTACGCTTGCCAGTTTGGGCGCGTTTATGGCTTTGCAGCCGCTCACCATTTTGGTGAAGGCGCTGAGCGGGCGAAGACCCCGCGAAGAAGCGCGGATTGCCGTGTTTTGGCTGGGTGTGTATGGCTTTGTGGCGCTGCTGGGCGCGTTGGGCATGATTGGCACAGGCAACGGCTTCATCCTTCCGCTGGCCGCGCTGGCTGCGCCGGTGTTGGTTTGGCAGATGTGGCTTGTGGCCCGCCACACGGAGCGGCGGCAAATGTTGGCCGAAATTGCCGGGTGTGGCGTGCTGGCCCTTGCAACCCCAGCCGCATTTTGGACAGATACGGGCCACGCCGCGCCCGCGGGCTGGGTTTTGTTTGCGCTGATGTGGATGCAATCCGCGGGGGCCATCGTGTATACCTACACCCGGCTGGAGCAACGCCGCTTGAAGGAGATGCCATCCCAGTTGCAGCGCTGGCACACGGGACGAACGGCGCTGATTTGGAATGCCATCACCCTGCTTGTGGTGACGGGGCTGGCGCTGGCCAAGATCATTCCGTGGCTGGCGGTTGTGCCATTTGTGGTTTTGCTGGCCGAGGTGGCATACGGCGTTTTTATCCGCCCGTGCGTTGGGGTTAAACCAATGGTGATTGGCGTCAGGCAGTCCATCCTCGCAATTGTTTTGGGATTAATGGTGGTCGCTGCCTACCGGCTCACCCCCATATTCCTAAACATGTGACATTTGTCATGTAAGAATATGACTAACATCACTTGCAATAAATAAGATTTTGGGTAAACTTACGTCCACACAGCAAATGCTCATTGAAGTTTCATCGTAGAACATCGTAGCTAAGCCTCCTGTTGTGTGTAAGGTGTGTGCGCCCAGAAATGGGCATTCAAAAGCCAGCGTCCCCCCTCGCTGGCTTTTGATATTTTTCAGATCTTTTCCTCTTTCAAAGCAGTTCTGAAACAGAAGAACCTGATTTCCTGGGGGTTCGTTTTCTAACCCGCAATGTAATCTAGCAGCGCGTTTAACCCGTGAATGTAGCTGCGCCAGCCAAACCCAGCCAGCGTGCCCACGCATACCGGCGCAATAAAAGAGTGGTGACGAAACTCCTCGCGTTTATACACATTGGAGAGATGACACTCCACGGCGGGCAAGGCCACCCCGCTAATCGCATCGCGCAGGGCCACGCTGGTGTGGGTAAACCCGCCGGGGTTGATGAGGATGCCTTGCGCCGTTGTCCGCGCGGCATGAACGGCGTCAATCAGAGCGCCTTCGTGGTTGCTTTGCAAAATAGTCAGTTTTGCGCCCCGCTGGGTTGCCAGCGTGTTTAACGCGGCATTGATGTCATCCAGCGTGGTTTTGCCATACACTTCTGGCTCGCGCAGGCCAAGCAGGTTGAGGTTGGGGCCGTGTAAAACAAGAATACCGATGGGGTTCATAATGGGCGCATTATCTCAAAAGCCAGCAACCAATAATTGCTTATTTCCGAAATTGTTTTACAAAGTTATACGCGGCCAAAGCGGGGTCTGGCGCTTCTCCAGCGTCACGGATAAGCGCGCTGGCGACGATTGCGCCATCCGCATACCCGCCTACTTCGTTCACCTGTTCTGGCGAGCTAATGCCAAAACCCACAACGACGGGCGTGTTTTGCGCGGCGGCTTTTACCCGCAACACATACTCGCGCAGGCCAGCGGGCAATTGGTCGCGCGCGCCGGTCACGCCCGCCACCGAAACGATATACACAAATCCCGTGGCCGATTGCGCGATGGTCTTCAGGCGGTCATCGGTGCTGGTGGGGGCTGCAAAACTAACCAGCGCCAAGCCCGCCTCGGCGCAATACCCGGCCAGCTCGGCGCTTTCCTCCGGCGGCAAATCTGGCACAATCAAACCGTCGGCTCCGGCCTCGCGCCAGGCCAGCACGTATTCCTTCATCCCAAACGCCAGCAGCGGGTTGAGGTAGCCCATGACCAGAAACGGGATGCGCACCTCAATGGCGCGCGCCTTGCGCACGATATCCATCGCCTTGTGTATGGTCATGCCGCCTGCCAGCGCCACCTGCGAGGCGTGCTGGATGACCTTGCCATCGGCCAGCGGGTCGCTGAACGGCACACCAATTTCAATCATGTCTGCGCCGCCCGCAGCGATGGCCTCAATTACGCGCAGTGATGTGGGCGCGTCGGGGTAGCCCACCGGCCAATATGGCATAAACGCCGGGCGTTTCTCGGCGCGGGCCGCCTCAAATGCGGCTTGAATTTCTTTTAGTCCCATTTTTTTCTAGTTGCTGGTCGCTGGTTTTTCGCCTTCGGCCTTCACGCTTCTTTTTTCCAGCGTCATCACTTTGAAGGATTCTGCGGCGATCAGGCCGCGCCCGTCCTCAAATGCCCATTTGCGCAGTTCCATCACCGTGTCTTCGCTCACCTGGCTTTTGTGCTGGCGCAGGGCATCCATCTTGGTCTCCAGCGTTTCGGAGATGTCTACCCATGTGTTTGGCTCTTGGGTGAAGACCACCCACACCTCGCGCACGCGGTGCGCCTCGCCCAACTCTGGGTACATGAGCGGCATGGCGGCCACTGGCGCAATCGCGTCCATCGTGGCCGTCGCCACCGCGCGGTGGTCGGGGTGGTTGATGTAGCCATCGCCCACATACATGCGGGTCGGATCCATTGAGATCACAATCTCTGGTTTGTATTTGCGAATCATGCGAACCAGGTCTTTGCGAAGCTCCAGCGTGGGCATTACTTCGCCATCGTTGTAATGCAGAAATTCCACGTCTGTCACGCCGCATACAGCGGCGGCGTTGCGCTGCTCCTGCTCGCGCAGCACGGCAATTGTCTCGCGGGTGTAGGCGGGGTCGTGCGTGCCGCCGTTGCCGCTGGTGACCAGCACATACGCGGCTTTGCATCCGCGCTTTGTCCACTTGGCGATGGTGCCGCTTGCGCCAAATTCAATGTCATCTGGGTGGGCGCAGATCACCAGCGCAGATGAGGGGATAAATTCCTGGGTCATGGTTTGTAAGGTGAAATGTGTATGGTGTAAAGGATGCGAACAGGTTGAGTGGTTGGAAAGTCTTGCGACCCGCCCAATATGCTGTTTTTAGTTAATATGCCTTCAAAGTATAGCCAGTTTAACGTGAGTTTTGGGTAAGCGTGTGGCGCGCTCAGAAGTCGGACTGCTTGCCAGGCAAGTTTGTGGCCTGCCAAGGCCCCAGCAGTCCGACTTCTTGAACTCACGTTAGTTTATGTTTGTGGCAAAACGCAAAGAAATGAGAAATAAGAAACAAGAAAATCTTGCGTCTAAGTTTTTCTTATTCGTTAAATTCTTCTTTTGCAACAAACTCCCCGCCCGTGATTGAGCGGCTGATTTCTTTGTAGCGCTGGTCAAAGTGAAGCTCGACTTCGATGGTCGCGTAGCAGGTGTTATCCACCACGAACTTGCGCACCATGAAGTTGTCATCGTCATCCCGGCTGAGGTCGTTGTGTTTGTTGATGCGCAACTTTGTCACGGCCCCGCACTTTTTGCATTTGACAAAGTAGTAGATCGCCACATCTTCGGGGTTGCCGCTTGCGCCAAAAAGTCGTTCGAGTAATTTCATGATTTTAATTTGAACAGGATAAACAGGAGCTTTGAGCTGATCTTTTCCGGCTTATCCCCGTTTTTTCGCTTCTTTTGTCAAATAATACGCGCCGCCAGCCAAAATGGCCGCGCTAATTAGCAGCGCCATCAGCCAGCCGCCCAGCCAGGCCGGGTTTGCGCCCAGCGGCGCAGAGCCAAACACGCCCAGCGCACACAGAACATACGTTAACCAGCCGCCTGTCCACGCCAAAATCACCATGCGCAAAATTTTATCCGCCGCAAGCGCCATCCCCCGCGCCCGCAAAAACAAAACCAGCCCGCTGCCCATGGCCGAAAGCCCGATGAGGGTAAGCAAAAACCCAACCAAATTGGCGCGCAACGGGCGTGGCGGCGTTTCTGGGGTAGGGGTGGGGGTGTTTACGGTGGTGTTGGTTGGCCGCACAAGCGTGGGCGAGATCGTTGGCTCGATGGTGGTGGTGGGCAGCGGCGTTGGGCGCAAGGTTTCAATTGAGGCGGTTGTGTCGCCAATGTCTACCCGCACGATGTATGAACGCGTGGCGCGGTCGGCGCTGGCGCGGATAAACAGCGACCCCTTGCGGTCAATCGTGGTGGTGGTCTCGGCGTAGCCATCTTTGGTCAGCGCCAGCGCCGGCGTTTGTTCCACGCGCTCGCTGGGATAGCTAAAGCTAAATTGCACCGGCGTGTTATCGGGCACGATGCGCCCGTTGCGATCCAAAATGGGGCCGGCGCGTAACTTGAGCCGGTCGCCCACCTTGAGGTTGAGCGGGGTGGCCGTGCCCGATGTCGGCGTGCCCGAAATGGTGCGGGTGAGCGTGTCGCTGGCGAGCAGCGGAATATCGCGGGCGGGGTCTGGCGCGGTTTGTTCGGTCAGGGCATAGTTCAGCGCGGGGATGCTCACAGGCGACGCGCCCGCGTAGCCAAATTCGCCAAACAAAGATTTCATGGCCGCTTCCAGCGAGGGCGCGGAGCTGCTAAACACGCCCACATACGCTGTCATCTTGCTAATCTCGGTCAGGTCAAGCTGATAGGGCGCGCCGAGGGCGTATACGATCACCCGTTTGTCGCGCAAAGCATCGGCCCGCTGCGCCAAAAAATTGCGGAAGATGGCGGTGCCTTTTTGGGCCGGGTCAAGATCAATCAGCCCAATGATGACCCACCGCGCGTTGTCTATGGCGGTTTGGATGCGCAAGGTGGCGCTGGCTGGCTCGGTGGCGGTGATGGCATTCGCGGGGGTCACATCCAGGGCGGGGGTGATGGGTTTCGCGGTGGGCGTGGCCGTAATCGCCGCAGAAGATTTCGCGCCATACTCGGCCAAATCGGCAAAAGAAAACGAAGACAACCTGGCGGGGTTCACCTGCCCGGTGGCGCGGGGGCCATACAGCCGCACCACAATATCTTGCAACGCGGTTTTGGAGATGGCGGGGTAGGCCGCGCATCTGGCGCAGTCGCGCAGCACGCGGTCATCGGTGATGAACACAATGCCATCATCTTTGCTGGGCGCAGATGGAATGGTGGCCGCCAGATCGCGGATGGTGGGCGAGAGCAGGGTGATTGAATCGCGGGCAATCGCGGCCAGTTTGTCTCCGGTGGCGGCGGGTGATGGCGTTCCTGTGGGTGATGTTGCGCTCTGCGGCGTGGGCGGCACGGCGGTGGGTTTGCGGTTGAGAATATTGGCCGCGTCAAAACTGCCGCCATACAGCTTTAGTTTTAGCCCAATGATGCGCGTGACCGCCGCATCTACTTTGCTGGCAAAGGCCGGTTCGCTTTGGTAGCGCTCGCGAAAAAACAAGATGGTGTCTTTGATGTTGACAAATTGCTCTTGCCAGGAATTTGTGTTGAGGGCGAACGCGCCGAGGTCAAGCACATCGTTGCCAGCCAAAAATGCATCTCGCGCAATTTGCCGCGCGTTAAATGATTGCTCCAGCGGGTCGTAAAAGCGGCGCACGCTGCGCACGCCCAGCGCATCGCTAAAGGTCACCCCGCCCGCGTTGCGCCACGGGGCAATTTCTGGCAAGGCCATCAGATCGGCGTAGGCTTGCGGGTCCAGGCTGACCGGGCGGGTGCTGGCGCGAATGTTGCCCTGAAACCCGCGGTATCGGATGTGCGAGACCAGCAAGCCATCTGCCGCAGTTTGAGTATTGAGCTGGGTGACGGCAAAGAACGGGGCCAGCTCCAGCAATTTGAGCTGCTCCAGCGATTTTTGCACGGTTGGAATTTCTTCTTCCACGTTGCGGTCGGATGAGCCGAGGCCGGGGAAGTTTTTGGCGATGACGGCGATGCGGTTGGAGCTGCCGGAATGCACCCCGCCGATAAACGATTGGCCGAATTGCCCCACCCAAAAGGGGTCGCCGCCAAACGCTCTTGCGCCGGGGTCGGAGACGGCGTTGGGTTTTGGCGAATCCAGCACATCCAGCACCGGCCCGGTGAGCACATTGATGCCAAGCGCGGCCAAATCTGCGCCAAGAATAGAGCCGACCGTCTCTGCGTATTGCGGTTTCCAGGTTGCGCCCAGCGCCAGCTCGCCCGGAACATCGGTCACGCCCTGGGTGATCTCGGAGTTGAATGGGCTGTTGCCTTCCTGGTTGACCGCGATGAAGAGCGGCGTGAATGCGCCGGCGGGCGCGGCCCCCGGGCCGCCTGTGATGAGCGCAGTGATGCTGATGCCCGCCAGCGTTTGCAGATCTGCGGTGAGCTTTGTGATTTGCCGTGTTCCATCAACCCCATTGGCAAAGTTTTGGTTGGCCGCCTTGAGACGAACGCCGCCGATGTTGTAATTCAAGATCAGGTCGGCAATGTCGGAGGTCAGGGACACATCATTGTTCGGAAAGCTGATTAGAAATAGTTGGCCCACTTTTTGCGCGGCGGTCATGTTTTTTACCATGTCTGCGGCGCGGCGCGCATTTTGGGAAGGCGGCGGGGTGGGGGATGGATTTTGGGCAAGCGCGGCGGTTGGCGCAAACGCCAGAAGCGCCGCCAAAACTACGTCAAATATCCTCGCCAGACTTTTCAT
>DAORUN010000040.1:0-4544 GCA_035433205.1 Thermoflexales bacterium | reverse complement strand
AACAGGTTGATTATAGGCGGCGCGTGATAATGCCTTTAACTTGCTCCGTTTATAATTGCGATGAGTGGACGAAACAGCCTTGACGCAGGAGGAAATCACCGCCGCCGCCGAATACGAAGCGGAGGAGCGGACGCGTTTGCAAAAAGGCGAGTTAGCCCTGACACACGAACATTATTATTATTTTTATGATGATGTGTTTGATGTGTATCTGGCTCAGCGGCGCCCGCTGGATGACGAGCATGCCTTTTGGCTGATTGCGTGCAACCCGCTGATAGATAGCGAGGCAGAAATTATGAAGCGCTCACCCACGTTGGCCATTGCGGCGGATGGCGCTCTGGTTGTGTTCACCCCTACCGGCCCGGAGCGCACCCGGTATTCCTCGCGCGACCTGCAACCGTTTGGCATTAAGCAAGCCAAGTGGTACGCCGAATATGCCGCCACCTCTGATGACGATTCGATGATTGGCTAAAGAAGGGTGAAGAGAGAAGGGTGAAGGGTGAAAAAGGTTAACTTTTCCTGCTTCTTCGGCATGAACAGACGAGCGGAGCGAATTGGAGAAGCAAAAATTACGCTCGCTGCGCAAGTTCACCCTTCACCCTTCACCCTTCTCTCTTCACCCTTCGCTTGTATACTGAATCACTTTTTCGCCGTCATTCACCAGTGGCTCAATCGTCAGGCGCTGGGCGGGGCCAAACAGGGCAAGCAAGGCATCCTTCACCTGCGCTGGGTCTGCCGGGCCAAAACGGGCGCGGAATTTGAGTGAGCCATCCCCAAACTGGTGAAGCGCAAACTGGGGCAAGGCAAACGGCTGAAGCGCGTGGGTCACATCAATGTTGTTGATGCGCTCGCCGGAGGTGGTTTTGTATGTTGTCGGCGGGCGACCCTCCAGCCCAACCAGCATGGGCTGAAGGCCATCAAAGCGCAAGGCCGCAAAATCGCCGGTGCGGTAGCGCAGAAGCGGCAGGTAGGGGTTGAACCCGCCGGTGAGCGTAATTTCCCCGCGCGCGCCGGGTGCGACCGGAGCGCCATCGGCCCCCAAAATTTCTACAAATAGATGGTTTTGCAAAAGCGCGTGGCCGGTTGGTTCACCCGCCGCAATTGGGCCGGTCTCGTTCATGGAATAAATGTCAATCACCGGGCAGCCAAAATGCGCCTCAAGTTCGCGCTTCATGCCCGGCAAAAGCGCCATTGATGTGCTGAGCATGGCTTTGGGCCGCGTTTGGAGCGGTAGTTTTGCCAGCTCGGCAAACGCGATGGGGTCGCCGGTGTATACCTCGGTGTTCAACGCATCCAGATATTTGGCGCGGTCGGCTGGGTCGCGCCAATCGTTGGGGTGCAAGTTTATTTTTGCCAACCCGCTTTCGTCCATCGTGGGCGTAACCGAGACATATGTCCAGCATTTTTTTTGCCAGCCCACCAAAACCACGCCCACTTGCCCGCGCCCATGCGCCAGGGTGATGCCCCGCCGCGCCAGCGCCCGTTTGAAAAATGCCAAATAGCTGGCGGCCACCGGCGGGTAAGACGCGATTTGCAGCGGATGCCCGCTGGTGCCGGTGGTGGCAAATCCAATCAAGCGGTCCAGCGGCAAACCATCGGGCACAAGTGAAACGTAATGACGGCTGAGATCGGCGCGGGTGAGTGGCGGGATGTCCTCAAAAAAGCGTGGTCTCGCGCCGTATCTGCGGTAAAACGGCGTGGCCTCAAAACAATGAGCCACAAACTCATCCAGCCAGATGGGATGTGCGCCGGGTTGCCATCCCACCTGCGCGTTTTGCACCTCGCGCTCAAATGCGCGCACATGCCCCACCTCATCTGCCGTGAGGTGATTGCCGCTGATATTGCGGTAAATGGGCGCGTGGGGGTGCTCGCGCAAGAACTTGAGCATCTCGCGCCCCGCATGGCTGAGCGTTGGGAATCGCTCCTGTTCCGTTACGTTATCGTTTTGCCAGTTTGCCATTTTTTATATCTCTCGCTAAGACGCAAAGGCGCCAAGTTTATTCTTGGCGTCTTTGCGAGAGATTAAATTCATTCCCGGCTCCACTTGTCTGCGCCTTCCTCGGCGCGTTTTTTGGCCAGCGCCTCGCGGATCTGGCGGGCGCGTTCTTCGGCGGCTTGGGCGGCCTTGACCACCCGCGCTCGCTCGGATGCGCTGATGGTGGTGAGGCGATCTTGCGCCTGAGCTTCGGTCTCTCTGGCGGGGCGCAAGCCTAGTTGTGCCAATGAAAACCGCGCCAATTCCTCGCGGCGGTCGGGGTCGGTTACAAATTTGGCGGATGGGACAAAGGCGGCCAGTTCTTTTGCGCCGCTGGTGAGAAGGTCAAGTGCGGCGGCGGCGTTCTGGCTCCGGCACAAATCTGGGTCTGCCAGCAGCCAGGCCGTGATGAGCGTAATCGCCAGCCGGTTGCGGTCAGCTTTGGGGTCGGTGGATTGGAGCAGGGCGGCGTATGGCTCTGTCAGCGGCGGCGCGGCCATCATGCGGAGGAGGTCGTTGACAATTGCAGCCACATTCACCCGGCCATTATTGCCAATGCGCGGCTCTTCCAAAAATTCGGGCGGCGTGTCGGTTAGCCGATGGGTCAATTGCTCTAGCGGCGGCCCTTGGATTTTCATTGGGGTGTATTGTACGGTGTAAAGCGCAGCCTTGCAGAAGGCAGGGCTGACACTTCTCCTGTTTGTTTTGCCATATTTGCATCAACAAGAATAAAAAGCGGCCAAATTTGACCCTAAAATGCAATTGTTTATTATGACAAATTAGACAAGCTTTCGCCAATATAGGTCAAATGTCCCTTGACTTTTAAAAAAAATTTGGTATCGTGGCCTTGTGTTTTGCCGTTGAGTGAGGCTTGCAGAATTATTGCAAGCGTTATTTTCTCCGTTCTTTCATTGGTCTCCTCCGATAACGCTACGCTTTGTTTGCTATGAGGAAGGGTAAGCGGCCAGAAGGTGTTCGTTATTGCTTTTCGGGGGTAATCTATGAAAGACTTGAAGTTTGCATTTTTTAGGTTATGTGTAAGATGGTCGCTTGTGCTGGGTCTGACTATTGGTCTCAACATACCACAGACTGCTGTTGGTGTGGAAGGTCGAGTTGGGTCTGACACTGGACAATCTCTTTGGGGGCCGCTTGCTCCTTCATTCCCAACCGCGCCGCCGCCAACCGTGGTTGTGCCGGGCGAAAATGGATATAGCCCCATCCAGAATGCCATCACATTGAAAGATTTGATTCGCAGAATTGAGGCTATTCCGCCAACGGGGACGTGCTTTGAGGATGTTCGAGGCAAGACTGATTTGAACTGCACGGCAAATGATATTTCTATTGCCGGGGTAAACAGTTTTCAGGTTTTGGATGATGGCTGTTTGGGTGATGGGGATTTGATAACAGTCATTTTGACTTTCACGATTCAATCTAATGCCACCGATAAGTATGACGTGGGATTTGCGGTTGCTGCGGATGGTGGAGATGCCAAGACAGGTTCGTGCTATACCGATTATCTGCACCCGCTGGGAACTCCAATAAGCACGACCAGTGGCGTTGGCCCTTTCCGAAATACAGATGGCGACACATGTGGTGATGTCAGCACCGCAGATGGCACGTACTTGTATCGCACACAGCCAATGCAATTGACGTGCCGGGATGCTAATAACGATGGATTTTTAGATGTATCAACCATAATCGGTTGGGGACAGGCCGCTAACACCGTTAACACGTGCTCAGGGTTTACGGATATTGCCCAAAACATAGGGTCTTCAAAGTGCAATATTGACAATGCCGTTCAGATTCCTATTTTGGTGCCAGCAGGAAATTTGGCATTAACCAAAACTTCCAATACGCCAGTTGTATCGGCAGGAAATCAGATTTCCTACACGATTATTCTGACAAGCAATCCGCCAAACGCGACCGCAAATGCCACCTCTTTTGATACGCGAATTACAGACACATTGCCAACGGGCTTTACTTGGACACTTTCGCCATCAGTAAGTGGGTGCGCCATAAACGCGGGTGTATTGACGTGCGACTTTGGGAATATTGCCTCTAACTCTACGCCAAATACGCGCACGGTCACCATTATTGCCGACACAAGTATTCAAAATTGCGGGACGTCTTCAAATACAGTAGATGGGACGTTCCGTGAAACAGCGACGGGTGCTGTTTTGACTAGGACCAGCACGGCTTCGACACAGATTATGTGTGCAAAGATCGGGGTGGATAAGGTCACACTGCCGTCTGCTGACCCAACGCTGTTCTCATTTCCGGTGACGCAGGGCGCCGCAGAGATTATGACATTGGTCAATACCGATGGGGGGGGAATCAAATACACCGGATGGCTGACGCCAGGACTGATTTTTGCCATTACAGAGGCGGTGCCATCTGGATGGCAGTTAGATAGCGCGACCTGTGATAATGGTCAAACACCTGGAAGTATTACTGCGACGGGCGGGATCACCGTGACGTGCACGTTTAATGACAGTTTAATTCCCACTCCAACACCGACACGGACACCGACGCAGACGCCGACCGAGACACCAACTCAGACGCCGACTCAAAC
>DAORUN010000039.1:19557-24564 GCA_035433205.1 Thermoflexales bacterium | reverse complement strand
TTCTCTTCTCTTATTTCTTTCAGCCCACAACTTCAATGTTGTCGCGTCCGCCGTAAGCGTCCATCCACGAGCGGGCGCCCTTGGCCAGGGTTTCGTTCAGGCGGGTGATGTTCTTCACGCCGCGATCCTCCAGCCACGCCTCAAGGGCCTTGCCGCCCTCTTTGGCATACACCGGGATGCCATCTTGCCAGGTGGCGCGACCGCACAGTACGCCCGCGAACGGTGCTTTGGCCTCGGCGGCCCACTCCAGCGATTCAACGAACACATCGTCCGTCACGCCCGCGCTCAGGTAAATGAACGGCTTGGTGGTGGCGTTGGCGGCCTCTTTGAACTGGCGCATGGCATCGGCTTTGGTGCCGAGGCTGGTGGTGCCGCCAAACGCGCGGCTGCCAGCGATGTATTTGATGTTGAACGGCACCTCGACCTTGAGCACGTCCACGCCGTAGCGCGACTTGCTGAACTCGGCCATGTAAGCGGTGACGGCGGCGGGTTTCTTCTTCGCCACGCCCACCTCGTCCATGTCGTCATCGTAATAAATAGGCTCCAGGAAGAAGGGGATGTCGTTGGCTGCGCATTCTGCGCCAATGCGCTCAATGAAGGCGTGCTTGATCGTGTTGACATTGCCGCCCTCGTATGGGTTGTAATACAGCAGAATCTTGACCGCGCTCGCGCCAACTTCCTTCAGCCGGCGCACGCTCCACTCTGGCAGCAGGTCGGGCAGGCGGCCTTTCACCGCGGCATCGTAACCGGTCTTTTCGTAGGCCAGCAAAACGCCTGCGCTGGGGTCTTTCTCTTTCAACGCGGGCAAACCAAATTCGGGGTCCATCAAAATGGCGCTGGCGTGCTTGGTGAGCACCTTGGTGATGATGGTCTTGAACTCGGTGAGTTCTTCTGCGCTGGCAGGGGCGCCACCGCGAGCCTTGCCGATGCTCTTTTGCAGCGAACCACGCTGATCCATGGCCGCCGCGGCGATGATGCCTTTGTCGTTGGCGCAGGCGTTGATGCCATCAAACTTCCCACGCGTAATAAAAACTTTTGACATTGCTTTGCTCCTTAAGTCATAAGGTCTACTGATCTGCCGAAACCCGCGTCGAGGTGGGATTTCAGAAATATATTTACCCAATTATCGCATCTTCGCGCCGCCTGTCTACTCGCCGGGTGACGGGTTTTTGGATCGCCGGAAGACGGAAGACCGGGGACGGCTGATATTTTCGCCTTCCGTCCCCAGTCTCTCTTTTTGCGCTATGATTCTCGGTTAAATATCCATGACGATAGATCTATCTCTTCTGCGGGCAGAGCTGGTGGCGCGTTCCTGGCGTCAACGCGATGATTTGTTGCCCGCGCTCCACGCCGCCCAAACGCTGTATGCCCACATTCCGCCGCAAGCCAGCGATGAAATTGCCCGCGCGCTGGGCGTTCCGCTGGCCGATGTGCAGGGCGTGATTGAGTTCTACGATTTGTTTAGCGAGACACCCCGCGCGGCCAAGGTGGTGCAGGTGTGCGCCGACCCCGCCTGCGCCATGCGCGGGGCAGATGAGGTTTTGGCCGCCGCAAAAGCCATCGGCCAAACAGAAAATGTGACCGTGTTGCGCGCGCCATGCCTGGGCAAATGCAATTGCGGCGTGGCCGTGAGCGTGACCGCCGGGCTGCCCGCGCAAACCCGCGTGTTCGCCAGCGTCACGGCCTCGTCCACCGCAGAGGCCATCCACCAGCAAGCCAGCGAGAGCGAGGATTTTGTGGGTGGCGATGTGCGCCTGATGACCGCGTTGTGCCAGGAAAACCGCCGCGCCAAACTGGCCGAGTACGAGGCCGCGGGCGGGATGCGGGCGTGGCGCAAAGCCATGACCGAGCGAAATCCATCCGCGCTGATTGCCGAGGTGAAAGCCGCCGGGCTGGTGGGCAGCGGCGGCGCGGCCTTCCCCACCGGCGTGAAGTGGGAGGGCGCGGCCAAAGCCCGGGGCGACGAGAAATATTTTGTGGTCAACGCCGATGAATCTGAGCCGGGCACGTTTAAGGACCGCGTTTTGTTAGAGCGCGACCCGTGCCGCGTGCTGGAAGGCGCCATGCTGGGCGCGGTTGCCATTGGCGCGAAGAAAATTTTTGTGTATGTGCGCGGCGAATATCCCGCCGCGATTCGCGCCATTCAAGAGGCCATCCGCGAGATAAAGCTGGCGGGTTATTTGGCCGAAGCCGGGCTGGAGATGGAGTTGCGGGTGGGCGCGGGCGCGTATGTGTGCGGCGAGGAGACCGCCCTGTTTGAGGCGATTGAGGGCAAGCGCGGGATGCCGCGTTTCAAGCCGCCTTTCCCGGTGGAGGTGGGCGTGTTTGGCAAGCCAACGGCCATCAACAACGTGGAAACGCTGGCAAAAGTCCCGCACCTTTTGGCTGATGGGGCCGCGGCGTTTAGACGATTTGGCACGGAGAAAAGCGCGGGCACAAAATTGTTTTGCCTTTCGGGTGATGTGGCCCGCCCCGGGGTGTATGAAGTGCCGTTTGGGGTCACGCTCCGGCATGTGGTGGATGACCTGGCGGGCGGCGTGACCGGCGGCGGGCTAAAGGCCATTTTGATGGGTGGCGCGGCGGGCGCGTTTGCCAAACCCGATGCGCTGGATGTGAAACTTTCGTTTGAGGATTTGCGCGCGGCGGGGCTGCCGCTGGGGTCTGGCGCAATTTTGATTTTGAACGAGACCCGCGATGTGCGCGATGTTCTGGCCCGGCTGGGGCATTTCTTTGCCCACGAGTCGTGCGGCAAATGCTACCCGTGCCAGCTTGGCACCCAGCGCCAACACGAAATTCTGGATCGCGCGGCGCAGGGCCGGGCGCTGCCCGGCGATTTGGAGCGTTTGCAGGATGTGGGCTGGACGATGACAGACGCATCGTTGTGCGGGCTGGGCCAAACCGCCGCCAGCGCCGTTTTAAGCGCGTTGAAGTTGTGGCCGGAACTGTTTAACAGACAGGGATGACAAGGATGAGGGGGATGACTTGGATGATGAATCAGCCCTGTCATCCCTGTCATCCCCTTCACCCTTGTCAGATTTTCTAAAATGACAAACTTACTGGTGAATAACACGCCCATCAGCGTGGAACCCGGCACAACCATCCTTCATGCCGCGCAGCAGGCGGGCGCGGATGTGCCCACGATTTGTTATCACGAGGCCTGCACGGCCAACGCGCTGTGCCGCATGTGCGTGGTAGAGGTGGAGGGCGCGCGCACGCTGGTGCCTGCCTGCGTGGCAAAAGTGAGCGAGGGCATGAAGGTGCAGACCGAAACCCCGCGCGTGGAGCGCAGCCGCCGCACTATTTTGGAGATGTTGTCATCGGCGGTTGATTTGAGCGAAGCGCCGGAGATTCAGGCGCAGATGCAGGCGTTTGGCGCGAACGCGGAGCGCTTCCCCGAAGCCGAACGGCGCGATTACCCGCTGTTTAACGACAACCCCATGTTTGTGCGCGATTACTCCAAGTGCATCATGTGCTGGCGGTGTGTGCAGGTGTGCGGCGAGGACGCGCAATACGCCTTCGCCATCGGCATAGATGGGCGCGGGTATCACAGCCACATCGGCACATTTGCCAACCGCCCCATGCCAGAGAGCACCTGCGTGTTTTGCGGCCAGTGCGTGGGCGTGTGCCCCACCAACGCGCTTCAGCCAGAGCGCGAATTTTTGCTGCAAAAAGGCCACACGCCAGATGAGGTGATTGAGCTGACGCGCGTGGAGCAGCGGCGAAGAAAGAGAATCGAAAGGTGACAAGGATGAAGAGGATGACAAGGATGAAAGGGATGATTCATCTGCCAAGTCATCCGTGTCACCCTTGTCATCCCCTTCATCCGTTTCATTTCAGCAACTAACAACTTAAAATGATAAAGCCCGACCGAATCGTCTCCACCACCTGCCCGTATTGCGGCGTGGGATGCAACCTGCATTTGCACATCAAGGATGACTTTATCTTTCGCGTCACATCGCCGTTTGATGGGCCGGTGAATCATGGGAATTTGTGCGTGAAAGGGCGCTTTGGGTTTGACTTCATGTCTCACCCGTCCCGGATCACATCGCCCATGATACGAAAGACGCCGCAAAGCCCCGGCAAGCGCACGCAGGCGTTTGACCGCAGCGAGTGGCGCGAGGCAAGCTGGGACGAGGCGCTGGATGTGGTGACCGAACGGCTGTGCCAGATTTACGAAG
The DNA here is from genome assembly GCA_035433205.1 of Thermoflexales bacterium. Lineage (GTDB taxonomy): Bacteria > Chloroflexota > Anaerolineae > J036 > Brachytrichaceae > DAORUN01. The sequence continues at coordinate 20,386 of DAORUN010000039.1, read as the reverse complement.
CGCACGGCCAGAAGGCGATGGGCGTGTATTGCTGCGCCAAAGCCACCAACGAAGATAACTATTTGATGCAAAAGCTGTACCGCGCCGTGTTCCGCACCAACAATGTGGATCACTGCACGCGGTTGTGCCACGCCGGGAGCGTGGTGGCGCTGCAAATGAGCGTTGGCTCGGCGGCCATGACCAACACCGCCAGCGAGTGCGTGGACAGCGATGTCATCATCATCACCGGCTCCAACACCGCCGAGACCCACCCGATTATTGCGGCGCAGCTCAAGGCGGCGGTGCACAAGCACGGCACAAAACTCATCGTGGTAGACCCGCGCCGGGTGGAAATGTGCAACCACGCCGTGATGTGGCTGCCAGAGCGACCCGGAACGGATGTGCCGGTGTTCTCGGCGATGGCGCATGTGATTTTGAAGGAACGGCTTTACAACCAAAAATTTATTGATGAGCGCACCGAGGGCATTGGCGAGTTTGTGGCCTCCATGGAGCCGTTCACGCCCGAATATGCCGAGATGGTGTCTGGGGTGGATCGCAATTTGATTGTTGAGGCGGCGCGGATGTACGCCACCGCCAAAAATGCGGCCATTTATTGGGCGCTGGGCATTCCAGAAAGCACGCACGGCACGGATAACGCGCTCAGTCTGGTTCACCTCGCTTTGCTTACCGGGCACATTGGCCGCCCAGGCACCGGCCTGATGCCCTTGCGCGGCCAAAACAACGTGCAGGGCGCATCGGATGCGGGCGCGATGCCCTGGCATTACCCCGGCTACCAGCGGGTGGAAGATGAGCGCGTGGCGCAAAAGTTTGAACGCGCGTGGAATGTGGA
>DAORUN010000039.1:17457-19457 GCA_035433205.1 Thermoflexales bacterium | reverse complement strand
TGGGCAGAGAAGGAAGGCACCTTTACCAACACCGACCGCCGCGTGCAGCGGGTGCGCCGCGCCATTCCGCCGCGCGGGCAGGCGCGGCCAGATAACGAGATTGTGTGCGACATTGCCAAGCGGATTGAGAAAAGGCTGGGCCGTACCCAATCAGCTGGATGGGACTATGACGAGCCGGGGCAGGTGATGGAAGAGTTTGGCCGCCTTGTGCCAGATTACGCCGGCATTCGCTACCACCGGATTGAGGAAGTGGGGTTGCAGGTGCCGGTGCTGGACGAGACCCATCCGGGCACGCCCGTGCTGTTTGAGAAGAGTTTTCCGCGTGGGAAAGGGTTGTTCCATCCTATGCAATACAACGAGACGGTGGAGATGCCCAACGAGGAGTTCCCGCTGATTTTGACCACCGGGCGCGTGCTGGAACACTGGCACGGCGGCTCTATGACCCGGCGGAGCAATTTGGACAACCTGAACCCGGAGGCGCGGCTGGAGATCAACGCGCTGGATGCCAGGCGCATGAACGTGAGCGATGGCATGGCCGTGCGGGTGACCTCGCGGCGCGGGAGCGTGGTGGCGCGGGCGTGGATCACCCCGCGCGCCAGCCAGGGCGTGGTGTTTTTGCCGTTCCACTTTGCCGAGGCGGCGGCCAACCTGCTCACGATTGACGCGCTGGACCCCAAGGCCAAGATTCCCGAATACAAAGCCTGCGCCGTGCGCGTGGTTCCCGCCGAAGACAGCGACCTGGCAAACCCAGAGCGCCAGCAGGCACGGGGGCGATATTGACAAGGTGACAGGGTGAAGGGGTGAAGAGGTGCTCTTTACTCTTGTCGTGTTTTGTTAGATATTACGCAGGCTTGTCTGACGTGTGCGTTTGCGCCTGTGTTCAAGTTTGCGCGCAGGGCAATTCCAATCGCCCTGCCAAATTCACCTCTTGACAAATTCTTCTAAAAACGCTATTTAAGAGTAGCCGTTGAAAATTCTTGGTGTCTTTGAGAAGAACATGGACATGAGGAGAGAAATGAAGAAAAGAGGACTTTTGGTGGGATTGATAGGCTTTGTTTTTGTTATGGGTTTCATCTTTGTGACGAATTCGGCCCTTATTAGCAAACTCTCCCCAGCTGCCCAACCTTCATTACCAACATCAGATGTGGTGGTGACAATTTACCCTACGCCTGCTCTTGCGCCTGCGGCCACAGGTATTCCAAATTGGACGCCAACTCCGCAAAAAATTGAGCCTGTCGGAACTGCTGTACGCCCAACTGTCGCCCCCATGTTTTCTGAGGCAGAGCTAAAGGCCCAAATGCGCAAAACTACAAAAATCAGCTTCTTAGTGAATCAGCAAATAGCCACGCCTGTTCCTTCGTCAGTGGGGCGTGGAGGCTCTAACGATACACCGCTTTCAATTTACAGCATAGATATTTCCAAGTCAAACAACCCTCTATCTTTGCAAGAAATTAACGCTTCGGCCATAAGCAAACTTGATTTTTATGGCAGCGAATTTAGTGGCATGGGTTTCTATTACTCAAAAGATGGAACAAAAGGTGTTATTGAGGACTGGGGATTACATTTAGTAAATCTGAAAGCACAAAAACTGGAATCTTTATATCTTTCTGGAAGGGGGTCTTTCTTTTTAGGATGGCATCCTGATCAACAAAACATATTAATACGAGCGTTTGATGGGGGAGCTCTTGCATTAGAAGATGAATCGAAGGATGTTATCTTAAAGCAAGTTCAGTTTGGGGAATACTTGGGGGCTGCTATTTCACCAGATGGGAAACGCCTGATTTATGCAATGAGGGGAAGAGATACATCTTCTTTGTGGCTTGCAAATAGCGATGGCTCAAATTCCCAAATGGTAGAGACCGATAACCGTATGGGATATTACGGAATGTTTCAGTGGTCGCCTGATGGTCGTTATATTGCGTACATGGGACACGGTGGGCTGGTGATTGCCGAAGCGAATGGCAATGATTTATTTACCCGGTTGGTAGGCACCGATTTTG
>DAORUN010000039.1:9451-17357 GCA_035433205.1 Thermoflexales bacterium | reverse complement strand
TTCTTTTTGTATCAAACCGAAGCGGGTCGGCGCAGATATGGCTGGTTAATGCGGATGGCACCGGTCTTCGACAACTCACAAACTCCAAACAGCCAGTGCGCTGGCCGTTTTGGAATTAAACGTTTGCGGTTTGCTTTATTGTGCCGCGTTGTTCTGCGTTAAGGATGCGTTCGCCAAAAGGGGCAAAACGGGAGACGAAAAACCATCCAATGGTCTTGCCAAAAGGCCCCGAAGGGGCGTTTCATGTCTGGCGCTTAAAAGAGCGCAATGATCTCGCCCTGACCTCCCTCTGCCCCTTTTAGCGAATGCACCTGTCTTAACCCGCCATCACGTCACCTGGCGCCCACTGCAACCGCCTGCTTCTTTTGCGCCAGCGTTTGCATGAGGGCGTTGCGGCGGTTGCGTCGCGCAACTGCCATTTGCACAATGTTGCTGATGGCCTGCCCATACGAGTAACCGGCCATCTTGCACCCGCCCGCAAAACCGCCCTCGCTGGTGATGTCTGGGTTCGGGTTCACATCCACCACCCACGGCTGTTCGTTTTCGTCAATGCGAAAGTCCACGCGGGCGTAATCGCGGCAGCCAAACGCGCGGTAGGTGCGGATGGCGATGTCCTCAATTCTGGCGCGCAGCTCCGCCGATGCGTTCACCTCGGTGATGACCGGCATGGCGTTCCACTCCGGGCTGTCTGGCACCCACTTGCTATCCCATGTCACCATCTGGTGCAGCGGATTCTCAATGGCCGAGAAGTCAATCTCGCGCAAGGGCAGCACGCGCGGGCGGCCATTGCCCCAAATGCCCACGTTGATCTCGCGCCCGGCGATGAATTTCTCGGCCAGCCCGCCTTCGGCCGCGGTCTCGTTCACAAACGCGATGCGCTGGCGCAGTTGATCAAGGTCATGCACAACCGCGTCGCGGTTCACCGCAAACGAGCAATGCTGGCTCACCGGCTTGACGATGGACGGGAAGTGATCCCACTCGGTCACATCCTGGGGGCGGTCAAACGCTTTGCCCGGCGGGGTGGGGATGTGCCAGCGATCCAGCATTTTCTTCACCTTGCCCTTTTGCACGCTCAGGCGCAGGGTTGCGCCCGGGTTGCCGGTGTAGGTGTAACCCATGCGATCCAGATCATCGCAAATGCGCGCATCGCCGCCCACTTCGCTCTCCACGCCCTCGCACCACTGAAACACAATCCACTCGTTGGGGTCAAATTTTTGAATGGCAGGGCCAACCTCTTTCCAAAATTCTGCCGTGCGCACGGTGTGACCTTCGGCTTCCAGCGCGTAGATCATTTCTTTGGTGTATTTCTCGCCCTCAAGACGCTCCTGCTCACTCCACGTTTTGTAGTAGTTATACAAAATCACCACTGGAACTCGGTTGTTGTTTGCCATTTGTTTTCCTTGTTGCAGACCTGTGAGGTCTGTCTACTGTGAGGTCTGTCTATACGTTCAATCTCTTCGAATAAATAAACAGGCTGTCGCCGTCGTCGTAATAATCTGGAATGGTGGCCGTGCGCTCAAAGCCCATGCTGGCATATAGTTTGCGGGCGGGGGCGTAGGCTTCGGTGGATGAGGTGTAAATCACCATGAGGCGGCCTTGCTCGGCGCGGGCGCCATCCACCGCGCGCTGCATGAGCGCCCGCCCAACACCCATCCCCCGCATGGCTGGCAACGCGCACACCCAGAACAGATCCCAGGTGTTGTGCGTGAGCGATTCTGTGCCGTAACACGCAAAACCGGCGGTCTGGCCTTCGCGCTCGGCCATCAAAAAATGGTAGCTTTCGCGGGTGATGGGTTTTGCGAATGTTTGGGTGAACATCTCGTCCACCGTGTCGGCATCCACCTGGCCAAAAATGCCGCTGTTTAGCAAAATGTGGGTGATGGCGCCCCGGTCGGCGGCGGCGCAGTCGCGCACGCAAATGTCGGGCTTGGCGCGGCTCAACGGCTTGCGCTCCAGCGCCATCAGCAGCAACCGCTCCAGCATTTGGCCGTAGCTCAGGCCGATGGATCTCGCGGCGTTGGCAAACCCATCATCTGGCGCGATGCCGCAATTGGCGTTCACATCAAACACCAGCGGGTTGCCGTGCTGGTCAAGCCGCAAATCCACGCGGCCATAATCGCGGCAGCCGCACGCCTTGTAGGCCGCAATGCTCACGCGCTCAATTTTTTGGCGCAGCTCATCTGTAATTGGCGCGGGGCAAATGGCCGGGATGAGTTGATACGCCCGCGAGTCGGGCGTCCATTTGGCGTCAAACGTGCACAGCCGGTCGTGAATGTCCGCAAAGGCGTCGTAAGTCATGGTCGAGATGGCGATCACGCTCACGGCCCCATCGTTGCCCCAAAGAGAAATGTTGTATTCGGGGCTGTCCAAAAATGCCTCTACCAGCGCAGGCGCTTTGAACTCGTGCGCCATCCGGCTGACTTGTTTGCGCATTTCTTCCGCGTTCAGCGCCACCGATTCGCGGGTGATGCCATACGAGCAATGCTCGCTGGCTGGCTTCACAATGGCCGGGAACTGGTTGAACTGCGAGCATTCGCCATCGCACAACGCCCAGGCGGGTGTGGGCACGTTGCCGCGCACAAACATTTCCTTCATCCGCCACTTGAACTGCGTTTCGTCCAGCACGCGCCAATCCGAACCAGTGAAGGTGTAGCCGCGCTCTTCCATCAACCGGGCGGCGCGGGCGTAATAAAACGCCTGATGCGGGCTGCCCTCGCACAAATTAAGCACCGCGTATTTTTCGGGCGGGTAGGGGGCCAGCGCGCTTTCCAAATCATGCGTCACCTCGGCGCAGGTCACCTGCCAGCCGCGCTCTGCCAGCGCGTTTTTGGCGTCGGCAATCAACTCGCGGGTGGAGGCAATTTCAAAATCCTGAGAGGTTTCGTCCAGACCATACAAGATCAGGACCGGCGGGCGGAGCATCTTAATTTTCCTGTATTTCCCGCAAAGATGCAAAGACGGAAAGGCCAGACAAAAATCGTTTGCGCCTTTGCGTTTTTGTGAGAAATTTAAATGCAAAATAGTTCATCGCGTTTATTTGCGAAATGGATTAATCGCCCGCAATGCCGGGCCGTAGCGCTGCGCGCCCGATTCCAGCACCGCGCTGATCAAATCGGCGTGCGTCCAGCCTTCGGCCTCGGCCATCAGGGTCAAATCGCTGCGCGGGTTCACGCCGGGCAGCGCGTTGACCTCCAGAAAATACAAACGGCCGTCATCGGTCAGGCGGTAATCGCAGCGGCAAAAATCGCGGCAACCCATGATGCGAAAAACCTTGTGCGTGATTTGGCGCACCTCGTTGGTGAGCTGATCGCCCAGCGGGGCGGGGCACTTGTTTTTGTAGAGGGCGTCGTAAGGCACTTTGGCTTCGTAGCCGTAAATGTTGCCCACTTCGGGTGGGTAGCCGCTAAAGTCCACCTCGGTGATTGGGAAGATATGCACGTCATCGCCGTTGCCCACCAGCCCACAGGTGATGTCTTTGCCCTCGATGTAATCTTCCACCAGCGCGGGCTGTTTGTACGTGTCAATTTTTTCGGCCACGCGAATGCGCAATTCTTTTTCGTTGCGCACAATGCAATCCAGCTTAATGCCCATGCCCGTGCCTTCGTGCAAAGGCTTTACAAACAGCGGGTAAATCAAATCATGGTTGATGGGATCGTCGGCGGTCTCGAACACTTGGAACGCAGGTGTTCTTACGCCCCAGGTGTGCGCCACGCGTTTGCAAATGGCTTTGTCGTGGGTGATGGCCGCCGAGAGCGGCGTGGGGCCGGTGTATGGGTAACCGATCATCTCCAGCAAGGCGGGTATTTGCGCCTCGCGGCTGTCGCCAATAAATCCCTCGCAGGTGTTAAAGCAAATATCGGGCTGAACTTCGCGCAGCCACGCGGCAAGATCAGCATCCGCATTGTGAATGATGGCCTCGTGCCCGCGCGAGCGAATGCCCCGCGCATACGACTCGGCGTGGTCATCGCTCTCAAGCTCGGCATGCACATCCTCCGGCGCAGTTTCATGCGTGTCCGACGCGAATTTTTCCATGCTTACCAGCACGGCAACCTTCAGCGGCCCCAGAGATTTAATCGCGTCTTTTTTTAACATGATTTGCAATTCTTTTAACATTTAAATTTTATGAAACGCGTTATTAAAGTCAATAGAAAAGGCTATGCGAATTGTCTAAAACTTTCTTTTAACATTGTTAAAAAACATGCGCGCAGACCCCGGTGTTAAAGCCCTCAAAACGCTTCTGGCGCGGTTGCAAATGTGTCATGCGCGCATCCGTATAATTTGAGAGGCTATGAATGCCGCTGACACACAATCGCCGTTTTTGCGGCGCAATTACCAGACGCTGATAACAGGGTCTTTGCTGCTGGCCGATGTGGCCGCGATTGTTGCCGCCTTTTACGCGGGCTATCGCCTGCGCCGGCTGATACCCCTCCCGGAAATTGCCGACCCCAACATGCGCTTTACGGCCTTGTTGCCGCTGCTGGCCCTGCAGTTGTTCGCCATCATGGTGGCGTTTTTTATTGGGCGGATGTATCACCGTCAGCGCACGCGCTTTGGCTACGATGAAGTGGCCACGATTGTGTCGGGCGTATCCATCGGCACGCTGATTAGCATCGCCGTGGCTTCCTTCACCTTAAAAACAACCAGCGGCGCATACGACTACTCGCGCGGGACGGTGATTTACGCCTGGCTGATTACGATTTTGCTGGTGCTGCTTTTTCGCGCGGCGCAATCGCGGGCGCAGCGCGCGTTGCAGGCGCGGGGATATGGCCGCACGCGGGTGGTGGTTGTGGGCGAGGGCGACGCCGCGCTGGCCGTGTTGCAACGCATCTCGTCATCGCCGCGCCTGGGGTATGACATTGTTGGCACCATTCAGTTTGACAACGCGCGGACATGGAGCGATGCGCCGCAACTGGGCACGGTGGACGACCTTTCGCGCGTGATTGAGCGCGAACAGGTGGACGAGGTGATCATTGCCGCGCCAGAGGCGACCAGCCAGGAAATGATCCGCGTGATTTCCAAGTGCGACCGAAGCACCATCAGCATAAAGGTTTACCCAGACGTGTTTCAAATTATGGCCGGGCAAATGACGATGGGCGAGCTGGGCGGCTTGCCATTGCTCAACGTGCGCGATGTTGCCCTGCGCGGCTGGAAGCTCACCCTCAAACGCGGTTTGGATGTGACGCTCAGCCTCGTCGGCTTTATTTTGATCTCGCCGTTTTTGCTGGCGCTTGCCATCATCATCAAACTAGACTCCAGAGGCCCGGCGTTTTACGCTCAGGAGCGGATGGGGCTGGATGGCGAGCCGTTTTGGTGCATCAAGTTTCGCAGTATGCGCACCGATGCGGAGAAGGGCGGCCCAGGCTGGACGGTGAAGGATGACCCGCGCGTGACGCGGCTGGGCAAATTTATTCGCCGCACGAATTTGGATGAATTGCCGCAATTGGTGAACGTCCTCAAGGGTGAGATGAGCCTGGTTGGCCCGCGCCCAGAGCGTCCCGTTTACGTTGAGGAATTTCGCAAGCAGATCCCGCGTTACATGGAGCGCCACCGCGAAAAATCGGGCATCACCGGCTGGGCGCAGGTGAACGGCCTGCGCGGTGACACCTCGATTGAGGAGCGCACCAAATATGACCTTTGGTATATCGAAAACTGGTCGTTGTGGCTGGATATTCGCATTATTTGGCGCACCATTTGGAACACCATTAGCCGCAACGATGACAACGCATATTAATTACTAATGACGAATTGCTAATTACGAATTTTCCCCGGAAGTTTGTAATTGGTAATTGCAAAAATTGGTAATTGGTAATTTTTAATTAGTAATTAAAATGAAATTAGTAACCCCCGAAAGCCTGTGCGAGCTGGTAATGCTCGGCGATCCGCAAATTGCGCCGGATGGCGCGAGCGTTGTGTTTGTGCATTCTGCCGTTAACCGCGCCGGAAATTCATACACGCGAAATATTTGGAAGGCCGCGCTTTCCCCCTCCCCGCGGGAGGGGCAAGGGGCGGGCGTTGTTGGCCCATACACCGCCAGCGGCAAAGATGGCAACCCGCGCTGGTCGCCAGATGGGGCGTGGCTGGGGTTTATTTCTGGGCGCGGCGGCGAGGCCAAAGTGTTTGGCCTGCCCAGCGCGGGCGGCGAGGCGCAAGTGCTGGCCTCGCACAAGAACAGCATCAGCGCGTTTGAATGGTCGCCAGATGGCAACAAAATTGCGTTTTCGGCCAGCTTGATTGCGGCGGATAGAAATGCCGAAGACCAGCCCAAGCCCAACCCTGACCCCTCTCTGGAAGAGGGGAGTGAACCCGCGCCGTTCAAAGACGATTTTGCATCCAAACAAGACAAGGAAAAACGCGAGCGCGAGGAACAATTGCGCAACGACCCGCGGGTGGTGAATGTGTTTCCGTATCGCAGCGGCACGGCTTTTTTTGAGGATCGTTATCGCCATGTTTATGTGACCGATGCGCCGAAAAATTTTGCGGAGAAGAGCGATGCCAGGCCCGCGCGTCTGACCGATGGCGAGTTGAATTACAACGCGCCATATTTCTCGGCAGATGGGGCTTCGGTCTTTAGCGCGGTCACCCGCGACCCGGAGCTGGGCAACTTGTTCCGCTACAAAGATGCCATCCAGATACCCATCAGCCAAACAGACAGCCAAACAGAAAAATTTGCCCACACCAAACTGGCGGTGGATGGCAAATCGTGCGGCGGCGTGCTGCCATCCCCAGATGGGCGCTGGCTGGCCATGCTTTTGCTGGGCGAGAGCGACCCTGGATATAACGTTGCGTGGCTGGCGGTGAAGGACTTGGCCCACCCGGAGGCCATCCCCGCTGATTTGACGGCCAGGCTGGACCGAAACATTGTGGAATACAAGTGGGCGAAAGACAGCCAGCATGTTTATTTCACGATTGAATCTGGCGGGCGAATTAATTTGTGGCGGGTGGGCGTGCCGGGCGGCGAAGTGGAACAACTGACCAACGAGGCGCACGATGTGACCGCGTTTGATGTGGCCGCAGATGGGCGCATTGTGTTTGTGGCGGCCACCGCGCACGACCCAAGCGCGTTGTTTGTGCGCGAGGCCGATGGCGCGATTTACCCCATCTGCCAGCCCAATAAAAAATTTGGAGAAACCTACGCGCTGGGCGAGATAGAGGAGTTTTGGTATGCCAGCGATGGGTTCAAGATTCAAGGATGGCTGCTCAAACCGCCCGGTTTTGAGCCATCCAAAAAATACCCGCTGGCGTTGCAAATACACGGCGGGCCGCATGTGCAATGGACGGGCCAGTTTCCATCTATGATGCACGAAAACCAGTTGCTGGCCGCGCACGGCTATGTGGTGTTTTATTGCAACCCGCGCGGGTCGGATGGTTACGGCGAGGCATTCTCTGAGGCCAACCGCGCCGATTGGGGCGAAGGCCCCAGCCGCGATGTGTTGGCGGGCGTGGATGAGGTGGTCAAGCGCGGGTTTGTAGACGAGACCCGCATGGCGATCACCGGCGGCAGCTACGGCGGCTATCTCACGGCGTGGATCATTGGGCACGATCATCGCTTCAAGGCGGCTTGCTCGCAGCGCGGGGTTTACAATCTCATCTCCATGCGCGGCACAACCGATATCCCGTTTTTCAACGACCGGGAATCGGGCGCGACGCCCTGGGAGGATGTGAACAAATTGTGGGATGCCAGCCCGCTGAAATACGCGCCAGATATTCAAACGCCGTTGCTGATTGAGCACAGCGAGCAGGATTTTCGGGTGCCCATTGAGCAGGCCGAGCAGATGTTTGCCGCTTTGCGTTTGCTCAAAAAGCCGGTGGAGATGGTGCGCTGGCCGCGCGAGGGCCACGAGCTATCCCGCGCGGGCGAGCCGCGCCATCGCATTGAGCGCGTGAGGCGGATTGTGGAGTGGTTTGA
>DAORUN010000039.1:8213-9351 GCA_035433205.1 Thermoflexales bacterium | reverse complement strand
ACATGAAAGACACCAAAATCTACGGGGTTGCCCGCAAAAATAAACAAGAAATCAAGCGGGTGATCAAGTTCGCCATCGTGGGGTTTAGCGGGCTGATTGTGGATTTCACCATCCTCAATATCCTCGCGCATGTTTTTAACGTGGATTCATGGCTGGCGATTGCGATTGCGTTTGTGGTGGCTGCGTGCAACAACTTTGTGTGGAACAGGTTGTGGGTTTACCCAGAATCGCGCAGCGAGAAGAAACGCCGGCAACTGCCCATCTTCATGGGCGTGAATGCGGCGGGGCTGGGCATCAACGAACTCATCTTGTTTTTGTTTGAAGTGCCCATGACCGCGCTGCTCAAAAGCCCGGTGCTGGGGCTGAATGTGACCAAAGCCATCGCGGCCATCGTGGTGATGTTTTGGAACTTCATCATCAACCGGCTGGTCACCTTCCGCATGGTCAAACTAAAAGTAAATGTGGGCGACCATGTTGAGGAAATTAGCGAGCCGCTGGAGAGCGCTCTTTGAATTCAGAATTCAGAATTCAGAATTCGTAAATGGCGCGAATCACAATTGATTACACGCCCGCGGTGAACCAAAGCGCGGGGATTGGCCGCCTCACCCGCGAGGTGGTGCGCGCGCTGCCGAGCGCAAACCCGCCCGTCCTGAGCTTGTCGAAGGACGAACGGGCATCACAAGACAAAACGCCGCGCCAATTCACGCTGTTCACGATGGGCCGCGCGGCAGACGCCCCGCCCGGTTTTAAGAGCAAGTCGTCTTTTCTCAGCGACCGCTGGTTTCATCGCATGTGGTTTAGGGCGGGGTTGCGCATGCCGGTGGAAGTGTTTTGTGGCGGGTGCGATTTGTATCACGCCACCGACTTTGTGCTGCCGCCCACGCTCCCCAACACGCGCCGCGTGCTCACCGTGCATGACCTCACCTTTGAGCGCGACCCGGCCAGCGCCGTGCCCACGCTTTTAACATTCTTAAAAAAAGTGGTGCCAGATTCGGTCAAACGGGCGCATCACATTGTGGCCGATTCGCACGCCACCGCCCGCGACCTGAGCGAGCTATACGCCGTGCCGCCGCAGAAAATCACGGTCATCCACTCTGGGGTGCAGCCGCGCTTTTTTGCGGATGGAAAACCCGCCGAG
>DAORUN010000039.1:0-8113 GCA_035433205.1 Thermoflexales bacterium | reverse complement strand
CCATCCATTTACGAAGGCTTTGGTTTGCCCGTGCTGGAGGCGATGGCGGCAGGCACGCCGGTGGTGTCATCCAACGCGTCATCGCTGCCAGAGGTGGTGGGCGATTGCGGGCTGATGGTGGACCCGCTGGATGTGGATGGATTGGCCGCGGCCCTGCGCACGGCGTGGAGCGATGAAGCGTATCGCGCCGATGTCATCCCACGCGCCATCAGCCGCGCCAAAACGTTTACCTGGCAAAAAGCCGCCGCACAGTTGATGGATGTGTATGAGAGAACGCTTTTGACCTGATGCGAAATCGTGGCAGAATGTAATCATGCAAAAGACATCGGCAACTCAGAGCGATTATGCCCGTGAAATAGCAAAAATCGTGGCAGCCATGCCGCTGGATCACGCCGCGAAAGTGTATGACTTTGCGAGGTTTATTTTGCAGCGCCCAGGCACACAAGTTGCAGTGCCAAACGCGGACGATGGCTGGCTGAATGACTCGCCAGAGCAGATTGCCCGCGAGGAAGCTGTTTGGCAAGAGTCATACAAACATGGCTCAGAGAAATTGAAGGCAATGGTTGAAGAGGCGGGGAACGAATACGCCGCAGGGACAACCGTCCCTCTGTTTGCGGCAGATGGCGAGATCAACCTTCCAAAATAATATCCGCGTTTTATGAACTCGCGCATTACTTCGCAGTTTCGAGCGCATTATTCCGTTTTGCCGCCATTACAAGATTAAAACCTCGCAGGTTGGCACGCACGATTTTGGAAAACCGAGGCTTTGTGGGCCAACCTGCGAGGTTGATAGTCTCGTTGCACCTTGCACATTACACTTTACAAACAAATGAAACTCCGTGACATCCCGATAGAAAATCGCCTGAGCGCCATCCAGCCGCAGACAAAATTGAGCGATGACGACATTCGCGCGGTGCAGCGCGGGCTGACGCTGGAGCAGGCCGGGCACATGATTGAGAATGTGGTCGGGTTGTATTCCTTGCCGCTGGGCATCGCTCAAAATTTTTTAATCAACGGCCGCGAGTATCTTGTGCCGATGGTGATTGAGGAAGCCTCGGTGGTGGCGGCGTGCAGTTTTGCCGCCAAGCTCACGCGCGAGACGGGCGGCTTTGTTGCGGCCAGCACCGACCCGATCATGATTGGGCAGATTCAAACGCTGGATGTGCCGGATGTGAGCGCGGCCAAAGCGCGGCTGGCCCAGGCCGCGCCAGAGTTGATTGACTGGCTGAACACCCAAAACCCATCCACCATGAGCAAACACGCCCGCGCGGTTGGGCTGGAAGTGCGAGAAATTCCCCCCTCGCCGCCCATCCTTCGAGAAGCTCAGGATGAGCGGGGAGGGGAAACGATGCTCATCGTGCATCTGCTCTACGATTGCGGCGACGCGATGGGCGCGAACCTCATCAACACCGCCTGCGAAGCGCTGGCCCCGCGCGTGGAACTGCTCACCGGCGGGCGAGTGAATTTGCGCATTCTCTCTAATCTGAGCGACCGGCGCATGGCGCGGGCCTCGTGTGTCATTCGCGCAAAAAGTTTGGGTGATGACGCCTCGGCGGTGCAACGCATCGAGGAAGCATCGTTGTTTGCGGAGGCCGACCCATACCGCGCCACCACGCACAACAAAGGCGTGATGAACGGCGTGGATGCGGTGGTGATGGCCACCGGCAACGATTGGCGGGCGGTGGAAGCCGCCGCGCACGCTCACGCCGCGCGGGATGGGCGATACACCAGCATGACCAAATGGCGGGTTAATGCGGATGGCGATCTGGCGGGCGAGATTGAATTGCCGATGGCGGTGGGCACGGTGGGCGGGGCCACCCGCAGCCACCCGGTGGCGCAGGCCGCGCTCAAAATCTTGGGTGTGCAAACTGCCCGCGAGTTGGCCGAGGTGATTGCTTGCGTGGGGCTGGCCCAAAACTTTGCGGCCATTCGGGCGTTGGCCATGGAAGGCATCCAGCGCGGGCACATGGCGCTCCATGCCCGCCAGATCGCCATCAGCGCGGGTGCAACCGGCGACCAAATTGAGCGCGTTGCCGCGCGGATGATTGAGGAAGGACGGATTAGGCTGGATAGGGCGAGGGAATTAATTGGAGACGGGGGACGGAAGACGGGAGACGGCTAAATCCCATCCTCCATCTTCCGTCTACCGTCTTCCGTCAACTTAAGTCTTTTGCTTCTTGCTTATACGATGACGTGGCAAACACGCCCGCTTCTATTAAAGATTGCTGGACGAGTTCGTCAATTTGTTTTTGGTCGTCTTTGCTCACCAGGGCGGCTTCGTGGGCGGCCTTGAGGATGAACGGGTAGCCCGCGCCCATGTGCGCGTGTCTGCGCATCGCGCCGCACACCGCGCCCAACACATCTGCGCGGGCGCACCACTCCGGCAACTCCAGCCGCGCAATCACCGGATGCCCGACGTCAGACCCATCCCCAAAATTCGCATAGCAGGCGCGCATGGCATGAACGCCCAGTTTGGCGTTCACCTGCCAGGTTGGCTCAAACAGCGCGGTGCGGCGGCCAGCGGGCAAAACGTTTTCCAAGATGTGGCGGTCAAACACGCCCGCCGCGCCTTCCTCGCTTTTGCGCACGCGCTCGGCGCTCACATCGTCCGGGGCCACATCGGCCAGAGCAGCCGCGCGAACCAGCGCGTTGCTGTTTGGGCGGTCAATGTAACCGGCCAGCCACGCCCCGCTGGATTGAATTCGGTCAAGGGCGCGGGTGAGGCGATCCAGAATCTCGCGTTGTTTGCGCGGGGGCAGGGCATCGTTTAGCAGCACAAACGGCACAATCTGGCCGTCGGCAATCGCCATCACCTGCCAGCCCGCGCGAGACAAACTTTCGCATTGGTCGGCCAGCCACTCAATCTCGCGCAGGTCGCGCTCGTTGGCGATCTCGCCCGGACGGATGATCTCACCTCTGGCATCGTACAGCCGGGCCGGGTCAGACACCAGCTCGGTGTTTTTTTGCTCGGTCTGGCGGATGGCGTCCGAGTTGGCTTCGTTCCCGCCGTATGCGATGCACGCGCCTGCCACTTGAATCAAATAATACGGCGCGGGTTTGTGGCGGTCGGGGAGAATCTGCGAGCCATCGGCCGAGAGCAGGGCGTATGTTTGCGGTTCTGCGCCAAACGGCACAAAGGCGTTCACCGGCTCGCCCAGGTTAAACATCGCGCCGTTCCACGCCACGTTCTCCAGCCGGCTGGCGATGGCGCACGCGGCCACCCAGCGGTCGGCCTCAAAGCTTGGCGCAAAGATGCGGCGCAGCTTTTCTGCGGCCGTCTCGCGGGCTTGCGCTTCGGCGCGGGCTTTGCCGGTCAGCTCGTCCAGTTGGCCGCTAATCTGGCGGATGTCTATGGGCATGAGGTGATTTTAGTCGTATGGCAAAAAATGAGAAGACCTAATATTAACGAGAATTGCCACCTTGGTTTAAAAATCTCTCGCAAAGACGCCAAGACGCAAAGAAAAGGCCAAATCTTAGCGGCTTTGCGCCTTTGCGAGAGGTTAAAAGCCGAATGTTATTCCTCCGAATACTTCATCACAATGTATGGGCCGGGGTCGGGGGCGAAGACGTGGGCGGTGAGGGTGTGCGCCACGCGCTCGCACGATTGCGGGAACAGGCAGTGCAACCGCGGCGCACCCGCCGCGCGGGTGGCGTGTTCGGCAAAGCGCAGGCAGGCGGCCTCATCACCCGCAAAGAGGGCCAGATGCAGGGCTTTGTGCGGGCTGAACCGCGCCCCCAGCGCCACCACGCTGTTTGTGGCCGTGTCTTCATATACAAAACCGCGCTGGGCAAAATGGGCGCACAGCGCGGGCGACCAGCGGTAGAACGTGCGGTTCATCACCGCAAAGCCGTTCCACGCGGGCGCGTGAGGCATGAGCAGCGCGGTCGCCCGCGCGGGGTCACTCACGCGCCGAAAGGCGGCCGTCTCATCTGCCAGCACCGCCGGTTTGGAAAAACCGAGGAAGGTTTCTTCCAGCGCAAAACCAAAATGTTCGGCCAGCCCTTTGCTCACCGCGTTGGTCAGCCCGGTATACATGCGCAGGGTGTGAATGTTCTCGCGGCGGGCGATCTCGAAATAATGCTGATAGAGCTTTTTGCCAATGCCGCGCCCTTGCTGTTCTGGGATCACGCGCAGGGTTTCCAGCCAGCCGGTGGCATCGGGCAAAACGCTGAATTTGGCGCAGGCCACGGCCTCATCGCCCAGCTCTGCCAAAAAGAATCCGCCGCGCGGGTCGGCGCGGAACATCTCAAATACATCTGGCACGTAGCGCAGGCCGGGGGTAGACTTGGCCTCAACCGCGCACACGCGCTCAAAATCGGCGGGGGTGATGGCGCGGAGATGGATCTGGTTTTGCATGAAGATGATTATCGCGTAGCGCCGCGCGCGCCATCGCCAGAACAGCTACAATGAGAGATGGCGTTTTGAGGCTTAAAATGCTCGCAGAGGCAAAAACGCGCATGGTGTATAATTCGCCAGCTTACTGAAACAGGGCGCCGGAGCGCTCACTGAATAGTCAGCATGAATTGAACACAGGAAAGAGGCTGAGGGTTAGACCCCAGCCTCTTTCTGTCGCGTAAGCTAAAGTGAAACAGTAATACAAATAGAAGAGAGATTATGCCGACAATTAACCAGCTCGTTCGCAAGGGACGCAAGCCCAGAAGGGCGCTGAGCAAAGCGCCGCAGCTTCAGTTCACACAGAACTCGTTGAAGGGCAACAAGCGCACTGTCCAGGACAAAGGCGCGCCGCAGAAGCGCGGCGTGTGCACGGTTGTGCGCACTCAAACGCCCAAAAAGCCAAACTCGGCGTTGCGCAAGGTCGCCCGCGTGCGCCTGAGCAATGGCGCGGAAGTTTCTGCGTATATTCCAGGCGAAGGCCACAACCTGCAAGAGCACTCGGTGGTGCTGGTGCGCGGTGGCCGCGTGAAGGACCTCCCCGGCGTGCGCTACCACATTGTGCGCGGCACGCTGGACTCGAACGGCGTTGAGAAGCGCAGCCAGGGGCGCAGCAAGTATGGCGCCAAGCGGCCCAAGAAGGGTGCGGCTGCGGCTCCGGCAAAGAAGAAGTAAAAAATAGTGCAAAGCGCAAAGCGCAAAGTGGTTGACCAACTGCTTTGCGTTTTGCGCTTGCAACTTGAGTAAACATGTCAAGACGAAATCAAGCAGTTAAGAGAGAGACCATCCCCGATCTGCGTTACAGCAGCGAGGCGGTGACCCGGCTGATCAACCGCGTGATGAGCCGCGGCAAGAAGAGCACGGCCCAGGGCGTGGTGTACGACGCATTCAAGGCCGTTGAAGAGAAGGCGCAGAAACCGCCAATGGAAGTATTTGAGGCGGCCATGAACAACCTTAAGCCGACGGTTGAAGTGAAGCCCCGCCGCGTGGGCGGCGCAACGCTTCAGGTGCCGGTTGAAGTGAGCGGGTATCGCCAGGAGAGCCTGGCCATGCGCTGGCTGTTGAGCGAGGCGCGCAAGCGCAGTGGCAAGAGCACCGCAGAGAAGCTGGCCGCCGAAATGATGGATGCCGCCAATAACACTGGCGCGGCCATCAAGAAGCGCGAAGAAACGCACAAGATGGCCGAAGCCAACCGCGCGTTTGCGAGCTTCCGCTGGTAAGGAGCAATGAAGAAATGAGAAATAAGAAATAAGAAAGAGAAGACTTGCTCGGCAGGTTTTCTTATTTCTCGTTTCTTGTTTCTATTTGGTTTAATACGGAGGCAGGTAGAAAAAAGATTGGGTTGGTGTGAGCAAAAGACTCACGCACATTACAAATTGCAGATGTGGTTTGCGAATCCGCGCCGGTGAACCGGTGGCTGAGCCGGAAACTGGCTGAACGCCCGACTTGATGACCTGACCAAATTATGAGCAAAGTTTATCCTCTTGAACGGATTCGCAACATCGGCGTCATTGCGCACATTGACGCTGGCAAGACGACCACGTCTGAGCGCATCCTCTATTACACGGGCCGCACCTATAAGATTGGTGAAGTGCACGAAGGCGCCGCCACGATGGACTACATGCCGCAGGAACAGGAGCGCGGCATCACCATTACCGCCGCCGCGACCACTTGTTTTTGGGAATCCACCAGCGGCAAAGATATTCAGATCAACCTGATTGACACCCCAGGCCACATTGACTTTACGGTTGAAGTGCAGCGCTCTTTGCGCGTGCTGGATGGCGGCGTGGTTGTGTTTGATGGCGTCGCGGGCGTTGAACCCCAGTCTGAGACCGTGTGGCGGCAGGCCGACAAATATGGCGTGCCCCGCATTTGTTTTGTGAACAAGCTGGACCGCACTGGCGCCAGCCTTGACCGCTGCGTGGGCATGATTGTGGATCGCCTGGCGGCCAAGCCACTGGTGATGCAACTGAACGTGGGTCTGGAGGCCGAATTTAGCGGCATCATTGACCTGCTGGAGATGGATTACATCACGTTTAGCGGCGACAAGGGCACAGAAGTGAATCGCGGCCCCATCCCCGCCTCTCACGTGGAGGCCGCCAAGGTTGCCCGCGAGAAACTGATTGAAACGATCTCCGAGACCGACGATCATTTGATGGAGAAGTATCTCGGCGGTGAAGAGCCAACAAAGGATGAACTCGTAAAAGCCATCCGCGCGGCTACCATCAGCCGGAAACTGTTCCCCGTGTTCTGCGGCAGCGCCCTCAAAAATAAAGGTGTGCAGCTTGTGTTGGATGCGGTTGCGGACTATCTTCCTTCCCCGCTGGACGTTGAAGCTGTGACCGGCATCAACATCAAGACCGATGAGGAAGTGACCCGCGCGCCGGATCCCAAAGCGCCGTTTAGCGCCCTCGTATTCAAGGTTATCAACGACCCCACCGGCATGGGCAAACTGGCTTTCTTCCGCGTGTATAGCGGCACCGTGAGCCAGGGCGATACGGTGCTGAACACGACGAAGGGCAAGCAAGAGCGTCTGTCACGCTTGTATCAAATGCACGCCAACAAGCGCGAGGCCATCAGCGAAGTGAGCGCCGGAAACATTGGCGTTTCCCTCGGTTTGAAGGAAGCGATTACGGGCGACACGCTGAGCGACATTGCGCAACCGGTGTTGCTGGAGAAGATTTCCTTCCCAGAGCCAGTGGTGAAGCTGGCGATTGAGCCGAAGAACACTGGCGATCAGGACAAGATGGGCAAGGCACTTCGCGCGTTGAGCGAAGAAGACCCCACGCTGCACGTTGCCTCGGACGAGGAAACCGGCCAGACGACGCTGGCGGGCATGGGCGAGCTGCATCTGGATGTGATTGTGGACCGCATGAAGCGCGAATATGGCGTGGAAGTTCGCACGGGCCGCCCAAGCGTGGCCTACCGCGAGACCATCACCCGCGCAGCCAAGGCGCGCGGCACTTTCAAGCGCCAGTCGGGCGGCAAAGGGCAATATGGCGATGCCGCGATTGAGGTTGAGCCAAGCGAGAAGGGCAAGGGCTACATCTTCTTGAACGAGATTGTGGGCGGCTCAATCCCCAAGGAATTTATCACCCCAATTGACAAGGGCATCCGCGAGGCGTTGGAAGGCGGCATCATCGCCGGTTACCCAATGGTGGATGTGACCGTGCACTTGGTGGATGGCTCCTTCCACGAGGTGGACTCCAGCGAAATGGCGTTCAAAATCGCCGGTTCAATGGCCATCAAAGAAGCGGCGGCCAAGGCTGGCGCGGTGGTGCTTGAGCCAATCATGAAAGTGGAAGTGGTTGTGCCAGAAGATTACACCGGCTCGGTGGTGGGCAACCTGAACTCTCGGCGTGGCATGATTAACAGCATTGAGCAGCGCGGCAACGCTCAGGCGGTCAATGCGCATGTGCCGCTGAGCGAAATGTTTGGCTATGCCACCGACCTGCGCGGCATGACCCAGGGACGCGGCAACTTCGTGATGGAGTTTGATCACTACGCCGAACTGCCCCGCAACCTGGCCGATGAGCTGACCGGGAAGGGCAAAGACAAAAAGTAAAAATAAGCTTGCAAGTTAGAACGTTTCACAATTCTGGCCTTTTAACTTGCGAACTTTTGAACAGTAATTAAGAACTAAAAGTTTATTTTAGGAGAGCAACAACATGGCAAAAGAGAAATTCGTCAGGAACAAGCCGCACGTAAACGTAGGTACGA
>DAORUN010000038.1:12112-25083 GCA_035433205.1 Thermoflexales bacterium | reverse complement strand
AACGTGAGTTTTGGATAAGAACGAGGTTTAGAGAATCGGGCGAAAATCAAGAAGTTGGACTGCTGAGCGCGCTACATGCTTAGCCAAATTATAGAACTGGCGAAAGAATAAAAGGCAGAAGCTTGGATCTATTTTCTGCATTCAAACTTCTGCCTTTTCCGTTCTAAATTTGGCCCAAATACTGAATCAGGGCGTCAACCCATTGGGATGGCAGACCGAAGCCGCCAAAGCCGCCAAAGCCGCCGCGCTGGCCGCCGCCCGCCGGGGGCGTTCCTTGCGGCGGAGGGTTGGCGTTGGGGTTTCCCGCGCTGCCATTTTGCGGGCCGCCCATTTGCACGCCCTGCGCTTGCAGAATGGTGTTCATCGAATCGCGCGTGATATTCATCCCGGCGATGACCTGCATTTGCGCGGGGGTCATCGCCGCCTGAATGTCTTTCACCGCGGCGTCAAGTTGTGCCGTTAGGGCGGGGTCAACCGTTGCCCGCGGTTGCGGTGTGCCGGGCTGAGCCTGCCCTTGGCCCTGGCCGCGCCCCGGGGTCATTTGGGCGTTAATATCCTTCACTTTTTGCCAAAGCGTAATTAGTTTTGCGGCTTGTTCTTTGGTGATGGCCTGCTCTGTGCCCTTGAGGTTGAACGTGCCTGCCAAAAGCTGTATTTCTGGGGTGATGGCTATTTGGTTGGGGGCGGGTTGCCCCTGCGCCGGTTGGGCCGGTTGCGCCGCGGGCGCAGGAGCGGAGGTCGCCACGCTGGTGAGGGCTGGCGCTGCGCCGCCGCACGCGCTCAAAATCAGCATTCCCGCCGCGGTGGCGGCAATCATCGTTGTCAATTTGTTTTGCATTATTTTTTGCCTCTGGGTTATTCTGGCAAAAAATAGTAAAAAATTGACAAGAAAAATATTTTGTTTTCGCAATCTATCCCAGCGCCTTCTTCACATCTTTGACGTGCATGGTGTTGTGAATGTAGAGCATCTTGAGGATGTCTTGCACCGATGAATCGCCCATGGCGGGGTGATTGCCGCGCAAGGCCAGTTGCTCATCGGTCAGTTTGCGGGCCAGCGCGGTGGTTTGCTGGCGTGTTTCTGCGTAAAGCGCCTGCAATTCGGCGTTGCTCATCTGGGCAAAGCGATTGGTTTTGCTTTTGTTGTAGGCGTCAATGTCAAAATCTTTGGCTGCGCCGTTGCCGTTCTCGTACACAATTTGCTCGCACAGGCGTTTCATGCCATGCTCGCTAATGCACAAGTGCTCAAACGCCTGGCGGATGCTCCACTGCGCCCCATCGGTGTAAAGCTGAGCATCCCATTTTTCTGGCGGGATGGCGCGGAAGAATGCCAGCGTCCGCTCGCCCTCGCTGGTCAGTTTGTCTGCAAGTTGTGTGGATGTGTCGCTCATGGGGCGGAGTATAAAGTGGAAAAAGAAAACTGGACGGAGTGGTTAATTGGAGAATGAAATAAACTTATCAAGCTTGTGCAGAAAAAACCAAGCCCGTCATTCCCGCGCAAGCGGGGATCTATAACAAACTCACAAAAACACGTGTAAGAGGCCAATTCCCCTTGCGTTTTGGTTTGGCGCGTTGTGGATTTTCGCTTGCGCGGAGATGACGACCGCTATTTGTTGGCCGACCACTTCTGAAAGTGTAAACGCCAGCTTTCTTTAAAAGATATGGGTTACGAATCAAAACCCGGGCTGTTTTCCGTATTGCATTCTGGCCGGGTGTTTTGGTATCATTCAGATAGCTTTACCAGCCATGATGCAAATGGTATTAAACGGACTCTGTGAAGATGCGCGCCACGATGCAGCGCGAATTTCCGCAGACAAAAATCAACACAAAGAGAGTACGTTATGAGTTCCACAATTGACACCCACGCACACTATCTCAAGTCTCACGAATGGGCGCGACTGGACGCCGCCACCGGCGAAATTGTCTGCGGGATCAGCGATCATGCCCAGCAGTCACTCAGCGACCTGGTGTATGTTGAGCTGCCGCGGGTGGGTGACCACAAAGCCGCGGGCGATGTGTTCGGGGTGGTGGAGTCGGTCAAAGCCGCCTCGGATGTGTATATGCCCATTAGCGGGACAATCGCCGCGGTAAACAGCGACCTGGAAGGCGCGCCAGAGATGATTAACAAGGATGCCTTTGGCGATGGCTGGCTCATTCGCGTGAAGCCAGACAATGTGAAAGACCTGGACAAACTGCTGGATGCCAAAGCCTATGGCGAATTTTTGGAAACCGAGGAAGGGCACTGATTAATTGCGAATTACGAATTACGAATCAAAAAAATTCGTAATTCATCATTCGTAATTCGTAATTGAAAATGAATTACCTCCCACATACCGATGCTGAACGCGCGGAGATGCTGAAGATCATCGGCGCGAATAGCATTGACGAATTGTTCGACGCAATCCCCGAAAAATATCGCTTTCCAAAGCTCGATCTGCCAGAGCCGCTGACCGAGATGGAGGTGATGTGGGAAATGCAAAGCCTGACCGACGCGAACGCCGACGTAAACCATTACGCCTGCTTCCTCGGCGCGGGCGCCTACAACCATTACGTGCCTTCGCTGGTGGATCATATTTTGCGGCGCGGCGAATTCCTCACCGCGTATACGCCCTACCAGCCCGAAGTAGCGCAAGGCACGCTGCAATCCATCTTTGAATTTCAAAGCATGGTGGGCCAACTCACCGGCATGGACATCGCCACCGCCTCGCATTACGATGGCGCAACATCCTTTACCGAAGCCGCGCTGATGGCGATGGGCATGACCCGCCGCCAGAAAGTGCTGGTCTCGCCGGGCGTTCACCCGCAATATCGCCAGGTGTTGCGCACCTACACCCAGTTCAACACGGGCGTAAAAATTACGGGTGATGAGAACCTGGACAATGTTTCGCTTGACGCGCTGCTGAGCCACCTCGACAAAGACACCGCCGCCGTATGCGTTTCTAACCCAGATTTCTTTGGCAACATCATTGACCTGAAAGGCGTGGCCGAGAAAGTTCATGCGGCGGGCGCGATGCTGATTGTTTCCGTGAACCCAATCTCGCTTGGCCTGCTTAAGCCGCCGGGAGAATTTGGCGCGGATATTGTGACCGGCGAAGGCCAGCCGCTGGGCATCCCGGTGGGGTTTGGCGGGCCGTATTTGGGCTTCTTCTGCACCCGCCGCGAGCACATGCGCCGCATCCCGGGCCGCATTGTGGGCGAGACGGTGGATCGCGATGGCAAGCGCGGTTTTGTGCTCACACTCAAAACCCGCGAGCAAGACATCCGCCGCGAGAAAGCCACCAGCAACATCTGCACAAACCAGGGGTTGATGATGACCGCCGCGTGCGTGTATCTGAGCGTGATGGGCAAGCACGGCGTAAAACAGGCGGCCAACCTATCGTACCAAAAAGCGCACTATGCCGCCGAGCAAATTGGCAAAGTGAAGGGCTTTAGCGTGTGGAACAAAGGCCCGTTCTTTAACGAATTTGTGATCAAGTGTCCCAAGCCAGTCTCGGAAATCAACGACTTTTTGCTCGATGAGACCGACATCATTGGCGGATATGATTTGGGCAAAGATTATCCTGAGTTGAAGGATCACATGCTGGTGTGCTGCACCGAGACCAACACAAAAGATGAAATTGACGCGCTCGCAGGGGCGCTGGCAGAACTATGAGTTCAGAATGCGGAATTCAGAAACTGGCGGCCCCTTTTTGAATTCCGCATTTCAAACTCCGCATTCAAAACATGATTAACTGGGGCATCATTGGTGGGGCGCGGATTGCCGAAAAAGCAATTATTCCCGCCATTTTGCAAATCAAAGGGCACGATGTAGTTGCCATTGGCAGCCGCACCGCGGAACGGGCGGCGCGGCTTTCTGCTCTTGCTCCTCATGCGCAGCCGTATGACAGCTATGACGCGGTCTTGAACGACCATCGCGTCAACGCGGTTTACATTGGCCTGCCCAACAGCCTGCACGCCGAATGGACGATCAAGGCGCTGGAGAAGGGCAAGCATGTGCTGTGCGAAAAACCATTTGCGGCCAGCTATGCCGAGGCTTTGGCGATGGTGGAAGCTGCCAAAAAAAGCGGCAAAACGCTGATGGAAGCCTTCATGTATCGCTATCATCCGCTTACCCGGCGGGTGCTTGAGCTGGTGAAGTCTGGCAAGATTGGCGAGATACGCGCCATTCACTCTGCGTTTGCGTATATGCTGGCCAACAAGATGGATATCCGGCGCGATGCGGCTTTGGCTGGCGGCGCATTGTTTGATGTGGGCACATACTGCGTGAGCGTGGTGCGCCTGCTGGCTGGCGCGGAACCCATCCGCCTGAGCGCCAGCGCGGTATTTGGCGAAACGGGCGTGGATGAAAGCGTGAGCGGCGAAATGTGGTTTCCAGACAAATTGGTGGCCACCTTTTTTGCCAGCTTTGAAACGGCGCGATACGACTCGCTGACTGTGACCGGCACAAAGGGCGTCATCCTTGTGCCATCCATGTTCAACTACGCCATGGACAGCATGTTGCGCCTGCGGCTGAGCGATCAGCAAGTTCATGCCACCCCCACCGAATTTGTGGAGCACATCCATTACGATAACCCGTATAAGTTGATGGTGGAGAACTTTGGCAAGGTGATTCTGGAGAACCACCAGCCACTGATTACGCTGGGCGACAGCCTTGCTCAGCAATATGCGCTGGATGCATTGCTGGAGTCTGCGCGGAAGAATGCGATGTAAGGTGTAATGTGTAAGGTGTAAGACCCGTCAATACGCGTCCTGCGCTCTTACACATCACACCTCACACATGTGGTTGCGCATCGGGCAAAATATCCTCGGCGTTGCGCACGGCAGGGAAGAGATAGGCCAGCGCGCCTGTAAGCGACATCATTGCCCCGCACACGATGAACATGAGCGACATGCCAGCCCCGGGGCCATCACCCACCAGCCAGGAAAAACTTTGGGCAAATGGTGTTTGGTTGCGGAAGGCTGGCTCCAGCCATTGGTCGGCCACCACCCCGGCGATGAGCGGTGAGATGGGGTTGGTCAGCCAGGCGATCAGCCGCCGCGCGGAAAATACGCGGCCTTGCACATCAAGCGCGACCTTGGATTGCCAAATGGCTTGATTGGAGCCGTTGATGGGCGCGACCAGCAATGAGCTTAGGAAGCTTGAGGCGGCCCAGGCGATCAAACCCCGCCCCGGTCCCATCAGCAAAACCCAGCATAACCCGCTGAGCACATGCCCGAACAACACGCCGTGCACGCGCCGCTTTGGCCCGCCCCAAACGCTCATCAAAATGCCGCCAATCACCCCGCCGATGGCCCCCGCCGTTTGCACCGCGCCAAACGCAATCTCGCTATTGCCTGTGCGCGAGAGGATCATGGGCGCGAGCACGGTGAAGCCAATGCCCGCGAATAAATTGCCGAGGAAGAACACCATTTGCAACCCAAGCAGGCTGGGGCGGGCAAAAATGTAGCGAAAGCCATACGCCGCCTCTTTGAGCAGCGACCCCTGACCTTGTTTGCCTTCTTCGGTTTTGGGCGGCTTGGGCACAAAAATGATGGATAGCGCGGCCACCGCCAGCACAAACGTCATCACGTCAAACAGCAAAATGCCGGTGAGGTGAACCAGCGGGAGCAGCGCCCCGGCCAGCAGCGGGGCGATCACGCCCGGCCCGGCTTCCATCAAAGACATGAGACCGTTGGCGCGGCCAAGCTGCTCTTTGGGGATCATCAAGCTGATGCTGGCCGAATATGCCGGCCATTGGAAGGAGCTGAACAACCCGGTGATGGCCGCGGTGAGATACAAATGCCAAATTTGCAGCGCGCCCGCCGCCTGCAAAACCAAAATCAAGATGGTGGCAAAACCCGCGCCCAGGTCGCTTAGCATCATCATCAATTTGCGGTTGTGGCGGTCTACCATTGCCCCCGCGATGGGCGAGATCAGCAAAAACGGGGTGATGAAAAACACCTGCATCAACCCCAGCGCGGTGGCGCTTTGCGTTTTCTCGTAGGCCCAAATGGTGAGAGCAAACTGGCTCATGGAGGTGGCAAGGATGGACACAATTTGCCCAATCCAGACCACGATGAAAGCCGACATTCCGTTGATTTGTCTTTTTGGCGCGCTGGTCATGGATGAAATTATCGTTTATCCTGGCGCAGGCGGTTGCGCGATGTTGCGCTTAATTCGCAATTCGCAACTTTGCAATTCTCCAACCCTAGCCAAAACGCGCACTCTCGCTTAGAATGCGCAACTTGAGAGATAAAGAGAAGTCCGTGATGACATTCTCGAGCGTTCGAGGGTCTCGTCACGTCTATTTTCAGTGTTATTCGGTCAAAACCAATTAGGAGACACCCCAAATATGCAAGACCTCAATTCCCTTGAACAAACGATGATTTACCTTGTGCTGCTTGTAGCGCTGCTTGGGCTTGGGTATGCCCAGTTTTTGCGCATGCAGGTGCTGAAAGAAGACAAGGGCACGCCGGAGATGCAAAAAGTGTGGAACGCGATCAAAACCGGCGCAGAGGCGTATTTGCGGCGGCAGGCTCGCAGCATCATCCCCCTGATTGCGGTATTGACCGTTGCGCTGTTTTTGAGCGTGTATGTTGTGCCGCCCTCGCGCGAGGCGCTGGAGCATTTCTCTGCCCCGCCGTTTAACATCAAAGATGCGGCTTCCATCACTCTGGTGGTGGCGATTGGGCGCGGGCTGGCCTTTATTATGGGCGCGTTGTTCTCGCTGGCGGTGGGCCAGCTTGGCATGCGCATGGCTGTGGAAGCCAACGTGCGCACCGCCGCCGAAGCCCGCAAGAGCTTTTCCGGGGCGCTGCGCATCGCCTATCGCGCAGGCACGGTCACGGGCATGTTGACGGATGGGTTGGGCTTGTTTGGCGGCACGATCATCTTCATTATTTTTGGCAAGGCTGCGCCCGATGCGCTGCTTGGCTTTGGCTTTGGCGGCACGCTGCTGGCGCTGTTTATGCGCGTGGGCGGCGGCATCTTTACCAAGGCCGCCGATGTTGGCGCCGACCTGGTGGGCAAGGTGGAGCAGGGGCTGGAAGAAGATGACCGGCGCAACGCCGCCGTTGTGGCCGACCTGGTGGGCGACAACGTGGGCGACTGCGCGGGTATGGCCGCCGACATTTTTGAAAGCTACGAAGTCACCATCGTCTCTGGCCTGATTTTGGGTCTGGCGATCACCGCCATTACTGGCAGCGTGCAGTGGATTGTGTTCCCGCTCATCGTGCGCGGCATTGGCGTAATCAGCTCCATCATTGGCACATATTTGGTGAAGGCCACCGGAAACACAGGACACGCGGCCATGCAAGCCATTAACCGCGGGTTTTATACCTCGGCCGCGTTCTCAATGGTTGTGTTCGCCATCTTCACCGCCTTTTACATGCGCAACGCAAATGGCGTGGAGTGGCGGCCCTTGCTCAGCGTGGGGATGGGTGTGCTGCTGGCGATTGTGATTGACAAGATCACCGAGTATTTCACCGACACAAACTTCAACCCGGTCAAATCCATCGCCAAGGCCACCAACGGCGGCCCGGCCACCACTATTTTGAGCGGCATGGCGCTGGGCAAAGAAAGCGCGGTGTGGGCCACGCTGGTTATTGCGCTCACCATCGCCTCATCTATTTTTATTTGGTCTGGCAGCAGCGCGGATGCGGTTCAGCAGGGCGCATATGTGCTGTATGGTGTGGCGATGACCGGCGTGGGCATGCTCACGCTTACCGGCAACAACGTGGCGATGGACAGCTTTGGCCCCATTAGCGACAATGCAAACGGCGTGGCCGAGATGGGCGGTGTGGAAGGCCCGGCCCGCCAAATTCTGGCCGATCTGGATGCGGTGGGCAACACCACAAAAGCCATCACCAAGGGTGTGGCGATTGGTTCTGCGGTGATTGCGGCGGTCTCTTTGTTTGGCTCTTACATGACCGATGTGAGCAAGATTGACCCCAAGGCGCTGGCAAGCGGTATTCGCGTGAGCGAGCCGCTGGTGTTTATTGGTCTGCTCATTGGCGGCACCATCCCGTGGCTGTTCAGCTCCATCGCCATCAAAGCGGTGGAACGCGCCGCGGGTTTGATTGTGAACGAAGTGCGGCGTCAGTTTAAGGACCCGGCCATCATGAATTACACCAAAGAGCCAGACTATGCCCGCGCGGTGACCATCTCCACCGAAGCCTCGCAGCGCGAACTGGTCACGCTGGCGACGATCTCAATCGTCTCGCCAATCATCGTTGGGCTGCTGCTGGGCGTGGAGGCGCTGGGCGGCTTTTTGGCCGGAATTATTCTGAGCGGGCAGTTGCTGGCCGTGTATATGGCCAACACCGGCGGCGCGTGGGATAACGCCAAGAAAACGATTGAGGATGAACCGCGCAACAAAGCCGCCAACACCGGCAAAGGCAGCGAGCGTCACAAGGCGGCGGTGGTGGGCGATACGGTGGGCGACCCGCTAAAAGACACGGCTGGCCCGGCGCTAAACCCGATGATCAAGGTGGTCAATCTGGTCTCGGTCATCATTGCGCCAATTGTGGTCACGCTCAAGTTCAACCTGGTTATTGGCCTGGTTGCGCTGGCGC
The DNA here is from genome assembly GCA_035433205.1 of Thermoflexales bacterium. Classification (GTDB taxonomy): domain Bacteria; phylum Chloroflexota; class Anaerolineae; order J036; family Brachytrichaceae; genus DAORUN01. Next base: position 16,533 of record DAORUN010000038.1, on the reverse strand, counting down.
TCATTGGCGTGTTTGTGTGGGCCATTTGGCAGAGCAAGCGCGAAGTGCAGAGCGATTTGATGTAAAAAGACAGAGGGGGCTGAGAGTTGGTCATCCAACCCCCAGCCCCCTCTGTCTTACCCAATCTTCTTGCCAATCTCGGCCGTCAACCGCTCGCGGGTTTCGGCCAGTGGCAGGCGCTCAATCACGGGCGCAAAGAAACCCTCCACGATCAGCCGCCGCGCGTCATTTTGCGGAATCCCGCGCGATTCCAAATAGAACATCGGCTCTTCCTCAATGTTTCCAATGGTCGCGCCGTGCGTGCAGCGCACGTCATCGGCCTCAATCTCAAGCCCGGGGATGGAATCCGCGCGGCTCTTGTCGCTCAGTTGCAAATTGCGGTTGGCCTGATACCCATCCGTTTTTTGAGCATTGGGGAACACGCGGATGTTGCCGCGCCACACGGTGCGGGCCTCATCACGCAAGGCGGCTTTGTAAAGCAGGTCGCTCTTGCAATTTTCGGCAATGTGATTTTGCTGGGTGTCGTAGTGCAATTGCTGTTTTGTGTCCGCAAAATACACGCCGCTCAGCAGGGCGGTGCCGCCTTTGCCAATCATGTCTGCCTCGATGGCGCTCTTGGTGAATTTTGAGCCGATGCCGCCAATGATCCAGTGCAAGGTTGCGCCTTCGCCCACGAGGGCGCGCTCGTTGCTAAAGTTATACACATGCCGCGCCCAATCTTGGGTGCTGGCGTAATCCAATTGCGCGTCTTTGCCCAGAATAATCTCCAGGCAAGAGTTCACCATGGCCTGCGCGCCGGGCGCGTCGTTTTTCTCGGAGGCAAATTCCTCAATCAGGGTGGCCTTTGCGCCTTCTTCCAGCACAATCAGGGTGTGATGGAACGCGGTTTGTTGCGAGGCCGTCATCCAGGTGGCCGCGCGGAGGGGCAGATCAACCGTCACCCCTTTTGGCACAAACAGCACCACGCCGCCGCGCGCCAACGCAGCGTGCATGGCGGCAAAATAGTTGGCGGTTGGCTTAACCGCCTGGGTCATCCAGTATTCATCCAACAAAGCGGGGTGGTTTTGAGCCGCGTTTGCGAGGCTGGTGAACACCACGCCTTTGGCTGCCAGGTCGGCCTCCAGGTGCGATTCCAGCGCGTGGCCGTTGCTGTGCAAAATCCAGCCGGGCGCGTTGGCGCGGGTGCTCAGCACGTTCCAGTCTGCGGGCAGTTGGGCGGGCTGCTCGTTTTGGCCGATGGAGCCGAGGATGGCCTCCAGTTTGAACCGAGACAAGTCCACCCGCCGCCAAAGCTCGTCATTCTTTTGGGGCAGCGGCATTTGGCTGAAGGCCGCCGCGCCGCGCTCGTGCGCCGCGCTCAGCCACGCGGCGTCATCTGCCGAATATATTTTCAGCGCATCTGCGTTAATTTGCGCGCCCTTGAATATGGGTTGTGGTTTAAAAGCTGTAATTGCCATTTTTTGGTGCATGTAACCCTCGCAGGCTGACCCATGAGGATTTTGAAATAAGTTGTAATTTCAAGGCGGGTGAGCGAATAAACCTTGTCTTTCAACGCTCCAGCCGCTAAAAAATTTTAGTTCACTATGTATTTTCTAACGCTTTTTCGCTATCATCATATTCATAGACGACAAGTTAGAAAAGCAAAATTTAGGAGGCATGATGAAAACTGAAGTTGAAATGCGCAAGTCCCCGTTTGGTGGCGAAATGGCAAATGGTTCTCGCAACCCAATTGACGCGGTGGCGCACTGGAGCTGGAAGAACCCGCTGAACATTCTGGTGTATGGCATGGTTGCTTTGACCATTGCGGCCATTGTTCTGGCGCTGTTCTAAACCAACCCAGACCCAATCTCAAGAATAAGAGGGGCGAACCACGATGTTCGCCTCTCTTTTCTTTTTTCGCCACTTTAGCCGACTGTGCCCTCCATTTGCAAGGCGATCAGGCGGTTCATCTCAATCGCGTATTCCATCGGCAGCTCTTTTACCAGCGGTTCAATAAACCCCGATACGACCATGGAGCTGGCCTCTTCCTCGCTCAGGCCGCGGCTCATGGCGTAAAAAAGTTGCTCTTCGCCAATTTTGCTCACACTGGCCTCGTGCCCAATGTTGACGTTGTCATTGTCAATTTCAATGTAAGGGTAGGTGTCGCTGCGGCTGTGTTCATCCAGCAAAAGCGCATCGCACACCACGCTGCTCTTGCTGCCCTCGGCGTCTTTGTGCACTTTTAGCAAACCGCGGTAGCTGGTGCGCCCGCCATCTTTGCTGATGGATTTGCTGATGATTTTGCTTGTGGTCTTTGGCGCGGCGTGCACAACCTTGCCGCCCGCATCCTGATGCTGACCTTTGCCCGCGAAAGCGATGGACAAAATCTCGCCGTGCGCGCCCTCATCCATCAAATAAACGGCGGGGTATTTCATGGTCAATTTTGAGCCAAGGTTGCCATCCACCCATTCCATTGTGGCGTTTTTGTAGGCCACCGCGCGTTTGGTGACAAGGTTGTAAACGTTCGTGCTCCAGTTTTGAATGGTGGTGTAGCGGAATCGCCCGCCTTCTTTCACAATGATCTCCACCACCGCGCTGTGCAGCGAATCGCTGGAGTAGACGGGCGCGGTGCAGCCTTCCACGTAATGCGCCTGCGCGCCCTCATCCACGATGATCAGGGTGCGCTCAAACTGGCCCACGTTTTTGGCGTTGATGCGGAAGTAGGCTTGCAAAGGCAACTCCACATGCACACCCGGCGGCACGTAAATGAACGACCCGCCGCTCCACACCGAGCTGTTCAACGCGGCGAACTTGTTATCGTTGTATGGAATCACCGTGCCAAAATATTGGCGAAACAAATCGGGGTGTTCGCGCAGGGCGCTGTCTGTGTCCAAAAAGATCACGCCTTTGTCCGCCAGGTCTTTGGCGATGGAGTGATAAATGACCTCGCTCTCGTATTGCGCGCCAACGCCCGCCAGATACTTTTTCTCCGCTTCCGGGATGCCGAGCTTGTCATACGTGTTCTTGATCTCGGCGGGCAAGTCTTCCCAGGTGTTGGCCTGATTCTCGGTGGGTTTGATGTAGTAATAGATGCTGTCAAAATCTATGCCATGCAGCTTGTCGCTGCCCCAGTTTGGCATGGGTTTGGTCTCAAACGACTCCAGCGACTTGAGCCGGAAGTTGAGCATCCATTCCGGCTCTTTTTTCATCGCCGAAATCTGGCGCACCACCTCTTCGCTCAAGCCTCGTTTGCTCTTGAACGTGTAATTTTCGGCCTCGTGAAAGCCATATTTATCCAGGTATTCGTCGTTGACATTTACCTGCGATCTTTCTTCTGCCATTTAGGTACTCCTCGCTATGCGTTGTGCCAGCCGCGTTACGCCACTTCAGGCTCGCGCAGCCAGTCGTAGCCTTTCTCTTCCAGGCTCAACGCCAGCTCCGGGCCGCCGCTTTCCACAATCTTTCCGTTGATGAGAACGTGGACAAACTGCGGCTTGATGTAATTCAGCAGGCGCTGGTAATGCGTAATAACCAGCGCGGCCATCTTTGGATTCTTGTCGTGCAAGGTGTTCACGCCCTCGCTCACCACGCGCAGCGCGTCAATATCCAGCCCGGAATCGGTCTCATCCAAAATGGCGAGTTCCGGGTTGAGCATGGCCATTTGCAAAACCTCGGCGCGTTTCTTCTCGCCGCCGCTAAACCCATCGTTCAGATACCGCCCCGCGAACGAGTTATCCACCTTGAGCATGGTCAGCGCCTCGCGCATTTGCTTGGTGAAGGCTGGGATGGTGATGCCCTTGAACCCCGCGGGCATCACGCCGTTATTCTGCGCCGCCGCGTTTGCTTTTAGCCGCGAGTTCAGCGCCGTGCGCAAAAAGTTTGCCACGCTCACGCCAGGGATGGCGACCGGATACTGGAAAGCCAGGAACAAACCGGCGCGGCTGCGCTCATCGGCTTCCATCTCCAGAATATTTTCGCCTTTGAACAACACCTCGCCGCTGGTCACTTCGTAATTTGGGTGACCCATCAGCGTGTAAGCCAATGTGCTTTTGCCGCTGCCATTTGGCCCCATGATGGCGTGAATCTCGCCCTCGCCAATGCTCAGGCTGAGGCCCTTCAAAATCTCTTTGTCCGTGTTGGCAATCCGCACATGCAGATCGCGAATCTCAAACCAGGATGTCACAATAAAAAGCTCCTTGCAATAGTTATCAAACTCAAATTTTAGCGCACTTTAACTTTTCTAAAGTATATCTTTTCAAAATGAATTGCGCCTGAGAGATATTACCAGCCCGCTGGCGCATCTCGCAGCGTGTTTGGCAAATATGCGCGCATCAAAATGGGTCTTGGCGTTTGCGTTGGCGTGCTGGTAGATGTGGCTGTGGCCGTTGGTGTGGCCGTCGGCGTTTGTGTTGGCGTGCTGGTAGATGTGGCCGTGGCCGTTG
>DAORUN010000038.1:2479-12012 GCA_035433205.1 Thermoflexales bacterium | reverse complement strand
GGTGTTGGCGTGGGTGTGGGTGCGGATGGGTCAAAGCATGTGTAAATTTGCGTGGTATCCACATACCATCCCGTATTTCCGTTGCAGCCATCCGTGCCAAACTCAAACCGCAGTTCAATCACATCACCCGGGTTTGCCAGCCCTGCCAGATTCATTTGCGATTGTCCCCAGCTTCCGCCGTATGTCCCGCCATCCGCGCCGGTCCAGGCTGCCTCGCCCGCCATCGGGTCGGTGTTATTAGATGAGACCAACGACGAGTTATACGCATTGAACGCAAACGCGCCCGCTGGCACAAGCGCCCACGCGCCGCCGTTCACCCGAATTTTGATATTGCCTCCATCGAATGTGCTTTCGCTGGCGATCCAGTGATCCAGTGATACGCCCAACGATGCCCATGTGATGGGCAGCGTGAACGTTGGGCTTTGCAAATATCGCACGCCGCTTTCATCGTCCGCGGCGCAATCTCCCCAAAATGGATTGTTATCTGCAAAGATGGCCGTGCCTGCCCGCCCATTTGGCAGCGAAGCCGAGAGCGCCCAGCCGGGGTAGCTAAACGTGGCCGGGTTTGCCAAGTTGCGCGTGCCAGTGATCCATCCACCCAAACCACTTTCCCAATTTTGGCTGTATAGCGTGTTTGTTATTTGACCCGCGCTGCACAATGCCGGGGCGGATGGGTTGAGCAATGTGCTAAACCCGCACTGCGTTGGAAATACACGCAGTTCCGTGGCTGCAATCGCCTCGTGCAGTTGGGCGCAATCCGCAGAGGTAATTGCGCTGCCAAACGTGCTGGTGATGGCGTTTGCGGCGTTCAACGCGGTCAGCGTCGCGCCAGTCAAATCCGCGCACGCTTGCTCCAGCGCATCTGCATGCGCCGAGAAGCTGGTGGATGGCGTTTGATACACGCTTTGCGCCCGCCAATAAATATGCGCGGCCTTGGTCAGGCCAATGCCAGAGATGGTGTGCCCGTTATACGTTCCGCCATCTGCTGTTAACGCAAACGCATGATTTGGCACGCCGCTGTTTGTATGCACGCCGCCGGTGTCTGAGCTGCCGCAAAAATAATTGGCGTCGCTCACCTTGCCGGGGTCGCTCATGCAAATCGGGTTCCACATATCACGAATAGGGCCGCCAAACGAGGTCGTGTCCTCGCCCATCAGCCAGCGCACGCCATCGCTGCTGCTAAAAGCCGAACTCATCGTTGCAACCACCGTGTTGCTCAACTGATTCACAATCGTCACGCCGCTGCTATACCCAATAAACACCGATGGGATGGCGATGGTCGAACTCGTCCCTGCCATCGCCGTCAGCGCATCTCCCCCGGCGGCATGGTTCATCACAATCACGCCGATGGCCCCCGCGTTCTGCGCGTTTTGCACCTTGTCCGTAAAGTTGCAAGTGCCGCGATACGCCAGCGCGATCTTTCCGGCCACCGCCGCGCCGTTTATCAGCGCAGAACACGCGTCGCCCGTGGTCGGTGTTGATCCATCTGGCGGCAAACCCGCCGCGCCCACGCCATCATCCGCCAGCACAACCGCGCTCGCAAAGCCCTCCATCGGCGGCGGCGGCCCAAACTGCGCGTAGTTGCCCGTTGGATATATTCCCGCGATGGTGATGGGAGAACTTATAACAAGCTGCGGGCCGCTGGTGATGACGCTGCACACGGCATCCGTTCTGTGCGGGGCTGGCGTGTCAATGCCAATTCCGTTGACCTGGTCAATCACCTCGCCCCAAATGTCAGACATGGATTCATTCAACGCGCCGGGCTGATAGGCGTAAACCAGGTTGTCGGTGTATTCGGTGTATGCGTGCGCCCACTCATGCGCCACAACATCATCAGCCGCCGTGCCAGCGCAAAAGGATGTCTCGCTGCTGTTCCAGTTTGCGTTTGGGCAAGTTAATGATGTGGCGGCTTGAACTGTTTTCATCGCCGCGCCCGCGCCATCATAAGAATCGCGCCCATTCGCCAGATTGTAAAAAAAGTAATATGAATTTGCGGTGGTGGTGATTAAGGCATTGGCCTCGGCTGTTTCAACCACGTTGGCCGGGTTAGAAAAGGGCAGGGCGTTTCCCTCTTGCCACAACAAGTTTCCCCCGCTCACCGAGCTGCGATACACAAAGCGGTTCAACGCTTCGGGCGTCTCGCTGATGGAATCCAGAATTGCGCCGGTAACGGCATCCACAAAAACCAAATCGCGCGTGTTGTCTTTGTAGGCGCGGGTGATGGCGTACGCGAGCCGGTTTTCTCCAGACACAAACTGAAACAACCCCGCGCGGTAAACCAGCAGCCGCGAAGTTGCATTTTTGACGGGTTTGGCAGCAGCGTCCAGCGCAATCTGGCGCGCCTCGGCGGGGTTTAGCGCGGGGCGTTCATCGGTTTTAATATCTTGAATAAACGCGCCGTTGATCACACGCAAACTGCCATCATTGCGCATGGTCACGCGCAGTTGCGCCCCAAACACCTCCAACCCGCGGTGCTTTTGGTCAAAGACAGCCGTCGCGCCCAGCGGGTCGCGCGCCACCCGCAAAAAAGCCAGTTGCGCCGCCACATTGCGAATGCCCAGCTTTTGCCCCTCATCGCGCAAATACTGCTCGGCCAGTCTGCGCCATTCTGCGTTGTCTCGCGCACCGGTGTTGGTTTTGGCTTGCGCCGCAGGCAGCGCGGGATACGCGGCAAAAATTTGTTCCGGTGGCGCTTCGCCCTGCGCCAGAGCTTTCCCCGCGCCCAGCGCCATCCACACAACCAGCAAAGAGAGGATGATGTATTTTTTCATGTCAAACCAACCAGCTTTCTCAACCATTTTTGAAATGATTTTCAGGCAATTCCCCGTGCCTTCCACTTTGAATTTTTAAGACTAAAATCAGAACAATAAATTTCATGTCGCTGCCATTTAACACCGTCCGTGTCGCCGCGGTTCAATATCAAACAGCTTTTGACGCAAGCGCAAATATGGCCGCAAGCCTTAGGATGATAGACGAGGCCGCGCGGCACCACCCGCAGCTTATCGTTTTGCCTCATCTGTGCAATTACCCCGCGTGGCCCTTGCACGATGGCGATTGTCTGGCAAACGCGGCGGCGCTGGATGGCCCGTTTGCCCAGGCGGTTGCGGGCCGCGCCGCCCAGCATCATTGCTATATTGCCGCCGGGTTTTCCATCCCCAAAAATGATGGCGTTATGGCCGCAGTTGTTTTGTTTGACCCGCAGGGCCAGCAGGCGGGTATGAGCGAAACCCGCTTTTTGCTGGCGGGCGATGACGCCCATTTTGCGCCCGGCGAATCACAGCCGCCGGTGATTGAGACCCCCATCGGCGCCATTGGTTTGTATGGCGGGTGGGATGGCCTTGTGCCAGAGGCATCGCGCGATCTGGCGTTGCGCGGGGCGCACATTTTGTGCAATTGCCTGGCTGGGTTTGGGCGAGACGAGGCCGCGCTGCACGCGCCCGCCCGCGCGGCAGAAAACAAAGTTTGGGTGGTCTCGGCCAACCGCGTTGGGCCGCTTATGCCGCCAGATATGGCCGCCGCGCTCGCGCCGTCCATCAACGCCGCGCCAGACAAGCTGAACGGCGCGGGTGAATCGCAAATTGTGGCGCCAGATGGCAGCGTTTTGGCAAAAGCCCTGCCCAACGAAGAAGCCGTGATTGTGGCCGAGATTTCTCCGCGCGTGGCAAAAGACAAGCGCCGCCCAGATGGCACAGACATGTTTGCCAGCCGCCGGGTGGAGGTGTACTCGGCTCCTTCTGGGCAGATGGGCGAGGGCAGGGCCGCGCCGCGCGCCGTGAGCGTGTCTGTTTACCAGCCGCGCAACGAAGGCCCCGATGCGATTGAAGATTGTGTTTACGCGGCGCTTCGCGCGGCGCGGGGCGGCACAAAGCTCATCGTTTTGCCAGAGCTTTTTCATGTGCCGTATGGGCAAGTGCTGGATACCGCCCGCGCGGCGCATCAATCGGCGCAGGCGGTGGAAATGCTGAGCGAGGTTTTGCGCGACACAGACACGCTGGTTGCGACCAGCATCGTGGAGGGTGGGCGTGACAACGGCCAGCATGTGGGCGTGCTTATTGGAAAAACCGGGGTGTTGCTGCGCCAGCCGCAGGTGCATGTGTGCGGGCGGCATCGCTGGGTGGATGTGCTGGGCGCGGGGCTTGAAATTTGTGATACCGCTTACGGGCGGGTGTGCCTTGTGCTCGGCTGCGATTCGATTTACCCCGAAATGTTTAGAAAAGCCGCCCAGCTTGGCGCAGAGATCGTGGCTGTCCCGGCGCATTTTCAAGAAGAATGGGAGAGCGCGCTGGGTTTGCCAGAACGCGCCGCCGAGAATCGCTTGAACATTGCCGCCGCCACCCGCCCCAATGAAGTTGGCGCGAGCGTGATTTTGTCTGTCCGCGCCGATTTTACGCTTTGGACCGGCTCGTTTAACGCCCCGTTTGATGGCAACGTGAGCATGCCATCCATCACCCGCGCCAGCAAAGAGCCGGGGCTGACCTCGGCGATCATTCATCCTGCGGCCAGCGCCAACAAACTGCTGGCGGCGGGGATGAGTTTTTTGTAAAACGTTCATGTAACATATAGGTCATAGCACCTACACCTTTGGAATTAGCACCTTGAATACAACAAAGTTTCGCGTCCCTTGGGCGCTTGTCATTGGGTTGGCTGTGCTGGTGATGGCTTTTGTGGCCTGCGGCGCGCTCACCCAAACCCGCACAGCGGCATCACCCACGCCCGCGCCCGCGTTCCCCAGCGTGGTTGCGCCCGCGCCCGCGCTGCCATCCGTGACCGCGCCCGCGCGAACGGCGGCCCTCACGCCCACACCGGCTGTGTTGGCGCAGTTGCCCACCTCGGTCGCGGCGCCATCGGCCACCGCAAAGCCAAAAGCCAGCCCAACACCCATCCCCGCAAAAATAGATGGGCTGAAGGTTGTGACGCCAGACAAGCTGCCGCCAGAAGCGCGGACAACGCTGCAATTGGTGATTAAAGGCGGCCCGTTTCCGTATGACCGCGATGGGGTTGTGTATCAAAACCGCGAGCGCATTTTGCCGGCCAGGGCGTCGGGGTATTATCACGAGTACACGGTGGTCACACCCGGCTCGGTTGACCGCGGCGCGCGCCGAATTGTGGCGGGAAACAAGGGCGAGTTTTATTACACCGATGACCATTACGCCTCTTTTGTGCGGGTGATCATTCCATAAAAATTAACATGGATAAACGGGATGAACGACTTTTTGGATTTATCCGTGTGGTTAAAAAACTAAAATCATGAACAGATTGCATGATATTTTGAATGGCAAAGTTATGCCCGGCGTGTATCGTTTTTCATCCGTTGCCGCGCAGCAACGCGTGCGCCGCGAGGTGGAGAAAGCCGGGCAGGCCTTTTTTTATTTGGATGGCCGCGCGTTTGCGGACAAGGCCGGTTTTTTGAAGGCTGCCGCGCAGGCGTTTGGGTTTCCAGAAAGTTACGGGCAAAACTGGGATGCGTTTGAAGAAGGCATCCGCGATTTGGAATGGGTGCGCAAGCCAGCCAATGGGGGCATTGCCCCAAAAGGGTTTGTGGCATTGTTTGATGAGGCCGGGCGTTTTGCCAAAGCTAACCCGCAAGACTGGGCCACTGCCAGAGATATTTTTGAAAATGCGTCCAAGGAGTGGCGCGAGCGCGGTCTGCCCATGTTTGTTTTGCTGCGCGGCGCGTATGCCGTTGCATCGGATTTAGATGTGTTGTGATTGAACTTTGCGCAACTATCAGGCCCTGTTTTGCGTAACGTATTTACCCGAAATGAAAACGCTATTCAACGTTTCTGTCTGGCCGAGGCGACTGGTTGCGATGATTGTGCTGTGCGCCGGATGCCTTGCGACGCCAACCGTTTCGCAGGCGGTGTCTTTTGCGCAAGACCCCGCGCCCGCTTTGCTGGGCACCGCCTGGCGATGGGTGGAATTTATAAACCCGCTGGATGAGGTGATTGCCGTGCCATCGCCCGAAAATTACACGATTGAGTTTTTGCGCGGCAACCGTGTGCAGGGCAAATCGGATTGCAACACGTACACCGGAACGTATCGCCAGAGCGAATACGATTTGTTTGTGGGACGGCTTTCGGCCACAAAAGATTGCTCGGAAGAATCGGTCTCGCAGTCGTTTCAAACCGGGTTGCTGGCAACACGCGCCTTCACCCGCGAAGGCGATGTGATGGTGATGATCCTCACTTCTAATGCGGGCAAAATGCGCTTTTTGCCGCTGGCGAAAGAGCCGCCAGCGCCAACGCCAACCTCAACGCCGCCCGCGGGGACGGTTCCCGCGGCGCTGGCCCAAAAAGTGTGGAAGTGGCGGCAGTATGTGGGTTATAACGATTCAAGAATAACGGTGCCAGACCCGGCCAATTACACCATCCAGTTTGAAGAAGGCGTTGTGGTGGTGGATGGGGATTGCGGGCAGGTTACCTCTGCATTTACCGCCAGCGATGAGGCGTTGCGCATTGACGGTTTTTCTGTTGGGGCGTTGCGCTGCGAGTCGCCCTCGCTGGTGAGTGAGTTTACGCGCGATTTGTCTTATGCATCGGGTTATCGCGTGCAAGACGATCAACTGGTCATCAATTTGGCGATGGATCTTGGGGCGATGGTGTTCACATCGGGCGACCCGGCTTCTCAACCCGCCGAGACAAAACTGCCCACCCAGTTCTGGCAGTGGGATGGGCATATTTCATCCACCGGAAAATCCATCACCCCCAAAGACCCCACCCAATATACGTTTGCCTTTAACAGCGATGGCGGATTTTCTTTTCGCGCAGATTGCAATGTGGGCAAAGGCGCGTATGTGGCGAACGGCAACCGGCTGGATATGAGCATTGGCGCGGCATCTACCGGGCGGTGCGTTGCTGGCTCGCTGAGCAAAACGTTTATGGCCCTGCTGAATGACGCGACCGGCTATATCGTGATGGGCGATCACTTGTATTTGGATGTTAAATACGATGCCGGGGTGATGAGCTTTAGCAAAGCGGGCGCAAAACCAGCCGCCAATCCGCTCATGGGGCAGGTGTGGCGCTGGCGTTTGCGCGTGGGCGAGGAAGGCGCGAAAATAACCAATGCGCGTTTATCCAGCTACACCTTGAGCTTCTTGCCCGGCGGGCGCGTGGCGCTGGTGTCAGATTGTGTCCGTTCGATGGGGCAATATGTGTTGGATGGCTCCCGGTTGACCTTGAAATTCCCTCGTTTAACCAACGTGTTTTGCGGGAATAACTCTTATGCAGATGAGTTTGTGGGCTGGGTAGAAAATGCCACGGACATGAAGATACAGAATAACTCCCTCACGCTAAATCTCAAGTTCGACTCAGGCTCGCTGTATTTTGTGCATTAACCAAATATTGACTAAATAATTGAGAGTGAGGGCGCAGTTAGCCCTCGCTTTCCATATGGTTTTTTGCGCTTCCAAGCCCCAATAATTCAGGGATATCCGCCGTGCTGCTCAAGATGACATCTGCCCCGGCGTGAAGCAGTTCGCCTTTTGTGCCAAAGCCACACAACACGCCCACGCATTGCGCCCCGGCGGCCTTGCCCGCCAGCATATCAACGGTTGTATCTCCCACCATGATGCATTCATCGGGTCGCAGCCCCATCTGGCTGGCGACCCAAAGCACCGGGTCGGGGTAGGGCTTGGTGTGCTTGCAGGTGAGGGCAGTTGCGATGCACGAAAAATGAGAGCGGATGTGATGCTCGTCTAAAAAATAAAGCGTGGTCGCTTCCCAACGAGAGCTAACGATTGCGAGTTTGTAATGCGGCGCCAGCGCCCGCACCGCATCCATTGTGTTGGGCACAGCTGAATAGCTCGTGGTCTTGCGGTTCATCCGCGACCGGTAATACTCGTTGAGCAGCCCCATCATCGGCTTGGATAGGCCAACCCGATCCAGCAAAATAAACCCCCAGGTTGCCGGCGTCTCAATGCCAATCACAATGCGCCGCGCCAGTTTATGGTCATGACCGGGCAACCATCGCGCCAGCCGGTCAACCATTGCGTCGTCCGCATCATTTAAGGTGCCATCAAGGTCAAAACAAATTGCGCGAACGCGGGCCGGATCAAAACTCATGCGGCCATTTTATAACCCGTCTCGCTCATCCACTTCGCTTCTCGTTTTTCCGCTTCGCGTTCTCACCTGTTTGCCAGCACGGTGATGGGTATCTGGCTGGTGGTGAGGTTGTCGCAATACTCCAAATCGCTGGCAGCGGTGATCGCGGCGCTCACGCTCAAAATGTGTTGGCCGGTTGGGAGTGATGTGTCAATTTTGACCCGCGCCACAAAAAAGCCCGCGCCGCGCAGTTTGTCTGGCGCAAAAATCACGGGGAGGTCGCCCAGAAAAGCCACGAGTGTTTCATCTGCGCTGGCCTGCGCGCGGATCACGAGCACATCCCCATGCGCCACAACCCGCGAACTGGGCATGACTGCCAGCCGAGTGACAAGCGAAACGGGAGCGGTTTGAGCCGGTTTTGCCTGCGGAAACGCAAATGGCGGCAATAAACCAGAAAATAAAAGGATGGCAGCCAAAAGAGGATACATCTGAAAAATATGAAAATTTTTTTATCGCATGGAGCTGTTTTTGGGAAGAATTTTTAGGGCGTACATTTGCCCCATACCTTAGTATGGACAATGTTTAATTGCTAAAAATGAGAGCAATCTGAGAATATAATTACAAAATTAGTGGCAGTGCGCCTCGTCAAAGCGCCTCGCCAGACACAGTCGCAGAAAATTTAGTTCAAAGGTGTTTCACTATGCATAGATCATTAAAGATGCGAATTTTCCAAAAGCCTGCCTTGCGCATTGGGATTTTGGTTGCCATCATGGTTGCCCTCATTACCGGCGGGCCGATGGCTTCGCGGTTGCTGGCGGCGAGTTCGCCGAGCGCCCCAACCGCTGCTGAGGCAAATGCCAGTGGCGATCCCCTTGTGGTGACCTTGCCGCCCAATGCGGTGGTTGAGGTTTCAGTCAATGGCTTTTGTCTGGATCGGGGCTTTCCGTTCCCTGGCACCCGCCTTAGCCTGATTGGTTATGCGCCGGACGCGGTGCGGTCCTCAATTGTCTATGCGATGGACAAAAATTACATCCGCACAGACCTGTATGGCACCCAGCTTGCGGTGTGGTCATTTTCAACTGGCCCAAACCCGGCCAGCTACTTTCACAACGCAAAAGAGCGCACGGTTCAGGATGATGTGATCGCTGGGTCAAAGGTAACACCTGTGCCCGCCACTTCATCTGGCGATGCTATGCCGCTGCTGGATGCGGTGAACAAAGGCATTGTGATTGCCGTTATCAACGACTATGTGAACATTAGCGGCAAGGATAATTTTTACGGCCGCGGCACGCTCCAAATCACAAACCTGACCGATCAGGTTCAGCGCGTTTCAATTGCCACTGGTCTGCGCTTTAAGGATGCTCGCACAGCCAACACACAAGACGTGGCGATCTTCCCGCTGGGCAGTGTGAGCGTGAGCGAAACTGCTCCAGTGGTTGGCGTGGCTGGCGCGACTGGTGCGCAAGGCCCGGCAGGCCCAGCAGGCCCAGCAGG
>DAORUN010000038.1:0-2379 GCA_035433205.1 Thermoflexales bacterium | reverse complement strand
GTTGGCCCCGCAGGCGCCACCGGCCCCAAAGGTGATAAAGGTGACCCTGGCCCAGTTGGCCCGGCTGGTTTGCCCGGTACGGCTGGCGCAAATGGCTCAAACGGCTTGAGCTGCTGGGATCGAAACAGCAACGGTATCTTTGACAAAGGCGAAGACTCCAATGCCGATGGGATTTCGGATTACCGCGACTGCATGGGGCCGCAAGGTTTGCCCGGCCCGGCTGGCGTTGCTGGTCTGCCCGGCCTGAAAGGTGACAAAGGCGACCCCGGCCCCGCTGGTTTGCCCGGCGCGGTTGGCCCCGCTGGCGCAACTGGCCCAGCCGGTTTGCCCGGCCCGAAGGGTGACAAAGGCGACCCCGGCCCCGCTGGCTTGCCCGGCGCGGTTGGCCCCGCTGGTGCAACTGGCCCAGCCGGTTTGCCCGGCCTGAAAGGTGACAAAGGCGACCCCGGCCCCGCTGGTTTACCTGGCGCCACCGGCGCGGTTGGCCCGGCGGGTTTGCCTGGTTTGCCCGGTTTGCCCGGCGCAAAAGGTGACACTGGCCCACAAGGCCCAATGGGTCCTGCTGGCCCCGCGGGTGCAACTGGCGACACAGGCGCACAAGGCCCAATGGGTCCTGCTGGCCCTGCTGGGTTGCCCGGCGCAACGGGCGCAACCGGTGCGCGTGGCCCGGCTGGTCTGAGCTGCTGGGACAAGAATGGCAACGGCATTTTTGAAAAGACTGAGGATGTAAACGGTGATGATATTGCCGATTACCGCGACTGCGCGGGTCTTCCCGGCGCGCAAGGCCCGGCGGGCCTTCCTGGTGTAAGCGGAGCCAAGGGCGACACAGGCCCCATCGGCTTGACCGGCGCGGCTGGCCCGAAGGGCGAGACGGGTGCGCCAGGCCTTCCCGGCGCAACTGGGCCAAAAGGCGATACCGGCCCGCAAGGCCCCATCGGCTTGACCGGCGCGGCTGGCCCCACCGGCCCCAAGGGTGACACCGGCCCGCAAGGCCCCATCGGTTTGACCGGCCCGGCTGGCCCGGCGGGTCAAAGCCCCACGTTCTCAATTGTGCGCGTGACCAACAGCACGCCGATTGACGTGAACGAGACCAAGAGCATTGCGGCGGTTTGCCCGGTTGGCAAGAGCCTGGTGGGCGGCGGGTTTGAGGTGGATAGCGCCAAGGTCAAGAACCCGAACATCGTTGTTGAGGATAACTATCCATCGGCGGCAGGCACATGGACGGTTAAGGCTTCGGCCAAGAACTGCGACTGCGATCCGTATCCTTGGAAGTTGACTGCTTGGGCGATCTGCATTGACACGCCCGCTGGCGGCGTGGGTATGAGCGAGAACGACTCTAACCAGAGCAGCGCCACCGGCGTTTCGGCTGGTGTGAGCGAAGATGCTTACACGCCGACAAACTAAAAAATTCTGAATGCTGAGGTCTGAATGCGAGAAATCCATCCAGTCTTCAACATCCAAACAAAAACACCCGCCATTTTGGGGCGGGTGTTTTTGTTTTTCTGCGGATGGGCGAAGAAGCTCATTTATTCACTGGGCGGGTCGGCTGGTTTTAACCCCCACACTTGCACATCCAGCTTGCGGGCAAAATGCAGCAAGGGGCGGGTGTCTGGCAGGTTGATTGCGTGCGGGGCGGTCATGGTGTTGACGCGAACCTCGGCCTGCGCGATTTGCAGCGGCCACGCCAGATGCTCAATCTCGCCGCGCAACAACCGTCCCCTGCGCGAGGTGTACAGGCAATACCGCGCGGTGAGAAACCACTCAATGCTGCCCGGTTTTGCCTCAAACACATCGCTCGCTGGGGCATAGTCGCAGTCTAGCTGGGCGGATGGCGCGCCGGGATGGATGCGCTCGCTGGCGTAGCGAATGCCATCACCTTGCGTGGCGCATGTCATGCGGGCATGAAAGTATGGCAGGCTGAACCACGTCCGCGCAATTTGCACGGCCAGCCCGTTTGCGGCATCCAAACTGAAGAACCACACCCCCGGTTTGCCGTCTTTGGTCACGTAGGTCCTTACGTTTAGCTCTGCAAATGCCGAGAGCCACGGCACAGGGAACAGCCCGCGCGGATACACCCCGCTCATGCGGAACGAAACAACCGCAATCCAAGCCGTGCCGTCAAAGGTGTCAATCGTCAAACTTGATGGGATGTGCGGGCGCAGCGCATCCACACTCACCGGCCAGTGCATAAACAGCAGGTCGTGCCAGGTCTGGCGCATATCAAATTGTGTTGATGGGGCAGGGTAGGGTCTATGCATGGGCGCATGATACGACAAATGCCAAAGATTCGGTTTTGGAATTTTTGCGCAAAGCCAGCTTGTTTGGCGCAGGCCGGGTCTTGATCATTTCCCTTCTTTTGTTGATTGCCAACCTAGTCAA
>DAORUN010000037.1:0-25546 GCA_035433205.1 Thermoflexales bacterium | reverse complement strand
AGCGAAAGAAGGATGGGGCTTGTTGTCAAATTGCGCAACCCGCGATTGACCGATTTGTTTAATTCGCTTTTGAATGAATCGCGCAGTTTTAGGTCGTTGCGAAACCATTTATCTGCAAATGCGTTGACTTGTTCAGGGGTAAAGTTCGCCACTTCAGCATATTTGAAGTCTAAAAACCGATATTCATTCGCCGCCACGCGACATGTCATCACGCATTTAGATTGGTCGAATTTAACCGCAAAATCCTCAATTGTTTTGATGGCTTTGTTTCTCAGCTCTTTGCCATTCTCATCCTGCTGGTTAATCTCATCCAATCCGTCTAACAAAACCAAGGCCTGGCCTTCTTGCAAAATGTATTCAATAAATAGATCCGCGTCGGGGAAACCGCAGATGTCAAATTGCTCAGCCATAAATAAAAGCAGCCCTTTGACGCTAAAACTGCTTTCTTTATCGGACCACTGTTTAAGAGTGACAAAAATTGGAACTTTGTCTATTTGGCCATCCGTTGCCAGCATGACCAAATGTTTGAGAAACGTGGTTTTACCTGCGCCGGGTTTACCCAAAATCATCACGTGTTTGACTTTGGGATTGCTCACAAATGCAACCGCATTTTCGCGCTCGGCATTGCGCTCCAGCGATTCCATTTCCCTGCCGACATTTATAAAATCTGCGCGTTGTTCTGCGGTCAATTTGTCAAGCAAGCAAACATCCGTAAAAACGCCCTCCAGCGGCGCTGGTTCAGGAGAACCTAACAAAATCAGCTTGTTATAGCGTTCGTGCATTTTTGACAAATAAGTTTTTAATGCATACTTCCATTCCTCACTTTCTTCTGGGCTTATTACTTGGGTAAGTAATTTTGAAAGTTCTTCATCTTCACGATAATTTAAGACCGTTTCAATCAACTTATCTAAAAGCCCTTTTCTTTCGCACTCCAAAATCAGCTCTCGCACAAAGTTAGGCAAGGTATCTTGCGGGATGGACTCTTGAGGCACGTTGATCTCAAACGCAATGCCTTTCATCTCGCTCAAGCTAAAGCGTGACTCAAGAAAATTTTTTAGAAAATTGCGATTCTTTGACGACAAGAAGTTTTTCTTCAACATTTAACATCCCCAGACAAATGCAAACCAATAATTCTTGCGCTCAAATATAAATCAAAATTTTGTGGAATTATCTGAGGCCATAAAACTAAAAATTTCCGGCCTCACCTCAATGCCCGATAATCCCCTGCACGGAGAAACTTAATTCATGTTCAACTCGGTCTCACACGTCACAGAGTCTTTGCTCGGCCAGAACTACCTGGCCTCCGATGAAATTTCGACCACGGTCTACCTGGCCGAGAAAATGGGCAAACCGGTTTTGGCCGAAGGGCCAGCGGGCGTTGGCAAAACCGAGCTGGCCAAGGCGTGGGCGGGCGCGTCTGGCCGCGAACTCATCCGCCTGCAATGTTACGAAGGGCTGGATGAGGCTAAGGCGCTTTACGAGTGGGAATACGCCAAGCAAATGCTTTACACCCAGCTTTTGCGCGACAAATTGAGCGAGACGCTGAAAGGCGCAAAAACCCTCGCCGAGGCCGCCGACCAACTGGCCGCGGAAGAAAACGTGTTTTTTAGCTCGCGGTTTTTGCTCCCCCGCCCGCTGCTCCGCGCCCTCACCAGCGAGAAGCCGGTGGTGCTTTTGATTGACGAGATTGACCGCGCCGACGCCGAGTTTGAGGCGTTTTTGCTGGAAGTGCTGAGCGACTTTCAGGCCAGCATCCCCGAACTGGGGACGATAAAAGCCAAGACCCACCCAATGGTGGTGCTGACCAGCAACAACACCCGCGAGCTGAGCGAGGCGCTCAAACGGCGGGCGTTGTATTTGTATGTGGATTACCCCTCGGCTGAGACCGAAATGCGCATCGTCAAAATGCGCGCGCCCGACTTAAACCCATCCATTGCCAAACAAATTGTGGATATTACCCAGCGCCTGCGCACGCTGGATTTGAAAAAAAGCCCCAGCGTGGCCGAGACGGTGGACTGGGCCAAGGCGTTGGTCGCCATTCACGCGCAACATTTGGATGAGAAAACCCTCAACGATACGCTGAGCGTGATTCTGAAACACGAGACCGACATCCAGCGCGCCAAGCGGGCGTTGCGCTCTGGCAAACAGACGATGGACGATAGACGATAGACGATTTATCCCATCGTCCATCGTCTATGGTCTATCGTCTTAATACCAAAAATGGACGAGCGAATAGTCAACTTCATCTCCGCCCTCCGCGCGGGCGGGGCGCGGGTCTCGCTGGCCGAGAGCGCAGACGCGATACGCGCCGTGGAAGCGGTGGGGGTGCTGGATCGCGCCATGTTCCGCTATGCGCTGCGGGCCACGCTGGTAAAAGAGCCGGCGGATGTGGCGAAGTTTGAGCAAGTGTTCCCTTTGTTCTTTGGCAACGAGGGCGAGGACTACCAGCCGCCGCAAAATTTAACGCCCGAACAGCAAGAGCAGTTGCAGAACGCGCTGGATGCCCTCAAACAGCAATTGCAAGAATTGATGCGCATGCTGGCGAACGGCGAGAAGCCATCTGCCGAAGATTTGCAGCAACACGCCAAACAAGCCGGGGTGCATTTTAAGAGCGCAAACCAGGGCAACGAGGCCATGCGCAAATGGCTGACCGAGCGCATGTTGCGCGAGATGGGCCTGACGCCCGCCCAGTTGCGCGAGGCGATTGAGGCGTTGATGAAGCAGCTCAAAATGCAGGGGATGGAGAGCGACGGGCGCCAGGAAGTGCGCGAGACGGTGCAGGCCAACGCCGAGGCCATGCGCGAGCAGGTCTCGCGGTTTGTGGGGCGCAACATGCTCAACCAGCCGGATGAGAACCCGCGCCGCAACCGCATGGATGACCTGATGAACCGCCCGCTGGGGTCGCTGAACGCCAGCGAGGCCAACGAGCTGCGCCAGCATGTGCGCCGTCTGGTCGCGCGGTTGCGTTCGCGGGCCGCGCTGCGCCAGCGCCACGCCCATCGCGGTCAGTTTGACGTGAAGGGCACCATCCGCCACAACCAGCGCAACATGGGCGTGCCAATTGAGATGAAATACAAACGCCGCCGCCTGAAGCCAAAGCTGTGCGTGATTGTGGACGTGAGCACATCCATGCGCCCGGTGGCCGAATTTATGCTGCGCATGGTTTACGAGATGCAAGATCAAGTGAGCCGCGCCCGCTCGTTCGCCTTTATCAGCGACATTCAGGATATTTCGCCGCTGTTCAGCGAACACCGGCCAGAGGATGCGGTGCCGCTGGCGCTGGACAAATTGCCGCCCGGCCATTACAACACCGACCTGGGCCACAGCCTGGAAACATTTTGCCGCGACCATCTGGACGCGGTGGACGGACGCACCACGCTCATTTTTGTGGGCGATGGCCGGAACAATTACAACGACCCGCGCCTCGACCTGGTTTCGCAGCTCAAGCGCCGCGCCCGTCGCGTCATTTTTATGAACCCAGAGCAAGAAGCATTTTGGCGGCAGGGCGACAGCGACATGTATGCCTACGCGCCATTGTGCGATGCCGTTTTGCAAGTCGCCACGCTCAAGCAGTTGGAAGAAGCGGTGGACAAACTCTTTGAAGGGTGAAGGGTGAAGGAGTGGTTGGTCAACAAATGGCGGTCGTCATTTCCGCGCAAGCGGAAATCCACAACGCGCCAAGCCAAAACGCAAGGGGAATCGGCCCTTTTACACATGTTTTTGTGAGTTTGTTATAGATTCCCGCTTGCGCGGGAATGACGGGCTTAGTTTTTTCTGCACAAGCCTGATACGTTTATTTCATTCTCCAATTAACCACTCCTGGGTGAAGAGAGAAGGGTGAAAGGGGTAGAATGCGTTTTAATTTCACCCTTCACCTTTCACTCTTCACCCTTTCGAGAACATGTCAGATTCATCACAGCCAAAACAGCCCGCGCATGTGGGCGCAATCATTGTGCGCGATGCGCTGATTGGCGGCGCAACGGTTGCGCTGGCCATCATCGCCCGCCAGCAAACCACCAGCCCAGAACTTCAACTCGTAGGCTTATCCATCATTTTGACCGGCCTGACCATGACCGGATATTTTGCCGCGCGAGACGTGAGCGCGAGCAAACGCGCGGGCGCGCGAACGGGCGGGGTGGCCGGTGTGCTGGCCGGGTTTATTGGGGCTTTGGCGCTAAGCGCCGCTTTGCTGATGGCGGGCATGAATGGCACAACCCAAAAGCTGGTTGAAGAAACCCTGCCGCAAATGTATTCGCAAGAACAAATGCAGCTTCTGACAGACAACAACATCTCAATAGAGGCGTTCACCCAGTATGTGACCTTCTTTCAGATCATGTGCTGCGGCGCGGCCATGCCCGTGATTGGGCTTGCGCTGGGCGCGTTGGGCGGGTATACCGCGCCCGAAGCCGCAAAAGAATAACGTGCTTTTTTAACCTCGCGGGTTGGCCTATGAGATTTTGGAAAGTTGAGGCTTTGCAGGCCAACCCGCGAGGTTGGTCACGACGCATTTTTCAAATTCTGGCGTATATTGGGCATCTTTATTTTTCACCGGCAAAAAAAGGCACACCCTTGCGCATTGCATTTATCTTCAACCCACAGGCAGACCGAGGCAACGCCGCGCAAACAGTGGCGCTGCTTCGCCAGTCGGTAAACATCCCCGATGCAGAATGGATCAGCACACAAGAGCCGCGCCACGCGGGAAAACTGGCCGCAGAGCTGGCGCGGGGCGGCGTGGAGCGCATCGTCTCGGTGGGGGGCGATGGCACGCTGCACGAAATTACAAACGGGCTGATGACGCTGCCCGCCACCGAGCGCCCGCTGCTCGGCATCATCCCGGTGGGCAGCGGGAATGACTTTTGTTTTAGCGCGGGCATTCCGCGCAACTTGGTGGAAGCCACGCGCATTGTAGCGCGGTCGGTTAAAACAAAAAATCTGGATGTGGGCTGGCTCAATGTGAACGGGCGAACCGAGCATTTCACCAACACAATGGGGTTTGGGTTTGATGCGGCCGTGACGCGCTTTACGCATAACAGCGCGTTGCGCGGCAAAATGATGTACACCGTCGCCGTTCTGCGCACCATCATGACCGAGTTTGTGGCCCCGCTGTGCCACATCACCATTGAAAACGGCGCGACCGCGCAAACCATGAGCCGCAACCTGCTGATGGTGACGATTGGCAACGGCAAGCGCGAAGGCGGCGGTTTTCTCACCACGCCCGCCGCCAGCGTGGACGATGGCAAGCTGGACTACCTGATATTTGAGCAGGTCTCGCGGGCCATGATGCTGCGGCTGATCCCGGAGTTTATGAACGGGACACAGGGCAAATTTGAGCAGGCGCGCATGGGGCAATTCACCCGCATGACCCTGCGCCTTGACCAGCCCCTGCCCATTCACACCGATGGCGAACTGGTGGTCACCCGCGCAGATGGCGCGACCGAGGCCGAGATTGGCGTGAGCGCCGGCGCGGTTAAATTGCTTGTTGGCGAATAAGGCCCGCGCTCAAATCACCGTTGGCGGCTGATACTCGCCAAAGGCTTTGCGCAGGGTGGTGCCAATCTCGCCAACGGTCACACCGGCTTCCACGCACTCAATCATCACCGGCATCACGTTGTCTTTGCCCTGCGCCGTTTGCGCCAGTTTGTCCATCAGCGCATGAGCCTGCGCGTTATCGCGCTGGGCGCGCCACGCCGCCAATCGCTCGCGCTGGCGTTGTTCCACCAAGGGGTTCATATAAAACTTGCCGCCCGCGCTTTTGCTCTCGCCCTCGGTAAATTCGTTCACGCCCACAATCACGTTCTTTTTGCTTTCCACATCGCGTTGAAACATGTAGCTGGCATCGGCAATCTGGCTTTGCATCCAGCCGCGCTCAATCGCGGCCACCGCGCCGCCCATCTCGTCAATTTGTTTGATGAGAGCCGTGGCGCGCGTTTCGATCTCATCCGTGAGGTACTCAATCACATGCGAGCCGCCCAGCGGGTCGGCCACATCTGTAATGCCCGATTCGTGGGCGATGATTTGCTGCGTGCGCAGGGCCGTCCGCGCGGCCTCCTCGGTGGGTAGTTGCAGCGCTTCATCCATCCCGTTTGTGTGCAGGCTTTGGCAGCCGCCCAGCGTTGCGGCCAGCGCTTGAATCGTCACGCGGGCCACGTTATTTGTGACCTGCTGCGCGGCAAGCGTGCTGCCGCCCGTCTGCGCGTGAAACCGCAGCATTTGGCTGCGCGGGTCCTTTGCGCCAAAGCGGTCGCGCATGATCTTTGCCCACAACCGCCGCGCCGCGCGGAACTTGGCCACCTCTTCCAAAAAGTTGTTGTGCGCGTTAAAGAAAAACGAGAGCTGCCCGGCGAAATCATCCACGTTTAACCCCGCATCCAGCGCGCCTTGCACATAGGCGATGCCGTTCGCCAGCGTAAACGCCACCTCTTGCACCGCCGTGCTGCCCGCCTCGCGGATGTGATACCCGCTGATTGAGATTGTGTTCCATTGCGGCACATGCTGCTGGCAAAACGCGAACAAATCTGTGACCAGCCGCATGCTCTGGCGCGGCGGAAACACATACAATCCCCGCGCGGCGTATTCCTTGAGGATGTCGTTTTGGACGGTGCCTCTAAGACCATAGACGATGGACGATAGACGATGGTCAATCTCTTCAGTCGTCCATCGTCTATCGTCCATCGTCTTTAATTCTTGTTCTTTTGCCACCGCGATATACAACGCCAGCAAAATGGTGGCTGGCGCGTTAATGGTCATGCTGGTGCTGATTTTTGTCAGCGGGATGCCATCAAACAACTCGCGGGCGTCATCCAGCGTGCTAATGCTCACGCCCACCTTGCCCACCTCGCCCGCGCTGTTTGGGTCATCGGCGTCCATCGCCAACTGGGTGGGCAAGTCAAACGCCACCGAGATACCCATCTGCCCCTGCGCCAGCAAATATTTATACCGGGCGTTGCTTTCTTGCGCGGTGGCAAACCCGGCGTATTGGCGCATGGTCCAAAACCTGCTGCGATACATATTTGGATGCACCCCGCGCGTAAACGGGAACGCGCCCGGCTGTTCGCCATCGCCATACGCCACATCCAGCGGTATGCCAGATGAAGTCTCGAATTTTTCTTTGCGCTCTTGGGCGCGTTTTTTGGCTGGTGTGGTCATGGTTGGTGGCTGGTTGCTGGTTGCTGGTAATGGCGGGTGATGTGGTGGCGAAATACTATCACCATCAACTTTCACTATCAACTTTAGATTTGCGCGCCTCGCGCTCCATGTCAATCACAATTTTGGCAACTTCCTCAAACGCGGCGCGCTGCTTGCGATACAAATCGCTCTCGCTGATGACGATGCGCCGCGCGATGTCGCGCACTTTCAAATCTTGCAGCACCTTCATTTCCATGATGTTATACAACATCCACTCCGCCGCGGTCATGCTGCGCTGGCCGTCTGGCTTCAGGCGTTCAATGGCCTGCGTGAGAACCGCCCGAAGCGCCCGTGTGGCGTTGCCATTGTTCTCTTTCATGGCGCTTTCCACCACCGCCAGCCCCAGCAACGGGGATGAGGTGAGTTTTGGCCCGCCCCAAAACTGGGTAAGCGCATCGCGCACCTGCTGGGTGAACTCCATGCGGTTGGCAGGTTCAAATTCAAAATCTTGCAAAGTGGGCGCGGCGGGGTTGCGCGCGCCAGCCATGCGCCGCTGCATATCCTCGGCGCCGGGCATAATCCGCTCCAGCGCCGCAAATGCCAGTTGTTGTTTGATGGAATCGCTAATGGCGCGCTCGGCCTGATCTACCAAAACAGCCAGGCCTTTGCGCTCCTCGCTGGTCAAGTCTGGCTCGGAACCGCGCGCCAGCAAACCAATCACGCCCCGAATCACCCCGCGCCCGGCTCCATCCCCCTGCTCGCGCAGCGGAATAAGCCAGTAGCCATTCCAATACACCAGCTTGCCGGGGTCAAACGGCGGTATGTTCTCCTGGCTCAGGCCAAGCCATTGGGCGATGGGGCCATTGCCAATGCTGTTTCCATTCTCGGCGTGCCCGTTCTCCAGCATAACGCCATCTGCATGCGATGGGACGATCACGGGCGCAGACTCTGGCAGCGGCACACGCCGGATCACCTCTGGGGCCAGCGCGATTTGCTCCATATCCGTGCTGCCAATCGTCACCACGTGCGTGGGTTTGCTGGCTTCATCTTCGCGCAGCACCGAGACAAACGCGGTGCGGGCGCGCAGCAAGTCACACAACGCGGCCAAAATATTTTCCAGATATTGGGTCAGGTCGCTGGTGGTCATCAGCCGCTCGCTAAAATGTTGAAGGTCTCGCACTTCGTCCGCGTCATCACCCGCGATAAACCGATCAAGCATAGGCTGCAAGGTGACGATAAAAAGCTGGGCGGAGAGAATGATGCTGGCGGCGAGGATAAACCCCAGCACCGGGCCATCTATGCCCAGCCAGCGTTCCACGCGCGTGCTCAGCGCCAGCGCGGTGATGACAATCGCGGCCAGCAGCGGCCCCCTCAACAAGTATTTGATTAACCTGCGCTTGACAATGCGGTCTGGCGAGGACGCGCCAAAATAGGCCACCGGGTAGCCCATGCCGGTGGCCGCCGCGCCCACGCCCATGTTCGCCAGCAAAATCGCCAGCCAGGGGATGAGGTCCGGGAGGGCATCGGGCCAGCCGGATGGCAAAAGATACGGGAACATGGCCAGCGCCGGGGCCGCAAACGAGATCATGAAATACGTCATACGGCGTTTGCTGGTGGTGGTGAGCGAACGGCGGCGGGCCTCGACCACGTTATACGTTGACCACAACACCGAGGCAAAATAGCTAAACGTAAACGGCAAATACAACAAACCGGGCTTTAGATGCGGCAGGCGTTCCTCAGAAATTCCCGGCGTGGCGACAAAATCGGTGAACATGACCAGCAAAAACACCGCCAGACCCGCCGCATACCCCAAAAGCACCGCCGTGCGGCGCGTGGGCGAAGTCTCGCCGGTGGCGCGGAGCAGCGCGTCCGACAAATCCAGCGAGGCCGCCGGGATAAAGGCGATGCCCAGCCATTGCAACCGCAGCCACAACCACGGGCTTCCGTGGCTAAGCTGGGCCAGCAGATCAAAAAAATAGGCCGCCATCACGCACAGCAACACGGTGGAAAATGTGCGGGCGATGCGGCTATACCGGTTGTACAGCCCAAGATAAATCACCAGCGCGAATGCGGTGATTAACACGCCGGTCACAACAATGCGATTGAGCAGCATCACGCCGCCCAGAATAAGATCGCTCAAGATTCAATTAAAAACTAAAAAATTGAAAACCAAAAATGAGGAGATCGCCATTCTTCATTTCTAATTTCAAATTTTTAATTGATATAACAACGCAATATCCCGCGTTGGGTAAAAGTTATCCAAATATCCTGCCAGCTTAAAGCCGTTGCGCTGGCACAGTTTTGTGGCCGGGTAATTTTTGGTCTGCACATCCATCACCACGCTGGCCAGGTTTTCGGCTTTGGCCCGCGCCCGCGCCGCGCCCAGCAACCGCGTGGCAACCCCCTGCCGCCGGTGAGATGGCGCCACCGCCAGACAAGAAATCCATCCCGCGTTTTGCCATGGCACCGCCGCCATTCCCAAATACCCCAAAATATCACGCGGGGCATCGCCCTGCATCACCCACACAAAATCACACCGGCTGATGACGCGGCGAAGCGCGTCGCCCTCCAGAACCGGCGCAATCTTCATCAGGCGCGGCAACGGCGCGAGCTTGAGCGCGGCGCTCATCTCGCTGGCGGCTTCTTTGGTTGCGAGCTGCCACACCGATTCGGTGGAATACCCGGCATCCAGCGCAACAATATTGTTTATATCGGCCAGATCGGAGGCGCGAATAATCATGAGGGTAATTATCGCGCAAGAAAGCAGCCCTGCGTTTGCGCCCGCCTCAATTCACCACAATTTGAATTTGGCACGAGGCGCCGACCACCGCGCTTTGCTTCACAACCACCAGGCGAAACTGATATGCGCCGGGTTGCAGGCCGTTGAAGTCGAACCCTTGCAGCAACACATTGTTTTGCACGCTTTGCTCGCCGCGGTTGATAAACGACCATTGCTGCGCCCCCGGGACCAACACTTCCAATTTGTAATACCCGCCATTTTCCACCACCGCCGTGCCGCGCACCACGTATTTGCCGCGCACCACCCCGCCCGATTGCGGGTCGGTGATTTGCGCATCTGGCCCGCAGCCTTGCGCGGGCGCGGCCACGGGCGCGCTGGTGGGCGTGGGGATGGGTGTCGTGGTCGCGGGCGCGGCTGTCTGCGTTGGACGCGGCGTGAGCGTCCCCGGCGCAACCGTGCCCGTGAGCGTCGTCGTGACCGAGACCGTTTTGCCCGCCATCAACGTGGCCGTGACCGTAAGCCGGCTGGACAGCGTATTGCTCAGGTTGGCGGTGGGCACAGAGGTTGGCAAAATAACAACCGACGCGGGCCGCGTGGGTTGTATGCCCGGCGATGTGGCGCTGGCGGGCGCCGCGGGCGCCATCCCAGAGGCCACATTTACCCCAAACGCCGCCAAAATACACAACGCCGCCCTGAGCCATGAGCCGGTGGCCCGCCCCGCCACCGTTTGCCGCTCCAGCTTAAACGTGGCGCGGCGCAGGTCGCGCATGGCGCTCAGCGCGGTGATGGCGAAATACGCAAACGCGATTAGACACACCGCGTATAAAACGAGGTTGTAATCGCGGATGAGGCGTAGGAGAGTTTCCAAGCCAATTACGAATTACGAACTACGAATTACGAGGATTCAATTCGTAATTCGCAATTCGTAATGATTAATTAAAGAAAGCGATGCCCAACGCGCCGGGGCCGGAATGCGCAGCCACAGACGCGCCCACCTCAATCAAAACCATGGGGGGCACACCCAGCTCGGCGGTTAGCTCGGCGGCAAATTTTGCGGCGGCCTCGTGCGCGGCAGCGTGCATCAAAATATAGCGTTTGTCCGATGAAGTCTTGAGCGTGGCCAGCGCCATCTCCTTCACCCGCGCCTGAGCCTTGGCCGTTGTGCGCACACGCTCAATTGGCTCCAGCTTGCCCTCTTTCACCGTGAAGATGGGTTTGGTTTGCAGCAACCCGCCAAACAACGCCGCCGCCGCGGTAATGCGCCCGCCGCGCTTGAGGTTTTCCAGCGTGTCAAACACCACCAGCAGTTTGGCGCGCGGAATCAACGCTTCAATTGCAGTTTTAATTTCCTGCGCGGTCTTGCCCTCTTTGGCCAGCCGCACCGCTTCCATCACCAGCAGCGTCTCGCCAGCGCTCACGTTTTGGGTGTCCACCACCGTAATGTCTTGATGAGACAGCGCCTGCGCGGCCTGCTGGGCTGCAACCACACCCGCGCTCAGGTGGCGCGAAAGATGAATGGACAAGATTTGATCGCTGGGATATTTCTCATACACCTGAATGTAATCGCCAATGGATGGCGCAGAGGTGGTGGGAAAATGCGGGTCAGTCTTCAATTTCTCATGAAACTCTGCCGGGGTGATGGTTTGATGCTCCAGCCACGAGTGATCGCCAAAAATCACATACGATGGCACCACGCCGACAATATCGTAGGCAGCGGCTTGTTCCAATGTGAGGCCGCCGGGGGAATCAGTCACTATTCGCACCATAAAATATTACTTCTCCTGTGTTTTGAATAATTGCCAGATAAAAAAAGTGGCGTTTAGCCCAGATAAAAATAAAAGGCCGCCGCCAATGCTGGATTATAGTTGTAGTTTCATGTCGGAAAAAGAATCTCCCGCATTGCGCCGCTCACTTTTCATTATCGTGGCGGCCTTTGTATTGATGGGAATTGGGTATGCCTTTGCTTCGCCGCTGTTCGAGGTCTCGGACGAGGTGCGCCACTTTGCCTACATTGAACATTTGGCGCAGGGCCGGGGCCTGATCGTGCAAGACCCATCCAACCCCGGTTTTTACCAGCAAGATGGCAGCCAGCCGCCGCTGTATTACGCGCTGATGACGCCCATTGCCCAGCTCACCGGCATAGATGACTTTCGCGAGCTGGCCCAGTTCAACCCGCACTCGCGGCTGGGTTTTGCCGATGCCACCGACAACTGGAACATGCTCATCCACCGCGAGGGCGAGCTGGCCCCGCCCTGGCAAAAAACAACGCTGGCCGTGCTGCTCATGCGGCTGATGGGTGTGCTGATGGGCGCGGTGACCGTGTTGTGCGTGTATGGCTTAACGCGAGAGTTGGTCATAAGCGCTCCGGGCGCTATAAATTCCGCGCTCAAGATGGCGCCGGTTTTGGCGGCGGCGCTGGCGGCGTTCACGCCCATGTTTTTGTATATCTCGGCCTCGGTGAACAACGACACGCTGGTGGTGATGTTGTCCTCGCTGGGGTTGTGGCTGGCCGCAAAAGCCATCAACCAAAGCGGCGGGCCAGCGCCAAAACAAACCGCGCTCATTGGGGTCGTGATCGGCCTCGCCGCGCTGACCAAAGCCTCGGCGCTGGGGCTGGCGGCGGTCATCCCGCTGTTTTTGCTGATGGCCGCCCTGGCGCGCGGAAAATCCATCCGCCAGATGTTTGCGCTGGCGGTTGCGGTGGGCTTGCCCATTTTGCTGATTGCAGGATGGTGGTATGTTCGCAACCAACGGGTTTATCAGGATTTCACCGGCACATGGACGCAGGCGGTGATTGACGGCCTGCGCGACCCACCCATCACCATTTTGGATGCGCTGGGCGAGTGGACCGGCTTCCGGCAAGCGTATTGGGGGTTGTTTGGCGGGGTCAACATCCCCATGACCTGGTGGATTTACACCTTTTTGGATCTGTTTGCCGCGCTGGGGTTTGTTGGCGCTGCGATTTATTTCTTTTCACCGCAGAGACGCAGAGAAGCAAAGGGAAGGGAAATAAAAAATGAAGAAACAAGAAATAAACTTGCGCCGAATTTTTCTTATTTCTTATCTCTTATTTCTCGGAATCTCCGCGTCTCCGCGGTGAATCTTGTTTGGCTGATGTGCGCGGCGGCGCTGGCGCTCAACCTCGCCTCGCTCATCCGCTGGACAATGCTGACCTACGCCAGCCAGGGGCGGCTGATGTTCCCCAGCATTGGGGTGATCTCTGGGTTCATGGCTATTGGCGTGGCGTTTGTCGTCTCCAGCCTGCTTAACTCAAACATTGGGCCTCTCAAGGAAGTCCGGCATCGCATTGGCGGCATCATTTATCAGCCGCGTTTTGCGCTGGCGCATATTGGGCAATTTGCGCTGCTGGCCGCGCTTGCGCCGCTCGTGTTCATCGTGCCCGCGTATGCCCGGCCACCGCGCGGGCTGACCGAGGCGCAACTGCCCGCCGATTTGGTAAAAACAGAGCTGCGCTTTGGCGAGGGCATCCGCTGGATGGGCTACCGCGTGGCCGCAGACCAGCAGCGCGCGCAACCCGGCGACCCGCTGGTGGTGACGCTGTTTTGGCAGGCCGGAAAACCCATCACCCAAAACCTGAGTTTGGGGCTGCGCGTGTTTAGCCAGGATGGGACGGAACTTGCCCTGCGAGACACCTACCCCGGCGGTGGGATGCTGCCCACCAGCCAGTGGCGGGCGGGCGAGATCATCGCGGATCGGTATGCCATCCCCATGCTGCCAACTTATACCCAGGCCAGCAATCTTTGGCTGGATGTGAGCGCGTGGGATTTTGAGACCAAACAATTTTTGCAAACCTTTGATGCGGCGGGCAAACCCACCGGGCGGCAAAAATATCTGGTGGCGGGGCTGGTCGGCGCGCGCGCCGCGCCCAGGGCAGATCCATCAAAAGGATATTTTGAGAAAGCGCAACTGGCGGGGGCAAACGCCGTTCAAGATGGGCCAATGCTGCGGCTGAGCGTGGACTGGCTGGTGACAGGCGACCTGGCCGAGCCATACACCACGTTTGTGCATGTGTTTAACGCGCAGGGTGAAAAAGTGGCGCAGGGCGATGCGCCCCCGCGGTTGAGCACGCGCTGGTGGCGCAAGGGCGATCTCATCGCGGGGGATGTGTATACGATTGACCTGCCGCCCGCGCTCCCGCCCGGCGCATACACGCTCAAGTTTGGGTTGTATCGCCCAAGTGATGGGGCGCGGATGCCCGCGTTTGACGCGCAGGGCAAGGCCATTAACGACGCGGCGATTGCGGTGGATGTGCGAATAGGGCAAAAGTAACTGATACGTTTTTATTGGATTGTTTTTATTCAAACCCAACGCTCTTTTAGTAAATGCGCCCTGGTATTGCCGCGCCCTCTCCAACACGATATACTGCGTCGCTTATGAGCGAACCTATTCTGGTTGAGACGCCAGTAAAAGAAACGTCTATGTTTGACATGCCAGAGTGGACGGGTGCGCCCGCCGCTGCGCCATCTGGCGAACCACCCCAATTGTTTGCAGGGGTGCGTTTTCAACGCGCGGGCAAGGTGTATCACTATTCTGCCGAGGGCTTCCCCGAAGTCAAGGTTGGCAACTGGGTGATTGTGGATACGGCCCGCGGGCGACAAATGGCGCAGGTGGCCACGACCAACCCGCCCAAAGACAAAAACGCGGGCTACAAACGCATTGATCGGCTGGCGACTGGGCGCGACATGGCCATGCGCCATTACTACGAAAACCGCGAGCTTGAGGCGATGATCGCCTGCCGCGCGGAGAACGCCGACCTGAAACTGCCCATCAAAATTGTGCGGGCGGAATACAGCTTTGACGGCCAAACCCTGACCTTTTTGTATTCATCCGATGAAGAAGAGCGGGTGGAAGTGGCCGAGTTGCGCAACGTGATGGGCCGGTTGTATCGGGCGCGGGTCGAGTTTCGCCAGATCAGCCCGCGCGAGGTGGCGAAGATTATTGGGGGGTTGGGCGCGTGCGGAATTGAGGAGCGCTGCTGCTCACGGTTCCTGACCGATTTCAGCCCGATCTCCATCAAACACGCCAAAGAGCAAAACCTGAGCCTGAACCCGAACGACATTACCGGCATGTGCGGGCGGCTGCGCTGCTGTTTGATTTTTGAATTTGAGCAATACGTGGAAGCGCGGCGGCATTTGCCAAAGCTGAAGGCCATGATTGGCACGCCCATTGGCGAGGCCAAGGTGATTGAAGTTTTGCCAATGCAAGACAGCGTGGTGGTAAAAATTGGCGAGGCCGAGACCACCCGGATTGAGCAATTTCACCGCGAGCAGCTTGTGCCGCTGGAAGAATATCGCAAATTGCAAGAAAAGGCCGCCTCTGGCACATGCGACAAACACGAGGGCGGCAACTGCGATTGCGGCAAGAAAAAGGCGGATGGGGCCGCGCCCAGCGGCGAACAGCCGCGCCCAGAAGAGCAACGCAGCCGCGGGGCAGAATCATCGCGGCAAATGGAACGCCACCAGCAAGACCGGGAACGCGAACGCCCCTCGCGCGGGGGACAGCGCCGCGATGAGCCGCGCCGCGATTCACGCGATCAGCGCCCTTCGCGCGACTCGCGCGACTCGCGCGATCAGGGACGCCCGCAAAGGCCACCGCCCCCGCCGCGCCGCAACGAACCGCGCGGCGAGTCTCGCAATGAGCGCCCTCCCGCGGGTGATGGCGATTCGCGCCCGAATGATGCGCCATCTGCCCAAAACACAAACCGCCCGCCGCGCAAACCGCTGCTAAGACGGAAGTAAGCGCGGAAGCCGGAATTCAGAATTCAGAATTAATTTTTGCATTTTGAATTCCATTTTCTGAATTCCGCATTCTGCATTTCGAATTTTCATGAACATACTTGTTATTGTGGCGCACCCAGACGACCCGGAGTTTTTTGCTGGCGCGAGCATTGCGCACTGGGTAAAGCGCGGGCACACCGTGCGCTATGTCATCGTGACCGGCGGCGATAAAGGCAGCGACGCGCCAGACATGACGCCGCAAAAACTCAAAGCCATGCGGGTCATTGAGCAGCGCGAGGCTGCCGCCGCGCTGGGCGTGACCGATATCGCCTTTTGGGATTACATTGACGGCGAGCTGGCGAACGACCTGCTCCTGCGCCGCGATATTGCCCGCGAAATTCGGCGCAGCAAGCCGGATATTGTCGTCACCACCGACCCGCAAACGCTGCATCACGGCTCGCGGGGGATAAACCACAACGATCACCGCATGATTGGCATGGCCGTGTGCGATGCGATCTTTCCGGCCTCAAACAACCGCTTGTACTTCCCCGAACTTTTGGGCGCGGGGTTTGAGATGCACTACCCAAAAGAAATTTACTTTGCCGGGCCAACCGCGCCAAATTTCTGGGTGGAGGTGAGCGCAGAGATCGAGACCAAAGCGGCGGCCATCCGCCAGCATGTTTCGCAGGTCAAAGACCCCTCTGGCATAGAGGCGCGAATGCGGGCCAACACGTTTCGCCTTTTGGCCGATGGCCGCGTGGAATACCGCGAAGCCTTCCGCAGAGTGATGCTGTAAACCACACGCGTTTACTGAATTGAGTAAAATCACCCCTCTCGGGTAACGGGCGTACAAGGGAAAGGAATGCGCAAAGCTACCTGGTTATGGCGGCATCATGACCAAGCAATTTGCGGATTCGCTGTCTTCATCGCACCTGCACAAACGCATTCAGGACTATGCGCCGCCGCTGCATTTTTTTCATTCGGGCGGGCACGTGGCCCGGTTTCACTTGGCCGATTTTTTGCCCAGTGACGCCCCGCGCCCAACCGTTATTTGTTTTGAAGCCCCCGGAGGATACGGCAAGACCCGCGCGGCGTTTGACCTGTTTAACGATTTTGACGGGCTGAAATTTTGGCTGGGTGTGGCGGGATGGGACTCGTCCGACGCCTACGCCCTTGCGCTGAACCTGATTTGCGCGGTTGATTCCATCGAAAAAAAGAACACCCAAACGCCACAAACCCAAAGCGAACGATTTACCGAGCTGACCCGAACCGGCGGGGTGGCGGTGGATGCCGCGCTGGGCATGGCGCTGGAGGCTTGCCTGCAAAACGCGCAAGCTCCGGTGTGTTTTGTAATTGACGACGCGCACCTTTTGTTAAACGACCCCAGCCTGAACCAGATTTTGCGCGTATTTGCCCGCGCCTTGCCGGCGTCATCGCTTCTTCTGTTCACCAGCCGCCGCCAAATTAACGCGCCGGGTCTGGCCGTCACGCGGGTAGATGAATCGCAGTTGCGCTTTAGCCCTGCCGATGCCCAAAAAGCCTTGTTGCGGCACGGCATTTCTCCTCAAAAACAAACCTTGCACTTGCTGGTGGAGCAATATCAGGGGCATCCGCTTTCGTGCTGTTTGGCTGGGCTAAATTTGGCAGATGGGGCCTCGGCGCAAATACAAACTTTTGAACAAGATGGGATCGCGCCGGGGCAGTCGCTCTCGTCCAAAGCCGCGGCGCATCAGGTGTTGCACGCGCTGCACAAAGAAACGCCCGATACGCAACGCCTTTTGCGCGCTTCGGCGCTCCTTCACACCTTTAACGCGCAAGATTGCGATGCCCTGCTGGGCCGTAATGACAGCGCGGCGGTGCTGGGTTCATTTCGCAATTCGGTTTTGCTCATTCATCATGCAGATGGGACATGGCGGCACGCCCACGACTTGATCCGTGAAACACTTTTGCAGGCCCTGCAAGACACCGCCACCCCGCAGGATGTGAGCGAATTGCGCCTGCGGGCGGGCCACATTTACGCCGCGCGGGGCTTTACCCAAGAGGCGCTGGCCCATTTTGCGGCGGGCGGGCATTGCCCGGCGGCGTGCGCTCTGGTAGAGGCGCAAATTTGGGAATGGCTGGATGAATCGGACGCGCTGGCCTTGCAGCGTCATCTGGATGCCTTGCCGGTGGAGTGGGTGGAGGGCGAGCCGATGCTGCTGATCGCGAAGGCAAGCCACGGCTACATGACCATGCAAGAGGGATTTTTGGAGCTTTTGCAAAAAGCGCAACACATCGCCCGCCAGCGCGGAGACGAAAAGAGTTTTGTGTGGGCCAGCATAGAACGGGTGATGCAGCTCACCTCCGAAGAGCGCATGTTTGAAGCGCAGGCCGAAATGCCGGAGATGACCGATGAAGAGCTGGCCCGGCTGCCCATCCGCTTGCAGGCGCAGTTCTGGCTGGTGCGCGGCAACATGTATCGCGGGGTGGAAAAACATCAGGCGGCCCTGATTGATATTCAACGCGCGATGGATATTTTGCAAGACGCGGGCGCGACACAATCGTATTTGCGGGCATGGCGCTACAAAAACTGGGGCTACAACACATCTGGCCGCAACAAGCAGGCCATCGCCAGCGCCAGAGACCTTGTTGCCACAAGCCAGCTCAAACGGATGGGGCCGCTTTCTCTGGCATGGAACACCTATCAACTGCTTTGGTTTTTGATTGATGCGGGTCACTGGCGCGAGACGCGCCCGCTGCTGGGCGAAGTAGACGCGCTTTTGCAACGCGCTTTGCCTGCGGACAAACCGTATAACCTGCGCGAGTTTATGCTGCGCCGCCACATGGATTATTGCCGCATGACGGGCGATGATGACGGCGCGGAACGCTTTGGCAGAATGCTGCAGGAATACGAGTCAGCATCGGTGTGGTCATTTTGGACAGAGCCTTACTTTGGTTTGTTGCAAGCCTCGCGCGGCGCCCGCGACGTGCAAAACTTCCGGGCGCTGGCAGACAAAATCTGGCAGGAATTTCCCAGCCGACGCGATGCCCATTCACCCGCAAACGCCACCGCCTATATCGTCTTTCGGGTCGCGTCTTGGTTGATGGACAAACCGACGCGCCATGAACTCACACTGGCAGAGGCAGAGCTGATGCGCATACGCGCGACCCTGACCAGCATGGATTTGAGATATGAGCTGGCGTGTGTCAACGCATGGCTGGCATTCGCGCATCTTTTGCAAAAGTATGAGACACGCGCGGGGCAATATCTGCATGACACGCTGAACTATCTGGCAGGCGAGGAAACCGTGTATCTTCATTTGCTCTCGCCACGCGTGGCGGCTGAGTTGTGGGCGTTTGCCATTGCCCAAAATATTCTGGGCGATGTGGCCGAAACGCTGGCAAAACATCCGTTTGTGCGCGAGCGCATGGAGCCATTTGTAAAATTGCTGGGCAGCCCAGACGCGCAAACGCGCGAGTGCGCCCAGCGCGTGTTGGCGCATCAGCGCGGGGGCGCGTGCGACCCCGCCAGCTTGCTGGCCGAATGCAAACCCGCCCTGCGCCCGCTGTTTGAGCAGTGGCTGACCAGCGGCTGGCTCACCGCCGACGGATTGGCCGGTTTGCGGGCGCACCTCACATGGAAACAAACACAGGTTTTTCTGGCGTGGCTCAGCCCGCAGGCCGAGGGGAGCATTAAACAAGCGGGCGTGTTGTGCAAGATTTCTTTGGATAACGCGCGGGTACACCTCACCACCACAAAACGCATTCTGCGCGAGCGAGCGCATGCGCCAGCCAGCCCATCCACACACAATGAGTTTTTGCGCTGGGCGCAGGAATTGAGCTGGGTGAAAACTTACATTGCGATGTAATCGTTTTTCATCTCAAAATCGCATACTCTTTTGCATATAAGGCAAAATCCTTAAAGCATCTGCCGTTGCTTTTGGGTTTGCGCCATTTTGACGATGAAACCTATGTTGAGGTAGATTTCAATCGGTATTCATTTGAGGCGGCGATGATAGATTTCCCATCGCCGCCTTAGTTTTCCTTGGCCAGATACAGCAAATTGTCTTCCACTTTGTAAATCATGGGCGCGACCCGCACGCCGGGGTAGCGCAGGCGCAAACGCGCGGCCTCGCTCAGCACAAAATCCACCTCGTTGTCAATCTCAAACATGGGCGCAAAGTTGGCAAAATGCTCCTCGGCCCGCTCGCGCTCCCATCCCGCGTTGGCGATGAGGCCGTTGATAAACGCCTCGCGCCGCGCCACTAGGTTGACCATGCCGCAATGGGTGTGGCCGATGAGCGCGATGTGCCTGACCCCGCCCACCGCGATAGCGTATGACACCTTGAATTCGCTGTATCTCAAATTGGCCCCGCCAGACCGGATGATGTAGCTGAAGTTATCGGGTATGCGCAAATGTTTGCGGTTGTCCATGCACATGCCAATGAGCAACTGTGCAGACGTGTATGCATCCAAGACACGGCCAAGATTGTGATATTCCAGCAGCAAGCCGATGGGTGTGCCGCGATATGGCGGGAAGATGTCTTCTGCGCGGGCAACCTGCGAGAGGCGGTTCATAGCCGAGAGGATAACAGAAGCCGTGTTGAATGCGTGCAAAACGATGGGGTTTGGATTTTAGAAAAAGATTGAGCAACCCGCGTTATTCTTGGGGGCATGAACAAACAACGACTGGAAGCTTTTACAGATGGCGTGTTCGCCATCGTCATCACTTTGCTCATCCTGGACATCAAAATTCCAGATGTGGCCTATGAATCTTTAGGCGCGGCGCTGATAAAGCTGACCCCGCAAATTGCAAACTACGTCCTGAGCTTTTTTGTGGTGGGGTTGTATTGGGTTGCAAATCACAGCATATCCCGCAACATCAAACAGGTTGATGGGACACTCATTTTAATTACGCTGATTTGGCTTTTGTTTGTCAGCACCATGCCTTTTCCCACTTCATTATTGGGCAAATATCCCCTTCAGCCAATCCCCATCGTTGCCTATGGCGTCAATTTAATTGGCGCTAATCTGACCGGGTTTGTGGTCACCTTTTATTTATACAAACATCCCGAGCTATGCCACACTGCAATCACCTCTGGCATGGTGCACCAGGTTTTGCCTGTTTACGTCATTGCAAATGGGCTATATTTGATTGGCATCGTTCTCGCCGGCATTCTTCCATGGGTGAGCTACGCCATTTTTGGCGGGGTTTTAATTTGGCTTTTTGCGTGGAATACGCTCGCCTGAATCTCACCTCAATCGTGCGTGATTGGGGACGGTTAAGAAGTCGGGCTGCTAAGGTTTTGGCAAGAAGCCCGACTTCTGAGCGCACTACAAACTCATCCAAAATTGACGTTGTCTAAATCAACCTCTTCCTCACCTGCGCGCTGAGAAAATCCAGCGACCACACCACCAAAATGATGGAGAGCAGGGCCGTGCCCGCCTGGTGATACGAAAGCGTGTCAATTTGTTTTTGCAAATACTCGCCAATGCCGCCCGCGCCCACAAACCCAATGATGGTGCTGATGCGCACGTTAATATCCCAGTGATACAAAATGTAGGCCAGCCAGTTTGGCACCACCTGCGGCACAACCGCCTGCGCCACCGTTTGCACGCGGTTCGCCCCGGTCGCGGTGATCGCCTCCACCGCGCCCATGTCAATGTCCTCCACCGCCTCGGAGAACATTTTGCCCAGCGAGGCCACCGTGCCAATGATGAGGCCCAGCACGCCCGCGAACGGCTTGCCAAATCCCACGATCAGCGCGAATACAGTGGCGATTACCAGCGGCTCAAACGAGCGCAAAATGTTGAACACCCCGCGCGTGATGGTGTAAATCACGCTGCCCACCGCGCCGTGCGTCAAATTTCGCGCGGCAAAAAAGCTGATTGGCGCGGCGATAACCGAGGCAATCACGGTTGAAAGCAACGCGATAAAAATGGTGATGAACAACTGATCCATCACCAGCTTGACCGTTGGTGAAAGCAGCCATGCGTTG
The DNA here is from genome assembly GCA_035433205.1 of Thermoflexales bacterium. Classification (GTDB taxonomy): domain Bacteria; phylum Chloroflexota; class Anaerolineae; order J036; family Brachytrichaceae; genus DAORUN01. The sequence goes on along the minus strand of DAORUN010000037.1, from coordinate 3,965 downwards.
GATGGCACGCTGATGGCCGCGTTTAGCACCGCTGGCACGCCATCTTTGGATGCGGTGAGCGGCCGCGCGGTGGTCTCGTATCTAAAATTGCCGTTGCCATCCGCCTTGAGCACTTGCATGGGCAAAGGGTTGCCGTTTGGCAAGCCCCACTTCACCGCCACCTCGGCGTTTGCGCCCACATTTTGGCCGGTCAAAATCAGCGGTGCGCCCACATCCGCGCAGGCGGGTTCAACCGTAATGCTGGCGTTTCCGTTGGATGGGGTCGCGGCGGGCGCGGCGGGCGCGCTCCCGCACGGGATGGCGACGGGCACACCCAGCGTGTAGGTCGTTGAGGCTCGCACAATCACATCGGGCGTGAGCAACGCCCCAACCACATCCTCCGCTTTTGGCAAAGACGTGATCAACCGCCCCAAATCCGGGTCGGTCACGCGGATGGCGTATGTGTATGCCAACACCGCAACCACGCCAATGATGAGCCAGCGCAATAATTTCATGCTCGTTTTGTTACTTCAAGTTTTACTCGGTTTCGCTTCGCGTCAGAGCCATGATTTCATCGGTTGTGCGATGCAATTTTCGGCGGCTTGTTCGCATGCTTGCCACAATTTGCTTTCCCCGTGGGTTGTCATTTTTTGCGCGAACAATCCGTGCCCCGTATGGGGTAACAACAAATTCCACTTGCGTATGCGGCAAAAAGCCAAATTTTTCCCGCACTTCCTGAGGAATGGTTATCTGGCCTTTGGTTGTAACCCGGCTTGTTAGTTTCATATTAAATCTGGAGTTACGCAAAATGCCCACCCCCAACCTCTCCCGTCCTTCGACTGCTCACTCCGCTCGCGCTCAGGACGAACGGAGGGGAATGCGGAAATCGCACCGTATGCCCTCCTCCCCCGCTCATCCTGAGCGCGACTGCGAGGAACGAGCAGGCGCAGTCGAAGGATGGGCGGGAGAAGGGGTGGGCAAACCCAAAATGCCAACTTTGTGTAATTCCAATCATGTGTTAATTCAGCCTCGCGCGGATTCTGGCGCTCACAAAATCCATCACCATGACCACCACCGCGATGGCGATGAAAGACGCGCTCACCGCGCGGTAGTCGCCGTTGCGAATCCATTGATTGAGGAAGAACCCGATGCCGCCGCCGCCCACCAAACCAATGATGGTGCTGGTGCGGGTGTTGATATCCCAGCGGTAAATGGTGAGCGCGGTGAATTGCGGCACAATCTGCGGGATGACGGCATAACGCACCATTTGCAGCCAGGTCGCGCCGGTCGCGCTAATCGCCTCCATCGGGCCGGGGTCAATCGCCTCAATAATTTCGCTGAACAATTTGCCCAGCGCGGCGGTGGTGTGAATGGTGAGGGCAATAAACCCGGCGAACGTGCCCAGCCCCACCACTTTTACAAAAATAATCGCCAGAATCAGCGATTCAATGCTGCGCGCCAGGTTCAGAAACGTTCGCGCCGCAAAATAAATGGCGCGGGTGATGGCGTTCACGCTCATCAAATTTCGCGCGGCCAAAAATGCAAATGGAATGGCGAGGATGCCGCCGATGGTCGTGGCCAGCAGCGCCATGCCCAGCGTCTGCGCAATGCCCTCAAATACAAACCGCCCGTTAAACGACGGGGTGAGCGTGCCGGGTATAAACAAATCTGGCTGAAGCATGGGGCGCAAAATAATGGCCCCCCGCTCGGCGTTGCGCGCCAATGCGCCCAAATCAAATTCGGTGGCCGCCGCGCCAATCCCCAGCGCCATCACCAGCCACGCCAAAAACGGCAGGCTCTCTTTGCGCGGTTTGATGGCATCCGCAATGTTCCACGCCCAGATGATGGCCGGGAACACAAACCACACCAGCTGACCCCACCACACCGTAAAAATCATGGCGGTGGCAAACGCCAGCAATATCGCCAGCCCGCGGGCTTGTTTGCCCTGCACAAATTGCCCCAGCCCGGGGAGGATGGCGGAGAGAATGGCGTAGGTCATGTTTTGTTACAAACGCTCCGGGCGCTGAGCTTTATACTCTCGTCGCGCTCACATCCTGCGCTTCTTCGCCATAAATTTCTTTGAACTTCGCGCGGTCAATTTCATTGGGCAGACCTTCAAATACTTTTTGCCCATCTTTCAGCGCAATTACCCGTGTGGCATAGCGGTGCACCAAATCCAAAAAGTGCAAACTGCACAACACGGTCACATTATCATTTTTATTTAGTTGTTCCAAATAGCCCAAAATGCTGTGGCTGAGCACGGGGTCAAGGCTGGCCACGGGTTCATCGGCCATGAGCAACTTTGGCTCTTGCATGAGGGCGCGGGCAATCGCCACGCGCTGCTGCTGCCCGCCAGAGAGCGCATCCGCGCGGGCGTCGGCCTTGTTCACCAGCCCCACCCTGTCCAGCGCTTTGATGGCTCTCGCTTTGTCCTCTGCGCTCCAAATGCCCAGCGTGGTGCTGAGTGTGCCGTTGTAGCCCAACCGCCCGCTCAACACATTGGTCATCACGCTGCTGCGCTTAACCAGGTTGAACTGCTGGAACACCATGCCGATGTGGCGGCGGTAGTGGCGCAACTCTTCGCCGCTGGCCTGGGTCACGTCTTTGCCGTCAAAAAAAATGGAGCCAGAGGTGGGTTCAATCAGGCGGTTGATGCAGCGCAAAAGTGTGCTTTTGCCCGACCCAGACAACCCAATGATGACTAAAAATTCGCCCGGCTCCACGCTAAAGCTCACGCCGCGCAAGGCTTGCGTTCCGTTGGGGTAGGTTTTAACCAGGTTTTCTACGCGCAGCATGAAAAGAAAAGAAGTCGGACTTCGCCCCAACTCGTTGGGCGCAGAAGTCCGACTTCTGAACCTACTACTTCACCAATTGGCTCACATCAATCCCGCCGGCGGCGAGGATGGAGCGAAGCTCATCATAGAACGTGTCATCCACCGTCTTAAGGCCATCAATGCTATACACCGCTTTGAGGGACTTCTTGCCGGTCTCGCTCTCTGCCAGCTTCTTAAAGCCATCCACCAGCTTGGCTTTTGTGGCCGCATCCATCTTGGTGGCAAGGCTCACATTGTCATTGGGGATGAACTCGTCGCTGCGCCAAATCACCTGCACCTTGTCCATCACATCGGGCAGGTCCTGCATCAGCTTGGCATCCTCGTTGCGCACGTCAATGTAGGTTGCGCCAAAATCGCACTGGCCGCCCGCATACAGCGTTCGCGCGGTGGTGGGGTGCGCCTTGGTCTCTACAACTTTGCTGGGCTTCACGCCCGCCTTAGCCAGCACACCCATCGGGAAGACATAGCCAGACGCAGAAAGCGGGTCGGTCAGGCACACGATCTTGCCATCAAACTGCTTGAGCGCGGTGGCGGCGTCGGCGGTAGACTTGCTGGCGGCGTCATCAAAGAACTGCTTAAAGCCGCTGGTCTTGTTGGCCAGATATTGCATGCCGTAATGGTCGTGCAACTGCTTGTCTTTGGCGTTGATGCGCAGGGTGGCCATCGCCACATCCGCATAACCCTTCTGCTTGGCAAGAATGTATTGCAGCGGGGCCAGCCAGCCGATTTGCGCGTTGCCCGCGCCCATCGCCTCAATCAACGCAGCGTAGCTGGTGGGCACAATCGTCTTGATCGTCAAGCCGGTGTAGGTGTTCATCTCTTTGGCGATGGCGTCGCCCGTCACCAGCAATTCCTGGCTGGTGCTGGATGGGGCCAGCGCCATGATGATGGGATTCTCTGGCGAACCAAGCGGCTTGCTGGCGTCGCGCTTCACATCCTCAATGCGGGGCAGCACGGGCGTGGGCGGCACTTGCGTCGCGGCGGGTTTTGGCGCATCGGTTGGCTTTGGGGCGGCAGTTGGGGCAACGGTTGGGGCGGCGGCGCCGGTGCAGGCGGCCAGCAGCAACCCGGTTGCGGCAAGAGCGCTCATCCATCTAAATGTGGGTTTCATGTTTTCTTTCCTCCTGAGAAAGCGGGACGCAGGACAACCCC